>JAGRPN010000341.1 GCA_019449555.1 Ramlibacter sp.
GCGTGATGTCGCGGGTGCGGTAACGCAGCATCGGCAGCGCCTGCTTGGTCAGCGTGGTGATCACGAGTTCGCCCGCCTGCCCTTCCGCCACCGCCTTGCCGCTCTCCGGGTCGATCACCTCGAACAGGAAATGATCTTCCCAGCCGTGCAGGCCTTCCTGGCACTCGCACTCGCAGGCGACGCCCGGGCCCATGATCTCGGACAGCCCGTAGATGTCCACCGCCTTCAGGCCGATGCGCGCTTCGATCTCGTGGCGCATGGCCGCGCTCCAGGGTTCGGCGCCGAACATGCCGATGCGCAGCGCGCTCTTGCGCAGGTCCACGCCTTGCTGCAGCGCGACCTCGGCGATCGCGAGCGCGTATGAAGGCGTCGCGCAGAGCACGCGCGCCTTGAAGTCCATGATCAGGCCGACCTGGCGCTCCGTGGAGCCGCCCGACATGGGCACCACGACGGCGCCCAGGCGCTCGGCGCCGTAGTGCGCGCCCAGGCCGCCGGTGAACAGGCCATAGCCGTAGGCGTTGTGGACCACGTCGCCGGGCCGAACCCCGCCGGTGTACAGCGATCGCGCCATCAGGTCCGCCCAGTTACTGAGGTCCTGCAGGGTGTAGCCGACGACCGTCGGCTTGCCGGTGGTGCCGGACGAAGCGTGCAGCCGCGCCAGCTCGTTCTGGGGCCGGGCGAACATCCCGAACGGATACTGGTCGCGCAGGTCCGTCTTGACCGTGAACGGCAGCCGCGCCACGTCGTCCAGGCTGCGCAGGTCGCCCGGCCGCATGCCCGCCGCCTCCAGCCGCTGGCGGTGCAGCGGCACGTTTTCGTAGGCATTGGCAACGGTGGCCCGCAGCCGTTCGAGCTGCAGCTTGGCCAGCTGCTCGCGCGGCATGGTTTCGAATTCAGCGTGCAGGTAACTGCGTTCGCGCTGGCCGGTTTCTGCTGTCGAGAGTGCACCCATTCTGTGTCTCCTGCGTTGTCTACGTGCGCGGCGCGCCGCGTACCGGCAGCCGTGCGAGGGCAAAGCCCTGGTTGAACGAAGCTCGGGTAATGAGCGTGAACTTGAACTGCAGCCCGGTCGCCGCGGCCAGCACGCCCGCGGCGGCGAGCAGTGCGCTGCCCCAGCCGCCCCCGAGCAGCCCGAGCGCCGGCAGCGCGGCGAGCACGAGCGGCGCGGCCGTGCCCAGCCAGAGCAGGTTGCGCCCGCCCTCGTCGATGGCGCGCAGCGCGGGGGCGGCGGCGCTCGCCGCGATGCGGCCGCGCCACGCCCGCCACAGCAGCCAGCGCCCGAGGACCAGCGCCGCGAAGAGCAGCGCCAACAGCGCGCCTGGCATCGCCAGCCACACCGTGCCGAGCCAGAACAGGCCCGCGCCCTCGGCCAGCGCGGTCGCGAGCAACAGCGGGACGGTGAGCGGCTCGCGCCACGCCGGGATGCCGCGCGCCGCCTGCACGATGCGCGCCTGGCAGTACATGAAGGCGAGCGCGACCAGCACCAGCGGCGCTGCCCAGCTGCGCACGCCCGCGGCCAGGCCCAGGCCCAGCCCGAACAGCAGGATCGACACGATCGCCTCGCGCGACATCCAGGAAGTGCGCGGATTGATGAAGACGTTGAGCGCGCGCAGCGGCCGCCCGATCTCCAGCCAGACGCACAGCAGGCCGAGGCCGACCAGGCCCATGCCGGCCAACAGCAACAGCACCTGCGCGAGCCCGGCAATGCCGGACAGCACGGTGAACACGATCAGGCCGCTGCCGGCGCCGCCGCACATGAAGTTGCCCGCGGCGCGCCAGTCCCAGTGCGCCTGCTGCCAGGGGTTGGGTCCGTAGCTCATTTGCGATTCCGATCCCAGAGGTAGAAGAAGCCCGGGCCGGTGCCCAGCTCCTCGTGCATGCGGAAGTGCTGGTTCTCGGCCAGCAGCTGGGAGACGTTGCTTTGCGGGTCCTCGATGTCGCCGAACGCCAGCGCCTCGGCGATGCACGAGTTGACGCAGGCGGGCGTCGCCTCGGGATCGATTCCGGGCACCTTGCCCTGCTCCAGCCCGGTGTCGATGCGGTCGACGCAGAACGTGCACTTGGTGGCGACCGAGCGCTTGGCGTCGTCGTGGCGCAGCGCCTCGTTCGCGGTCGGCGTCTTGCCGTAGGCGAAGTCCACCAGGTCGGTCTTGTAGCGCGCCTGGTAGGGACACGCCACCGCGCAGTACGCGCAGCCGATGCACAGGTCGTAGTCGATCGTGACGATGCCGTCGGCGCGCTTCCTCGTCGCCGTGGTCGGGCACACGTCCATGCAGGGCGGCTCGTCGCAGTGCTGGCAGCCGACCGGCACGAACGCGCGCTGCACGTCCGGGTATTCGCCCACTTCCACGTCGAGCACGCGCCGCCACTGCACGCCGGGCGGCGTCGCGTTGGCGTGCTTGCACGCGGCGGTGCAGGACTGGCAGCCCACGCAGCGCCGCAAGTCGGCAACCATGGCCCAGCGTGTCATGCCGCGGCCTCCTTCGCTTTGCCGACCTTCACGCGAACGATGTCGGCGCCCGAGCCGGTCGCATCGGTGAGAGCCAGCGACATGGTGGCCAGGCTGTTCATGCTCGGCACGCCGAAGTCCTTCGCGAGCGGGGTGGCCCAGTGATCGAACTGCCCGAGCATGAGCAGCGTGTCCGGCCGGATGCCCTGGCGCAGCACCGCGCGGCCCGTGACCTTGCGCTGCGGCGTGGCGACCTCGATGCGGTCGCCGTCCGCGATCCCCAGGCGCGTGGCCGTGCCGGTGTTGATGATCACGCCCTTGTGGCCGGCGATGTTGTCGGCCACTTCCTTGATCATCTGCATGCCGACGTTGCCGCCCCACGCGTACTGCATGCTGCGCGCGGTGAGCAGCCAGAACGGATAGTCCTGCGGCTGGCCGCCGGCGGCGACCACGGCCGCCTGCCAGGGCGCATTGAAGTCCTTGCACGCGGGCAGTGCCTGGTACTCCGCCAGCTGCGTGTCCCACCAGTTCATGTCGTTCTCGTGCAGGCGCCGGCCGAGCTCGGCGCCCACCCGCGCCAACCGCTCCTGGTACGGCAGCTCGAAGCGCAGGCCGCGCTCCACCATCGTCGGGAACAGGTACCAGTCGCTGCGCGGGAAGGGCCGCGTCGCGAGGCCGTGCTCCTTCCACCACTCGAGCCCGTTCACTTCGGCCCCGTCGCTCAGCTCGGAGCTGGCGGCGCGGCAGATCGCGTCCCAGATGTCCTCGAGGCTGTGGCTGCGGTCGGTCGGCAGCGAAAAGTCGCCGTGCTCGCCCTTGAGCGGCACGCCGCCGGCGCCCTTGTTGATGGCGGCGACGTATTTCGCCGTGAGGCCGGTGCGCTGGGCCAGCTCGCTGGCGATCTCGGTGAAGTCGCGCGCGGCGCCGCGGGCGGCCACGGCCGGCTGGCGCAAGGCGAAACCGCCGTGGTCCCAGAACTGCTCGATGAACTTGGTGCCGCCGATGCGGATCAGCTGCAGGCTTTCCAGGTCGGTGGCCTCGGGTAGCAATATGTCGGCGAAATGGTTGGTCTCGTCGCGGGTGTAGGCGAATGCGACCACGAACGGGAAGCGCGCCATCTTCTCGCCGAGAGCCGCCGTGTCCCAGAACGAGATCGCGGGGTTGGTGCGATAGACGAACCAGACGTCGGGCAGCGTGACGCGCGGCAGGCCGACCGGCGTTTCGTCCAGGAACATCCAGGAGAAGTGCGTCGGTCCGAGCGCCTGGCTCCACGGGCCGTCGGCGGCCAGCGGGATCATCGTGCGGTACGCGTTGCGGATATTCGGCTTGGCCGACCAATGGGCCTTGTCGGTCGGGTTCAGCGGGTAGTGCATGAACCCGTCCGGGCCGGGCTTGGCCGCTGCGAGTCGCTGCGACATCGGCCGCACCAGCCGCACCGTCGTGCCGATCGTGCCGCCCGGCACTTCCAGCGCGCCGACCAGCACCGCCAGCAGCGTGCGGGCCCAGCAGCACTCATAGCCGCCCCAGCCGTTGTTCACCGTCTTGCCGAGCGACACCGCCACCGGCCGGAACGGCATCGTCTTGCCTTCGATCTCGATCGTCTGGCCGACGCAGGCGTGTTCGGAATACTCCTGCGCGATCTTGCGGATCACGCCGGCCTTGACGTCGCACACGCCCTCGGCCCATTCGGGCGAATAGGGCTTCATGTGCGCCAGCAACTTGCCGAACGAGGTCTCGCCCGTCAGCAGGCCGTCGGCCAGCACGTCGTCGTCGGGCCCGATCTCGATGGCATCGACCTGGTACTGGCCTTCCAGCGCCTCGTCGATGTCCGGCGTGTCGTGCGTGCGCGCGGCGCCGCTGCGCTTGTCCCACACCAGCGGCTTGCGCGTGGCGCGGTCGCGCAGGTAATAGCCGTTCGGGCCGACCAGGTACGGCGACGCCGTATAGCGGCCAAGATACGGCAGGTCCAGCTGTTCGCGCGGCAATTCGTGCAGCAGCACATGGATCAGCGCATAGAGGAACGCCGCGTCGGTCTTGGGCTTGATCGGCACCCACTGGGCCGAGCAGGCGCCGGTGACCGACAGGTGCGGCTCGACCTGCACGCGCTTCATGCCGCGCACGCGCGCTTTGGCGTGCCGCCAGACGCCGGCGACGCCGCCGGAAGCCTCGACGTTCGCACCGCACGAGATCAGGTAATTGCACGAGGGCGTGTCGGGTGCGACGATGAAGGCACGGTGCCAGAACTCGCCGTACAGGTGCTCGGAGTGGTAGCACTTGACGCCCTGCCCCGAGCCGAAGCCCATGTCGACCGGGCCCCACGCGGCCAGGAAGGCCGGGAAGGTTCCCATGTACGACTGCGGGGTGCCGCCGCCGCCGAAGCTCGCGGCCACGCGGGGATAGCCGGATTCGTCGGTGAGACCCGTTTCACGCACCGCGTTGAGCTTGGCGGTGATCAGCTCCATGGCCTCGTCCCACGAGATCGGAACGAAGCCCGGGTCCTCGTGTCGGCCCTTCTTCGGGTTGGTGCGCTTCATTGGCGACAGCACCCGGTTCGGGTTGTAGGTCTTCTGCACCAGCCCGTAAGCCTTGACGCAGACCTTGCCGCCGCCGGGATGCACGTCGGCGGCGCAGAAATTGGGCTCGACCTCCGTCGCCACGCCGTCCTGCACCTTCACGGTGAGCAGGTCCGGCCCGGCGACGCACTGGTAGCAGTACGTCGGCACGCGCCGCGTGACGGTTGTTGTCTTCACGCCAACCCCGCCTTCGCGGCCTTGGCCGCCAGCCGCTTCTCCGTCTGCGCCACGTCGACGATGAATCGCTGGTGCGTAGCGGGGCAGATCGTGTCCACGCCGTCACGGCCTTCGACCTTGAATGTGACAGCGCGGCCCTTCACTTCGGCCAGCTCGATGTCGAGTTCGACTTGCATCCCCATCGGTGTGGCGGCGAGGTGATCGAGCTCGATGCGCGTGCCTACCGAGTCTTCGCCGGCATCGAGGTGCGCAAGCAGCAGCTCGCGGCAGGCGACCTCCACGTCGCGCACCAGCATCGGGGTCGCATACACGCGGGCCTTCTCGCCCATGAAGTCGATGGTGCGGTCGCGCGTCACTTCGAACTTCGCTTTGTGGCGGAGACCCGCCTGCAATGTGGGTTTCATGTTCTTCCTTCGTGTCCTTATCCACCGAGATAGGCGCGCTGCACCTGCGGGTCGTGCAGCAGCTGGTTCGCGGAACCGGCGAGCACGACGCGGCCGGTTTCCATCACGTAGCCGCGGTCGGCGATGCCGAGCGCGGCGCGGGCGTTCTGATCCACCAGCAGGATGGTGGTGCCCAGTTTCTTGAGCGCGGAAATGCAGGCGAAGATCTCCGCCACCAGTTTGGGCGCCAGCCCCATGCTGGGCTCATCCAGCAGCAGCAGCCGCGGTTCGGCCATCAGCGCGCGGCCCATCGCAAGCATCTGCTGCTGCCCGCCCGACAGGTTGCCGGCCAGTTCGCAGCGCTTGTCGGCCAGCGCGGGAAAGAGGCTGAAGATCTTCGCCAATCCGTCGCGGGCGCCGCGCGCGAACGCGCCCAGCTTGAGGTTGTCCTCGACGCTGAGCGGCCCGAACACCTGGCGGCCCTCGGGCACCTGCACGATGCCCAACTGCACGCGTTTGCGCGCATGCATCGGCGCGAGGTCCTGGCCGTCGAAACGGATCGCACCGGCGGTGACCGGCTGCACGCCGGAAATCGCACGCAACAAGGTGGACTTGCCGGCGCCGTTGGCGCCGACCAGCGCGACCAGCTCGCCGTCGCCGACGTCCAGGCTGACGGAACTCAGGGCGGGGATGCGGCCGTAGCGGCTGTCGAGCCTTTCAACCTGCAGCATCGGGCCCTCCCGTGGTCGCGGCGGCCGCCGCCTCGGTGCCCAGGTAAGCCTCGATCACGCGCGGGTCGCGGGCGACCTCCGATGGCGTGCCCTCGGCGAGCTTGCGCCCGTGATCCAGCACGAACACGTGGTCCGACACTTCCATCACGAGGCGCATGTTGTGTTCGACCAGCACCACCGCGGTGCCGTCGGCTGCGACCTGCTTGATCAGGCCGTCGATCTCGCGTGCCTCGGTGGCGTTGAGGCCCGCCGCCGGTTCGTCGAGGAGCAGCAATTGCGGCTGGGCGGCGAGGGCGCGTGCGATCTCCAGGCGCTTGAGCGCGCCGTACGGCATTGCGTCCGCGGGGCTGTCCTCGTAGCCGCCCAGGCCGACCCGGCGCAGCAGGCGGCGCGCGGCATCGCGGCTGGCGGCCTCGGCACGCACCAGCGCGCGCGTGCGCAGCAGCGCGGCGAACAGCGAACAGCGCTCGCGCAGGTGGCGCCCGGTCATCACGTTCTCCAGCGCGGTCATGTTGAAGAAGACCTGCAGGTTCTGGAACGTGCGGCCGATGCCGGCGGCGGCGAACAGATGCGCCGGTTGCCCGGCGAGCTCGCGCCCGTCCAGCATGATGCTGCCCGCGTCGGGCCGGTAGACGCCGCTCAGCACGTTGATCAGGCTCGTTTTGCCCGCGCCGTTGGGACCGATGATCGAATGCACCGTGCGCGAGCGGATCTGCAGGCACACGTCCTCGATCGCGTGCACGCCGCCGAATGCCTTGGACAGGCCGGTCACGGCAAGCAGGCTCATGGCTGCCTCCGGGTCCACCAGCGCGCGAGGGTGGGCACGATGCCCTGCGGGAAGAACACCATCGTGGCCACCAGCACCGCGCCGAAGACCATCATTTCGTAGTCCTTCAGCACCGTGAGCACCTGGGGCAGGATGGTGAGCACGGCGGCGCCCACCACCGCGCCGAACACCGAGGCCATGCCGCCGAAGACGACCATGATCACGAGCTCGACCGAATGCATGAACGACGCCTTGGCCGGCGTGATGAAGCCGGCGTAATGCGCCGTCAGGGCGCCGGCCAGCGCGGCGAACACGGCGGAAAGCACGAACACCTGCAACTTGTACCGGGCGCTGTCGATGCCCAGCGTCTCGGCGGCCACTTCGGAGCCGTGCAGCGCGCGCAGGGCGCGGCCGGTCGGCGACTCGATCAGGTTCAGGCCCAGCCAGACGGCCAGCAACAGCGCCGCGCCCGCCATCCAGTACCAGGTGCGCTCGCCCTGGATGGCCCAGCCGAACAGCGCGAGCGGCGGCACCGCCATGCCGTCGGGTCCGCCGGTCCAGCGGTCTTCGGTGGCCACCACGATGGAGACGATGATGCCGAGCCCGAGCGTGGCCATTGCCAGCGTGTGGCCCTTCAGCCGCAGCGTGGGGCGGCCGATCACGAATGCGAGCAGGCCCACGGCGACGCAGGCGGCGGGCAGCGACAGGCCGACCGGCCAGCCGAAGCGGGTGGCGAGGATCGCCGTGCCGTAGCCGCCCAAAGCAAAGAAACCGGCATGCCCGAGACTGATCTGGCCGGCGTATCCGATCAGCAGGTTCAGGCCCACGCAGATGATGGCGTTGAGCGCTACCTGGACCGCGACGTCGTAGGCGTAGTTGTTGGCGAGCACCAGCGGGACCAGCGCGATGACGGCGGCCAGCACCAGCATGCCGCCGCTGCGCGGCTGCGCGGACCAGCGCCGCTTGCCGGCCGGCTCGGGCTCCGCCGGAAAGCTGCCGCCCGTGGCGTCCAGCGCCAGCGGGCAAGGAGCGTTGTCTTGCAGCGCCGCGTCCGCCTGCCGGGGCGCGGGCTTAGACGCGGTCACTGCGGCGGGCACCGACGAGTCCTCCAGGCAGCAAGAACAGCACGGCCAGGATGACGACGAACGCGATTGCATCCTTGTAGGCCGACGAAACGAAGCCGGCGCCCAAGCCCTCGAGCAGGCCCAGCAACAAGCCGCCGAGCACCGCGCCGGCGAAGCTGCCCAGCCCGCCGAGCATCGCCGCGGCGAAGCCCTTCAGGCCGAGCATCACGCCGGCGTCGTACGAGGCGAAGGCGATGGGCGCGATCAGCACCCCGCCCAGCGCACCCAGCCCCGCGGCCAGTCCGAAGCTCGCGAACAGCACGCCGCGCGTGTTGATGCCCACGAGCTGGGCGGCCACCCGGTTGTACGAAGTGGCGAGCATCGCCTTGCCCATGAGGGTGCGGCCATAGAACGCGCTGAGCGCCGCCACCGCCACCGCCGCCCCGCCGAGCACCCACAGGCTTTGCGGCAGGATGGTGGCGCCCATGAAGGCGATCGGCTGTTCGCTCGAGAAGCCGGGCAGCCGGTGCACGCCCTTGCCCCAAATGAGCTGCGCGAGCCCGCGCAGGAACAGCGACACGCCGATGGTGATGATGATCAGCGTGACGGTGCCGGCATGGCGTGCCGGTTCGATCGCGAGCTTCTCGACCAATAGCGCCACCGCCACCGCGGCGGTGACCGCCAGCGGCAGCGCGACACCGACCGGCAACCCGGCGGCCCACATGGTCGCCGCGCTCATGCCCCCGATCATCACGAACTCGCCCTGCGCGAAATTGATCGCGCCGCTGGCGTTGTAGATGATCGAGAAGCCCAGTGCCACGAGCGCATAGATCGCGCCTGCGGTCAACCCGCTCGCGACGAACTGGAGCCATGCACCGGTCATGCGCTAGTTCCCTGGAGCGTTACTTCACAAGCGACCAGTTGCCGTTCTTCACCTCGAGCATCCGGAAGGCGCTGAGGTCCAGGCCCATGTGGTCCGTGGCCGACATGTTGACCACGCCACCCGTGCCGACGTAGCCCTTGGTGGCTTCGAGCGCATCGCGCACCTTGGCCTTGTCGGTCGAGCCAGCGGTCTTGATCGCCTGCACCGCCAGCATCAGCCCGTCGTAGGCATGGCCGCCGAAAGTGGACACGTCGCTCTTGAACTTGTCCTCGTAGCCCTTGCGATAGCTGACCACCACGGGTTTCTGCGCATCGTTGTTGGGCAGCAGTTCGGCCACCAGCAGCGCGGCGGCGGGCAGACGTACGCCCTCGGCCGCCGGCCCGGACAACTTGATGTACTCGCGCGACGCGACGCCGTGCGACTGGTACAGCGGCAGCGTCAGGCCCACCTGGCGATAGTTGCGCGTGACGATGGCGGGACCCTGGCCGAAGCCGGCGTTCAGCACGGCTTGCGCGCCGCTGCCCTTGAGCTTGGTCAATTGGGCGGTCATGTCCGTGTCGTTCGCGCCGTAGGTTTCGTCAGCCACGACTTCGACCGAGTACTTGGGCGCGACTTTGAGGCATTCGGCGCGCATCGATTTGTCGAAGCCGCCGGCGCCCGAGATCAGCGCCACCTTGGAAAGCTTGCGCGCCTGCATGTCCACGAAAATCTTTTCGCACGCCATGCGGTCCGTGTGCGGCGTCTTGAAGACCCACTTCTTGACCGGCTCGACGATCACCACCGCGCCGGCGAGCGAAATGAAAGGCGTGCCCGCCTGTTCGGCGAGCGGCACGGCGGCCATGGTCGCGCCCGTCGTCGAGCCCCCCACCAGCACGTCGACCTTGTCCTGCTCGATCAGGCGCTTGGCGAAAGTGCGCGCCTTTTCGGCATCGCCTGCGTCGTCGTACGCGACCAGTTGCAGCTTGCGGCCGATCACGCCGCCTTCGGCGTTGATGCGGTCCACGTACATTTCCAGGGTCTTCAATTCCGGGTCGCCCAGGAACGATGCGGGCCCAGTCACCGAAAGGAATGCACCGATGCGGATCGGCTCTTGCGCCAGCGTGGGCAGGGTAAAGCACGCGCCGGCCAAGGCCAGTGCCGCGATCACAAACCTGCGGGCGGGCTGGTGCCCGTTGGAAATCTGTCTCATCGATTGTCTCCTGGTTGTTGCCTGGATAGGTCAGGCCTGGACTAGAATTCCGACCTGTGAAATCATTCTGGTACCGGAATGCGACAATTAATTTGATCTAGC
>JAGRPN010000342.1 GCA_019449555.1 Ramlibacter sp.
CCGCGGTGAGCTGCACGCTGCGCTTCGTGCGATCGAACAATTGCACGCCCAAGGCGCGCTCCAACCCCGCGATCGCCTGCGTCAGCGGCGGCTGGGTCATGTGCAGGCGCAATGCGGCCCGGCCGAAGTGCAGTTCTTCGGCCACGGCGATGAACTGGCGCCACAGCCGCAGCTCGATCAGGGGCTGATTCATACGCTGCGCATATTAATCCAGGGCCAGAAATGGATTGGAAAGAATGAGTGGACCGGCGCATACTCGTGGCCCCTTTCCCCCTTCCCCTGGAGCCGACGGGCCTCGAAGGCGCCGGGTGACGAACCATCAAGAGAGCAGCCATGGAAATCAAACCCATCCAGATCAACCGCCGCAGCCGCAACATCACCGAGGGCAAGTCGCGCGCGCCGAACCGCTCGATGTACTACGCCATGGGTTACGAGGAAAGCGACTTCCGCAAGCCGATGGTCGGTGTCGCCAATGGCCACAGCACGATCACGCCCTGCAACAGCGGGCTGCAGAAACTCGCCGACGCGGCCGTGGCCGGCATCGAAGAGGCCGGCGGCAATGCGCAGATCTTCGGCACGCCCACCATTTCCGACGGCATGGCAATGGGCACCGAAGGCATGAAGTATTCGCTGGTCAGCCGCGAAGTGATCTCGGACTGCATCGAGACCTGCGTGCAGGGCCAGTGGATGGACGGCGTGCTGGTGGTGGGCGGATGCGACAAGAACATGCCGGGCGGGCTGATGGGCATGCTGCGCGCCAACGTGCCGGCCATCTACGTCTATGGCGGAACCATTTTGCCCGGCCACTGGCAAGGCCAGGACCTGAACATCGTGAGCGTGTTCGAAGCGGTGGGGCAGAACGCGGCGGGCAACCTGAGTGATGCCGACCTGCGCGAAATCGAGATGCGCGCCATCCCCGGCACGGGCTCCTGCGGCGGCATGTACACGGCCAACACGATGTCGTCGGCGTTCGAGGCGCTGGGCATCTCCCTGACCTACTCGTCCACGATGGCCAACCCGCATGACGAGAAGACCAACTCGGCCCGCGAATCGGCCAAGGTCCTGCTCGAAGCGATCAGGAAGGACATCAAGCCGCGCGACATCGTGACGAAGAAAGCCATCGAGAATGCCGTCGCGGTGATCATGGCGATCGGCGGCTCCACCAACGCGGTGCTGCACTTCCTGGCGATCGCGCACGCAGCCGAAGTGGAATGGACCATCGACGACTTCGAGCGCATCCGCAAGAAAACGCCGGTGCTGTGCGACCTCAAGCCCAGCGGCCGGTACCTGGCCGTGGACCTGCACAAGGCGGGCGGCATCCCGCAGGTGATGAAGATGCTGCTCAAGGCCGGCTTGTTGCACGGCGACTGCCTGACGATCACCGGGCAGACGATCGCCGAAGTGCTCAAGGATGTGCCGGACGAGCCTCGCGCCGACCAGGACGTGATCCGCCCGATCGGCAAGCCCATGTACGAGCAAGGGCACCTCGCGATCCTGAAGGGCAATCTTTCGCCGGAAGGCTGCGTGGCCAAAATCACCGGGCTGAAGAACCCCGTGATGACCGGCCCGGCGCGGGTGTTCGACGATGAACAGTCCGCGCTGCAGGCCATCCTGGACGGCAAGATCAAGGCGGGCGACGTGATGGTGCTGCGCTACCTGGGACCCAAGGGCGGCCCGGGCATGCCGGAGATGCTGGCGCCCACCGGTGCGCTGATCGGGGCGGGCCTCGGCGAAAGCGTTGGCCTGATCACCGACGGACGTTTTTCCGGCGGCACCTGGGGCATGGTGGTCGGCCACGTCGCGCCGGAAGCGGCGGCGGGCGGCACCATCGCGTTCGTGCACGAAGGCGACTCGATCACGATCGACGCCCACCAGCTCAAACTGGAACTGAACGTGCCGGCTGGCGAGATCGCGAAACGGCGCGCCGCTTGGACCGCGCCGGCACCGCGTTACCGGCGCGGCGTCCAGGCGAAGTTCTCGTTCAACGCGTCGAGCGCCAGCAAGGGCGCCGTGCTGGACGACTACTGACCTAGCCGATCCACTTCGGCAGCCAGGTGGCGATCGGCGGGAACCAGAACACGGCCGCCAGCAGCAGGATGCTCATCGCCACGTAGGGAACCACGGCTTGGAAGATGTGGCCCATCGTCACGGCGGGCGGCGCCACGCCGCGCATCGTCATGAGCAGCAGGCCGTGCGGCGGCAGCAGCAAGCCCAGTTGCATGCAGATGAGGAACATCACCCCGAACCAGATCGGGTCGATGGCCAGCGACTGAACGATGGGCATGAAGATCGGCAGCGTGACCATCATCATGCTGACCTGGTCCACGAAGACGCCGAGGAACACCAGCAGCAGCATCATGCCGGCGACGATCATCGCCGTGGACAGGCCTTGACCCGTGATCAACTGGACGAGCCCGTTGCTGGCGCCCGAGAACGACAGGATCTGCGCGAAAGTCGTGGCGCCGAGAATGATGAAGAGGATCATTCCCGAGATGCCGGCCGTGCCCTTGAGCGACTTGAGTAGCGCATCCCACGTGAGCTCGCGGTACGCGACGGCGAGGACCATGGTGGCGAAGGCGCCCAGCGCGGCGCATTCGGTCGGCGTCGCCCAGCCGTTGGCCAGCGCCCCCACCACGATGCCGAAGATCGAGAGCGTGGGCAGGACGTAGCCGAAAAACGGCTTCCAGCGCTGCCAGCCGGCGTACTGGATTTCGCCCTCGTCGGACGGCGCGAGGTGGGGGCTGATGCGCACCCGCATGACGATCCACAGCACGAATGCGATCGACAGGATGACGCCGGGCAGCACGCCGCCGACCAGCAGCTTTGAAATCGAGATGCCCGACAACGAACCGAGCAGCACCGTCAGGGCCGAGGGCGGGATGAGCATGTCCACCGCTCCGATCGCCATGATCGGGCCGGTGGCGAGGGTGGGGTGGTAGCCGCGCGCCAGCATCACCGGCAGCATCAGCGAGCCCAGCATCGCGGTGGTGGCGATCGTGGAGCCGGAGATCGCGGAGAATACCGTGCCGGCCACCACGGCGACGACGGCGAGCCGCCCCGGCAGGCGGCGGATCAGCCGCTCGATCCCTTCGATGACCTTCAGCGCCAGGCCGGTGTGGAACAGCACCTCGCCCATCAGCACGAACAGCGGGATCGGCGTCAGGGAAAACGCCGTCACCGAACTGACGCTGCTGCGCGCGAGCTGGGCCAGCCCGGCTTCCCCGCCCATGTAGAGCCAGGCCCCGACGATGTTGATCGTGATGAAGGTGAACGCCACCGGCATGCCGATGAACAGCAGCACCGTCGAGCCTCCCAGCATCAGCCAGGCGGCAAGAACCCATCCGGTCATTTCGTTTCCCTCATGCCGCGCTCACTGCGTCGTGGCGTGGGCCGCGCTCGCCCCGATGCAACCGGACCATGCGGAATATCATTTCGATCGCGAGAAGCACGAAGACGAATGGCAGCGGCGCGAGCCCCCACCACTCCGGAGTGACGAGCGTCTTGATGTTGACGGCGCCCGACACGTAACTGGACCAGGCGGCGTGCGCGCCATACCATGCGATCACGACGCAACAGGCGAAACCAACCACGTCGCCCACCCATTCGAAGTACCACGCCAGCTGCCGCGGCACGGCCTGCAGCAGTATGTCGACCCGGATGTGCTGGCCCTGGCGCAGCAGCCAAGGCGCGACGCACATCGTGATGAGGTAAAGCATCAGCTCGGAGATTTCGTTGCTCCAGGCCAAGCCACGCGGCAGACCCGGGACGGCAACGTTGCGCAGCGCCACATCGGCCACGATGATGATCGTCATGGCCATGAGGACGGCGCAGCCCACCAGGGCCAGGCCCGCCAGCAGGCGGCCATAAACGCTGGAGACGCGGTCGATCACCGCGGCGCGAACAGCGGCTTGAAGCGAGCTGCCACTTCAGGGCTCTGCTTCGCGGCGCTCGCCCAGCCGACTTCGTAGGCCTTGTCGCGAAAGGCTTTGGCGGTGGCCGCGTCGAACTTGATGGTCTGGATGCCGGCCTTCTCCTGGCGCGCGACTTCGTCCGTGGTGTAGCGGGCCCAGAACGTGTTCTCGGCTTCCAGCGCCAGCAGCTGCTTTTGCAGGTAGGAGCGTTGCGCGTCGCTGAGCTTCTTGTAGGCCGGCAGGTTCATGATCAGCGAGACCTCGGCGTCATAGAAGCCGGGGTCGATGCGAAACTTGGTCTTCTCGTGCCAGTTCAGGTCGAAGATGCCGCCGATGGGCCAGCCGTAGCCGTCCACCACGCCGCGCTCCAGCGCCGTGTACACCTCGCCCGGCGGCGTGGTGATGACGTTCGCGTTCAGGGCCTGGAAGAAGTCGCGGTACACCGGCGTGATGCGGATCTTCTGCCCGGTGAGGTCGGGCTTGTCGACCCTCTTGTTGGTATAGATGTGGAACGGCTGGTTCTCGACCATGCGCGCCAGGTACTGCATGTTGCCCTTTTCGTTCCAGACCTTGTTGATGGCTTCGAAGGCGCCGTTCTTGCGCTGCTCCGCCACCGGAATCTGCGTGAGCTTCAGGAAGTCGGCCTCCGGCATGACGTTGGTGTAGAACGCGCCGGTCGAAAGCGCCATGTCCACCACGCCGGTCTTCACCGCGTTGCCCGCTTCGAACGGCGGAATCGCCTTGGGGCCTCCGATGAAGTTGATCTGCAGGACGCCCTTCCCCTCGGCGTTGAACTTCTGGATCCACGGCTGCAGGCGCTGCACATAGATGCCGTTCTCCGCGAACGCGCTGACCAGGCGAAGCGTGGTTTCCTGCGCGCCGGCCGCGGCGGTGAAACCCACGGCGAGCAGCAACGCGGCCGCTGTCCTCAATACGCGTAGATTCATGCTTTCTTGTCTCCTTTTTTTAACCGGTTGAAGTTAAACACTTGGCTGCGTGCCGTCAATTCGCATAGACGCCAACATCTTGTCGATCGCTTCCCCGGCATCGTCGGCCAGCGCGGCCTGGCTCAGCTCGCGCAGCTGCCGCTCGCCGTCGGGTGCGCGCTGGAGCTGCGGCAAAACGGCCATCAGCTGCTGGAAATTGCGCCAGCCGCGGGTATGGGTTTCCCCATACCCCTTCACGAGCCGCTGCGAGCGCGCCACTTCCAGGGCCAGCGCGGGATGGCTGGCCGACAGGCGCTGGATGGCGGCCAGCCATTGGCCCATGCGCTTGTGTTCCGTCTGGAACCGCAGCGACTTGCGCCGCATGACCCGCAACGACGCGACCAGGTACAGCATCAGGTAGCCGCGCAGCGAGCTGGTTTTCACCACCCGCCCGCGCCGCGTGAACGGCTCGACGCAGGCGCGCGCCCAGCGGGTCGCCAGCAGCCAGCGGCCGATGCCGGCGGGCAGCGTGTCGGCGATTTCCTCGATGCGCGGATGCATGAATTCGTGAATGTCCAATTGTTGGCTGGGCGTGAGTTTCACCTCCCCGGCCACGCGGTCGAAACGTGTGCGGCGGGTCTTGAGGTCCGCCACCCGGATCGTGTCCTCATAGCTCATCCAGAGTGCCAGGTGCCGCGCCGTCTCGTCCAGCAACTCATGGCCGCAGCCACGCAGCGGCGCCAGCCGGTCCAGGAATTCGCCGGCATAGCCGATGTCCTGGTAGTCCGCGAGCCGCACGATGGCGCGCCGCAGCGTCGCGTGCGCGGGGGCGGGAAACTCCGATTCGATCCGCCGGGCCAATGCGGCCAATCTCGGCCCGACTGCGGGCAGCGGCGGCGCCGGTGCCGGCTTTGCGGGCATCCCATCCAGTGTCGCGTCGAAGCCGGCAGCGAAAGCCTGGA
>JAGRPN010000343.1 GCA_019449555.1 Ramlibacter sp.
AATCGATCGCGGCCGCGCTCCAGTACATCAGCTACTACCACACGGCGGATTTCATCGCCCACATGGCGCGCGCCTATGAGCGCGAGCGCAGCCCGGCCGCGAAGGACGCGATCGCACAGATCCTCACCAACAGCAAGATGAGCGCGATGGGGCACCGGCCGATCTGCCAGGACACGGGCATCGTGAACGTGTTCCTCAAAGTCGGCATGGATGTGCGATTCGAGGGCTTTACCGGCAGCCTGAACGACGCGATCAACGAGGGGGTTCGCCGCGCCTACACCCATCCGGACAACACCTTGCGCGCGTCGGTGGTGGCGGATCCGCAGTTCGAACGAAAGAACACCAAGGACAACACGCCCGCGGTGATCTTCACCGAGCTGGTGCCGGGCAACAAGCTCGAGGTGACAGTGGCCGCCAAAGGCGGCGGCAGCGAGAACAAGAGCAAATTGGCCATGCTCAACCCCAGCGACTCCATCGTCGACTGGGTGCTGAAGACCGTTCCCACCATGGGCGCCGGCTGGTGCCCGCCGGGCATGCTGGGCATCGGCATCGGCGGCACAGCCGAAAAAGCCGTGCTGATGGCGAAGGAATCGCTGATGGACGAGCTCGACATGTACGAGCTGCAGGCCAAGTCAGCGCGCGGGGCGAAGCTCTCGAAGGTGGAGGAAATGCGCCTCGAGCTGTACGACAAGGTGAACGCGCTGGGCATCGGGGCGCAGGGTCTCGGCGGCCTGACGACCGTGCTCGACGTGAAGATCAAGATGTACCCGACACATGCCGCGGGCAAACCGGTCGCGATGATCCCCAATTGCGCGGCAACGCGCCACGCGCATTTCGTCATGGACGGGTCGGGTCCGGTGTACCTGGATCCGCCGAGCCTCGACCTGTGGCCCAAAGTGGAGTGGGCGCCGGACACGCAAAAGAGCAAGCGGGTGAACCTCGACGCGCTGACGCGGGAAGAGATCGCCACCTGGAAAGCAGGCCAGACGCTGCTCCTGAACGGCAAGATGCTCACCGGCCGCGACGCCGCGCACAAGCGCATCCAGGACATGCTGGCCAAGGGCGAACCGCTGCCGGTGGACTTCACCAACCGCGTGATCTACTACGTCGGCCCGGTCGATCCGGTGGGCAATGAGGTCGTCGGCCCCGCGGGCCCGACCACTTCCACGCGCATGGACAAGTTCACGGACATGATGCTCGCGAAGACCGGCCTGATCGGCATGATCGGCAAGTCGGAGCGCGGGCCGGAGGCGATCGACGCGATCCGCAAGCACAAGGCCGCTTACCTGATGGCCGTCGGCGGCGCCGCCTACCTGGTCTCGAAAGCGATCAAGAAGTCGCGTGTGCTCGGCTTCGCGGACCTCGGCATGGAAGCCATCTACGAATTCGACGTGGTCGACATGCCGGTGACCGTGGCCGTGGACGCCAGCGGGACGAGCGTGCACACCACCGGCCCGGCCGAGTGGCAGAAAAAGATCGCGACCGGCGAGTTCAAGAACATCCCGGTCGCGGCGGCTTGAC
>JAGRPN010000344.1 GCA_019449555.1 Ramlibacter sp.
GGGCTACCTGGGTGTGGAGCGGGACCTGGTGCTGTCCCCGCTGGGGCACGACTCACCCGCCGAGCTGGGGCAGCCCTTCGGTGTGTCCGACTGGGCGCGCGGCGAATGCGAGCTGGTCCCGGGCAGGACCGCGCCGCAGATGACGCTCGTCGATCGCGACTATCCCAATACGTACAAGCGTTTTACCGCGCTGGGACCGCTGATGGACAAGTTGGGCAATGGCGGCAAGGGGATCGGCTGGAACACGCAGAACGAGGTGATGCAGCTGGCACAGCTCAATGGCATGGTGGCCGAGCCCGGGGTCAGCCAGGGAAGGCCCAATATCCATAGCGACATCGACGCCTGTGAGGTCATCCTGCAACTGGCGCCGGAAACCAACGGCCATGTCGCTGTGAAGGCCTGGGAAGCGCTGTCGAAAATCACCGGCCGGGAGCACGCGCACCTGGCGCTGCACCGCGAGGACGAGAAGATCCGCTTTCGCGACATCCAGGCCCAGCCCCGCAAGATCATCAGCTCGCCGACCTGGAGCGGCCTGGAAAGCGAAAAGGTTTCGTACAACGCCGGCTATACCAACGTTCACGAGCTGATCCCCTGGCGCACGCTCACCGGCCGCCAGCACTTCTACCTGGATCATCCCTGGATGCTGGCATTCGGGGAGGGCTTCCCCAGCTACCGCCCGCCCGTGAACCTCAAGGCAACGGCCGCCATCGCGGGCACCAAGCCGAACGGCAATCCCGAGATCGCGCTGAACTTCATCACGCCGCACCAGAAGTGGGGCATCCATTCCACGTATACCGACAACCTGATCATGCTCACGCTCAGCCGGGGCGGACCGCATGTGTGGATCAGCGAAGAGGATGCGGGCAAGGCGGGCATCGAGGACAACGACTGGATCGAGCTGTTCAACGTGAACGGCGCGCTCACGGCCCGGGCGGTCGTCAGCCAGCGCGTCAAGCCCGGCATGGTGATGATGTACCACGCCCAGGAAAAGATCGTGAACACGCCCGGCTCCGAGATGAACGGCGTGCGCGGCGGCATCCACAACTCCGTCACGCGCGTGGTGCTCAAGCCGACGCACATGATCGGCGGCTACGCGCAGCTCAGTTACGGCTTCAACTACTACGGCACGGTCGGCACCAACCGCGACGAGTTCGTGCTGGTGCGCAAGATGAACAAGGTCGACTGGCTCGACACCCCGGTGGCCGAACAGTTGATCAGGCCCACGCAGGACCAGGGAGAGACTGCATGACCCCCCACGCTCACATGCGTTCGCTGCCCCCCAGGGGGCGTGCCTCCTTTGAGGCGGCTCGGCAGGAGGCAGCATGAGAATCCGCGCGCAGATCGCCATGGTGCTGAACCTGGACAAGTGCATCGGTTGCCACACCTGTTCGGTCACCTGCAAGAACGTCTGGACCAGCCGCCCCGGCATGGAGTACGTCTGGTTCAACAATGTCGAAAGCAAGCCGGGGATCGGCTACCCGAAGGAGTGGGAGAACCAGGATCGCTGGAATGGCGGCTGGACACGCCACGCCGACGGAACGATCCATCCGCGCCAGGGCTCGCGCTGGCAGCTGCTGATGCGCATCTTCGCCAATCCCAACCTGCCCGAGATCGACGACTTCTACGAGCCCTTCACCTATGACTACGCGCACCTGCAGTCCGCGCCGGAGATGATCGCCTCGCCCACGGCGCGGCCCCGCAGCCTGATCAGCGGGCGCCAGATGGACAAGATCGTGTGGGGCCCGAACTGGGAGGAGATCCTGGCGGGCGAGTTCTCCAAGCGCAGCCGCGACCGCAACTTCGACGACATCCAGAAGGACATGTACGCGAAGTACGAGAACACCTTCATGATGTACCTGCCGCGCCTGTGCGAGCACTGTCTGAATCCCTCGTGCGTGGCGTCGTGTCCCTCCGGCTCCATCTACAAGCGCGAGGAAGACGGCATCGTGCTGGTCGACCAGGACAAGTGCCGGGGCTGGCGCATGTGCGTCTCGGGCTGCCCCTACAAGAAGACCTACTACAACTGGAAGAGCGGCAAGGCCGAGAAGTGCATCTTCTGCTACCCGCGCATCGAAGCCGGCCAGCCCACCGTCCGCTCCGAAAGCTGCGTGGGCCGGATCCGCTATCTGGGCGTGCTGTTGTATGACGCCGACCGCATCCAGCAGGCGGCCAGCGTGGAAAACGAACGGGACCTGTACCAGGCGCAGCTGGACATCTTCCTGGATCCGCACGACCCCGACGTCATCGCCCAGGCGCACCTCGACGGCGTTCCCGACAAGTGGCTGGAAGCCGCGCGCAACAGCCCCGTCTACAAGATGGCCGTGCAATGGAAGGTGGCGCTGCCCCTGCATCCCGAGTACCGCACGCTGCCGATGGTGTGGTACGTACCGCCGTTGTCGCCCGTCAGCGCGGCAGTCAACGCCGGGCAGCTGGCGGCCAACGGCCACCTGCCGGACGTCGGCCAGCTGCGCATTCCGATGAAGTACCTGGCCAACATGCTGGCCGCGGGAGAAACCGGGCCGGTGATCCGCGCGCTGGAGCGCCTGCTGGCCATGCGCTCTTATCACCGCAGCAAGCACGTGCACGATCGGGTCGACACCGCGGTGCTGGCCCAGGTCGGCATCACCCAGGCGCAGGTGGAGGAGATGTACCGCATCATGGCCATCGCCAATTACGAGGACCGGTTCGTGATCCCCACGGTCCATCGCGAGTACGCCGAGAACGCGTTCAACGTGCGCGGCGGCGCCGGCTTCAGCTTCAGCAACGGCTCATCGGACGGCGTGACCAACGTCAGCCTGTTCGGCGCGGAGAAAAAACGCACCATCCCCCTCAAAGCCGAGATCTGACCATGAAGGTAACCGTGAACATGCAAGCCAGGGCGCTGCGGCGCAAGGGAGCCGCGACGCTGCGTGTCCTGGCGGCCCTGCTGGCCTATCCGGACGCCGGGCTGCGCGCGCACCTGCCGGAAATGAGCGCCTTGCTCGCGGCCGATCGGGCGCTGGGCCGGGCGAGGCTGGGTGAAGTCCAGGCGCTGATGCGATGGTTGGCCGCAGGGGACCCCGTGGACGCCGAGGTCGCGTACGTGGAACTGTTCGACCGTGGCCGGGCCACGTCGCTCCATCTGTTCGAACACGTGCACGGCGATTCACGCGACCGCGGTCCGGCGATGATCGACCTCGGGCAAACGTACGCGAGGGCGGGGCTGCTGCTGAAGCCGGACCAGTTGCCGGACTACCTGCCCGTCGTCCTGGAATTCCTGTCGACGCAGCCGGCGCGCGAGGCCCGGGATTTTCTGGACGAGATCGCGCACCTGGTGAACGGCATTTTCGGCGCGCTGCAGCTTCGCGCCAGCCGATATGCCAGCGTGGCCGGTGCCCTGCTGGACATGGCCGGCCGCCAGGCGCAGGCCACCCCGCCGCCGTGCGAGCCGGACATCGACGAAAGCTGGGCCGAGCCCGCGGCGTTCGAAGGCTGCCCTGCGCCGGGCCAGGTGCGCCCCGGGCAGCCCCAACCCGTGCGGATCGTGCGCAACACCGACCCCTCCCCTCAAGGAGCGCCGCAATGACAACGCTGCATGGTTTCCTGTTTCAGGTCTATCCGTATATCTGTTTTTCGGTCTTCCTGATCGGCAGCCTGATTCGCTTCGACCAGAACCAGTACAGCTGGAAAAGCGACTCCTCGCAGCTATTGCGCGGACGGCTGCTGCGCTGGGCCAGCAACCTGTTCCACGCCGGGATCCTGTTCCTGTTCTTCGGCCACCTGGTGGGACTGTTCACCCCGCACAGCTTGTATGGCGTCTTCATGAGCGCGGCCACCAAGCAGAGGCTGGCGGTGACCGCCGGCGGCATCGCGGGCGCGGTCACCTTCATCGGCCTGACCATGCTGCTGTACCGGCGCGTGGCCGATCCGCGCATCCGCTATACCAGCCATCCGAGCGACATCGCCGTGCTGGTGGTGCTGTGGATGCAGCTTGTCCTGGGTCTGGCCACCCTGCCGCAATCGCTCCAGCACGCGGACGGGAGCGTCATGTTGATCCTGGCGGACTGGGCCCAGCGAATCGTGACGCTGCGGCCGGTGGACGCCACCGCGTTGGCTGCCCTGCACTGGTCGTTCCAGGTCCATGTGGTGCTGGGCATGACGATCTTCCTGCTTCTGCCCTTCAGCCGGCTGGTGCATGCGTGGAGCGGCTTCGCGGCGGCGCTCTTCCTGTTCCGGCCGTATCAGGTGGTGCGCTCGCGGCGCCTGGGCGTCCCCCCGGGGCATAACCTTCCGGGGCAGCCGAGCGCCGTGCCCTCACCGAATCTGGCGCGCGCCATGGAGAACCCGCCGGCGGCGCGATAGGGACCGGCTTGCGATCTCACGCAAGCCTGTACCTACCGTGCTGGTTCGCCAACTGGGCCACTCGCGTGCGGCCGCGCTCGAATGAGATCGCCCACGAGAATGGCGGCCGGATAGAGCACCTCTTCCTCGTTTTGCGCGTGCAACGCCAGTTGTTCGGCGAGCTGCCCGAATTTCACCGATTTCTCGGCTTGGGCGGCTGACCGGAGCTTTTCGACGGCAGCGCGGATCTTGTTGTGCTCCTCGAGCATCCGGGGCAACTCGGACCGCAGGGAATCGGACATCGAAAGCGCTTCGGACAAGACGCTGTCCGGGAGGCGCTCACCGGCCGCGAGAGGCGCAAGCAGTCCCAGCGGTGGCAACGCGATCTGTTCCTCGCGAACAAAGTGCGGATGCAGCACATCGGCCAGTTCCTTTGCTGCGGCGCCCACGCGGCCGGGAGATTGCGTCGCTCGCTCCAGCGTCGCATGGATCTCCTTGTGCTCGGTCTGCACGGATTTCGGAATGTGGAGTTTGCTTGCAGTCATGTTTGTCTCTTGCCGCGCCGAGGTGGTGTCGATGGTTTACCAATCAAGGTAGTGGCACTCGTGTGCCACTTCTTTGACTCACATCACAGGAGGCACCGACCAGAACGGCCCGATTGTTCCAAACGCCGCATGCGTGTTTCCAGTGTGCAGAATGCGAGAGCACATGTTCGACAGGCCCGCGCATCGCGGGTGGCTAGTTCGCGTTCGGGATGAACATGTAGCCGGCGTTGCGCACCGTGCGGATGCAGCGCGGCTCGCCCGCGGGGTCGGGTTCGATCTTGCGGCGCAGCCGGCCGATGCGGATGTCGATCGAGCGGTCGAACGGCTCCCATTCGCGATTGCGCGTGTGCAGCAGCAGCTGGTCGCGCGACAGCACGCGGTTCGGGTTGGCCAGAAACGCCTTCATGAGGTCGTACTCCATCGCCGTGATGGTGACTTCGTCGCCACCGACCTCGAACATGCGCCTGGACTCCAGGTCGATTTCGCAGCGCCCGAAACGGTGGAGCCTCGGCTGCTGCGGCTGCTGCGCGCTTTGCGGCTGTGCCTTCGCATCGGTCGCCGGCTTGGCCTGCAGCCTGCGCAGCACGCTCTTCAGGCGCGCCAGCAACTCGCGCAGGTCGAACGGCTTGGCGATGTAATCGTCGGCGCCCAGCTCCAGTCCCACGACGCGGTCCACCACGTCGCCGGACGCGGTGACCATGATGATGCCGACCTCGTAGTGCTCGCGCAGATAGCGCGCCAGCACCAGCCCGTCTTCGCCCGGCAGGCGGATATCCAGCAGCACGGCGTCGGGCAGTTCCCGCCCGATCTCCTCGCGCATCTGGGCTCCACTGGCGGCCTCGGCGACGGCGAACCCGTGTCCCTCCAGGTACTCGCGCAACATGGAGCGCACCGACGGATCGTCGTCGACCACGAGAAGGCGGATGCGCGCGTTCATGCGCGAAATTCTGCCGCAGCGCATTCGACTTGGCGACTCCCGAATACAAGGCCGTTACAAACCCGGCCCGCTGCCGGCGCGCCGCCACACGCCAATACAAGCCGGCTACAGGTCGGCGGTGGGCTGAATCGCCCCCGATACCGGCGGTTTCGACACTTCCCTGCCCTCCACCCGAACCGTCGAAAGGACCATCATGAACACCGTCACCACCACCGAGCGTTACGCCCGCGCGATCGAAGCTTCCAAGCGCGTGCGCTGGGACATCGAGCGCGACGTCATCCGCGGCCGCCGCTTCGACTACACCAAGACCTTCCTGCCCAGCAGCCTGTCGCTGGTCAATGAACTGGCATTCCTGAGCCCGGCCGACAAGCGCCTGCTCAGCCAGGTGCAGGGCCGCACCTACGCCTACGTCTTCGGCCTGGTCGAGCGCTTCATCAGCGCCAAGGTGCTGGACATTAGCCGCGAGCACTGGCTGGGCGACCAGGTCGCGCTGGAAGCCCTGGTGCGCATGAGCGACGAGGAGATCAAGCACCAGGAGATGTTCCGCCGCCTGGAAGCGCAGATGGCGCAGGACATGCCGCCGGGCTATGTGCAGACCGCCGACGCGAATGCGGTGGCGCGCGCCGTGCTCGGCAAGAGCACCTGGGCGGTGCTGGCCCTGACACTGGACATCGAGATCTTCGTGCAGGCCCATTACCGCGCGAGTATCGAGCCGCAGGACAACTTGTCCGAACTGTGGAAGGACGTGTTCCTGTTCCACTGGAAGGAAGAGTCGCAGCACGCCATCCTCGACCAGATCGAGCTGATCAGCGAAGACGCCAGGCTGAACGCCGCCCAGCGCTCCGCCGCCGTAGACGACCTGATCGCGCTGGTCGGCGCGGTGGACGGCATCCTGCAAGCGCAGGCGCAGGCCGACGCCCGCTATTTCGCGCAGGCGGCGGGCACGGCGTTCACCGACGCACAGCTCGAGCAGATCCACGACAAGGTGCTGAAGGCTTATCGCTGGCAGTACATCGTCTCCGGCGTCATGGAGCCGCGCTTCCAGAAGGTGCTGTTCGGCCTGATCGACGAAACGCAAGCCGTGCGGGTGAAGAACGCGCTGGCGCCGCTGACTTACGCGATTCCGGAGCAGCCGGACCTGCCATTGCCGCTCGTGGCCTGAGGAGCAAAGCCATGTCTCATGCGATCCACCCGGAAGGCGCGGACGCCGCGGCAGATGCCCCGGGCCCGCCTTTCATGACCCGTTTGCTGGCGGCGCCGCGGGCACTGTTGCACGAGCTCGCCGGCATCTGGCGCTACGCCGCCGCGCGCCGCGAGTTCGACCGGCTCGATGCGGATGCCCTGCGCGACATCGGGATGAGCCGCGCCGAGTTCGACTCCTATTGGGCCGAAGCCCACGGGCTGGTCGAACCGACGCGCACGCGTGTGGTCCGGCAGCTGCACGCGAGGAGCCGCCCATGAACGCGATCGCCTGGCGGCTGACCCTCGCCGCGTCCGTGCTGATGGGGATCGCGATGGGCGGGCGTTCCGCCTCCGGCTTGTTCGTCTCGCCCCTGAACACCGCGTCGGGCATGGGACTCGCGCCACTGAGCTTCGCGCTGGCGGTCGGCCAACTCGCCGTCGGGCTCGCGCAGCCCGCGATCGGTGCCTTGGCTGATCGCCATGGCGCCTCCCGCGTCATCGTCCTCGGCGCCCTGGTGCTCGCCCTTGCAACATCGGTGCCCGTCGTCTGGCCGCTGCCGGTGGTGCTGTCGGTGGCGCTGGTGGCGAGCGCCGTGGCCGGCAGCGCGGTCGGCAGCAACGGGCTGCTGCTGGGGGAGGTCGGGCGGGCGATTTCGCCCACTCGCGCCGGGCTGGCCGTCGGCGTGATCAGTGCCGGCGGCTCCGCCGGCCAGCTGGTCCTCGGGCCCTCAATCCAGTGGGCGATCGACCGGCACGGCTGGGTGGTCGCGCTGCTGGCGATGGCCGCGCTGAGCCTGATCGCCTTGCCGCTCGCGCTTGCCTTCCGGCGCCCTGAATCCGCCACTGTGCAGCCGACGCACAGGTCGCAGCGCGTGGCGGACGTGCTTCGCCGCTGGCGCTTCTGGCGCGTGGCGGCGAGCTTCGGCGTGTGCGGGTTCCACGTCGGCTTTCTGGCCGTCCACATGCCGGGCGTCATCGAGCGCTGCGGACTGCCGCCCTCGCTGGCCGGCACCTGGATCGCCCTGGCCGGCGCGGCCAACATCGCCGGCAGCGTCGCCGTCGGTTTCGCCCTCAAGCGCCGCGATCCGGGCGCCTTGTTGATCGGCCTGTATGCGGTGCGCGCGCTCGCCATCGCCGCCTTGCTTGTGCTGCCGGTGTCGTCCACGGTGATGCTCGGCTTCGCGCTGCTGATGGGCGCCAGCCACATGGCCACGCTCCCGCCCACGGCGCAACTGATTTCGCACCACTATGGCGTCCAGCGCCTGGGCACCTTGTTCGGCGTGGTGATGCTGGTGCACCAGGTCGGCAGCTTCGCTGGCATCTGGCTGGGCGGCTGGGTCGCCCAGGTCACCGGCAACGACCAGCTTCTGTGGTGCGTGGACGCGGGCCTGGCATTGTGCGCGGCGGCACTCGTGTGGCCGCGGCGAACGGCGGCGGAGCCGGTGCCGGCGGCGCCGGCGCGTGCGTAACAGTCGCCTCGCGGCTGAGTTCTTGCGCTCGTCCTCTTGTCTTTGGCCTGAAATTGCAGGTCTTAGGATGGTGATGACTACGGTATCTACCTGCGGCGTCCGCGGGGAAGACGCTGGATCGCAAGGGGCCCCTCTGATGATCAAGCTGAAGGGCAAGATCGAAGCGTTCTATCGATGAGTGCAACCGAATCGATCGGCTGCATCCCTGCCCTCCTGCCATTTGCTAGGCGTGGGCTGTAGCCGCCTCTTTCATTGTGATTGCCAGCAGAATGTACGTCTGCGTCCAAGCCGATTCGACCCCCGAGGTAAAGGCCTCCCCCAAACCTTGAAGCAAGCGATTCGAGTCATCCTGCATTTGCGAACACAGTGAACGAAATTGACATTGCTCTTCCTCGTATATCAAGCCACAAGGATGGTGACGAGTGCCTTCGAGTGGACAGTGGTTGCTCGTCGCGGCCGCTTCATCGGCAATAGGCGCCACTGATTTGAACGAGTCCTGCACCAATGGAATTTGAATCAGGTCCATGGTTTTCTCTCCTTGGTCAAGTTGCACATCAGACGGTCTGTGCAACCGTCTTGCCGCTGGTTGGTTCGAAGAGGCGATCATGGGGTGCGCATGTATCGCGTTAAAGTCGCCGTCAGCGCCCGTATTGCCGGTTGGTATGCGCGATGCCTGATTTGTAATCGGCGTGTATTTCGCAGGTATTCGCGTCCCGAGTGCCCGAATCGCGGCCACCGCCAGCCGCTGCTCTGGCGCGGCGCTGCCCAGCGTCCATGCCACCTCTTATCGGCCCGACCGCCGATTGACCCTCGCTGACTCGAATCAGCGCTTGATCAGACTTTCCCTAGTGCGTGAGAGCAGTCAAACGCGGGCATTTCCTGCTTCAAGGGCAGTAGCGGGCGATTGCGAGCCGCCCTCGTGCTCGAGCAGATCGCGTAGCAACGGGCGCAGCGTGGCGGCGTCGATGGGCTTGCGCAGCAGTACGCTCACGCCGCACTCGGCCAGCTCCTGCTGGCCGATCTCGGATTCATTGCCCGTGTACAGCAGCACCGGCAGCGCCGGACGGTGCTGGATGGCATGCCTGGACAGCGCCATGCCCGTCATCCCGGGCATCGTCTGGTCGGTCAGCAGCAGGTCGAACGCCTCTTCGGCCGAGGCGAGCCGCCGCGCCGCGAGCAGCGGGTCGCGCTCCAGCACCACGTCGATGCCCCATGCGGTCAGCACGTCCACCATGTAATCGCTGACGATGGCTTCGTCCTCGACCAGCAACACGCGTCCGTGCAGCGGCGGCGCGCCCCCCGAGAGCACGGGCACGGGCACCGGCTGCGCATCGGTTCGCCGCGTGTCCTGCGCCGCGGCCGGCAGCAGCACCCGAAACACCGAGCCGCGGCCCGGTGCGGACTCGACCGTGATGTGCCCGCCGTGGTCATGCACGATGCCATGCACCATCGCCAGCCCCATGCCGGTGCCGCGGCCGACTTCCTTGGTCGTGAAGAACGGCTCGAACATGCGCTCCATCACATCCGGGGGGATGCCGCGGCCGTCGTCGGCGACCTCCACCCAGACCCAGTCGTTGTCGTCCAGCTGTGCGCTGCACGAAGCGCAGTGCCCCGCCCCCGCCGAGTGGCCGATGCGCACGCGGATCGTGCCGTGATCGCGAATCGCGTCGCGTGCGTTGATGCAGAGGTTGAACAGCACCTGCTCGAGCTGCACCGGGTCGGCGACGACGGGCGGCACCGGCTCGCCCTCGCCGGCGGCCTCGGAGCACTCGACCGCGATCGAGGAAGGCAGGCTCGGGCGCAACAGACGCAGCGCCTGGCGGGCCACCGGGCCCGCGGCCAATAGCCGCCTTTCGCCGCGCCGCGGACGCGAGAACGCGAGCAGTTGGGCCACGTGGTCGCGCGCCCGCTCGGCGGCGAGCCGCGCCTGGCCCAGCTGGCGCGCGAGAACCGGGTCTTCTTCCGACAGAAGCCGCTCCTGCGCCATGGCGATATAGCCGAGCACGCTGGTGAGGATGTTGTTGAAATCGTGGGCGAGCCCGCCGGTGAGCTGGCCGATCGCCTCCATCTTTTGCGCTTGCCGCAATTGCCGCTCGAGCTCGCCGCGGCGCTGTTCGGCGGCGATTCGCTCGGTGATGTCGCGCGCGGCATACAGCACGTGCGGCCGGCCGCGGTACATCATCGGCGTCGCGCGCACCTCGGCCTGCAACGCGGAGCCGTCCTTGCGCGTCGCGGTGACCTCGAACCTGAGCTCCTGCCCCGCCAGCGCGAGCTCGTGGTTCGTGCGTTGGCGGGCCAGCACCGCCTCGCCGGCCTTCATCAGCACGTGGTCGCCCGCCATCACCTCCTCGCGGCTATAACCGCTCATCGTCGCGTAGGCCGGGTTGACCTCGACGGTGCGGAAGTCGGCGTCGCGCAGCACCAGCGCGTCAGCCGAGGCGTTGAAGATCGCGCGATATTGCTCCTCGCTGTCGCGCAGCGCGCGCTCGGCGTGTGTGCGCTTCGTGATGTCGCGCCCGATGTACAGCACGTGCGACTCGCCGCGGTGCTGGATGGGCACGCCGCGCAGTTCCAGGTCATAGCGCTCGCCGTCGCGCCGTACCATCTCGGTCTCGAGCGTGATGGTCGCCCCGGCGAGCGCCCGCGCGTGCAGGGCACGGATCGTCGCGGTCACCTCGGGCGGATTCGCCACCAGGCGGTTCAAGCCCAGCACTTCCGTGCGGGCATAGCCGCTCATCGCCTCGTAGGCCGCATTGACGTCGACAACGCTGAAATCGGCCGCGCGCAATACCATCGCGTCGACCGAGGCGTTGAAAATCGCGCGGTACTGCTCCTCGCTGTCGCGCAGCGCCTGGTCGGCACGCCGCCGCTGGCTGATGTCGCGCAAGTGGCCTACGAAGATGTTGCCCTCGGGCACGACCGCGACGCTCATGGCCAGTTCGACCGGGATTTCGCTGCCGTCGGCGCGCAGCATCTTGGTTTCCACCAGCCTTCCGGCCATCGGCCCTCCACGCGCGCGCAAATTTCTCATCTCGCGCTCGTAGGCATCGTGATGGCGCTTGGGCAGCATCACCTCGGCCAGGGGCCGGCCGAACACGTCTTCGCGGCGGTGGCCGAACACCCGTTCGGCCGCCGCGTTGAATTCGATGATGAGGCCTTCGCTGTCCATGCCGACGACGGCGTCGAATGCAGCCTCCAAGGTGGCGCGCAAGCGGGCCTCGCTGCGCTGCAGCTCGCGCTCGCGCCGCCGCCGTTCGCTGATGTCGCGCACCACGGCAAGCGCGTGCGGCTGGCCGCGCTGCACGAATGGCATCACCCGCAGGTCGGCATCGAAGCTGGTGCCATCCGGCCGCAGCACGGTGGTTTCCAGGTGGATGTTCTCGCCGGCCAGCGCACGCCGCACAACCTGCAGCCGCTCCCTGACGTAGGGCTCGGGCATGTTGCGCGGGTAAGTGCGCCCGATGATTTCCTCGCGGCTGTAGCCATAGATAGAGAGTCCAGCCGGATTCACGTCCACGATGCGCAGGTTCTCGTCCCAGATGAACAGGCCATCCTGGGAATTCTCGAAGATCGCCCGGTACTGCTCCTCGCGCACGCGCAGCTCTTCCAGCGCCTGCTTCTGCGCGGTGATCTCCCGGCTGAATGCCAGGCTGTGCGGCCGCCCGTCGATCACCGCCGGCTTGAGCCGAACCTCGTCCCAATGCAGGCTGCCGTCCTTGTTGCGGCGCTGCCATTCGAACGGCGGGCAGCGGCCCAGCTTGGCCATCTGCATCTGGCGCATAGCCTCCTCGGCCGTGTACGGGAACACGCCCGAGCTGGCGTCGGTGATGGAGGCGCGACGCAGCTCCTCGTGGCTGTAGCCGGAGTTTTCGCAGGCCTTGGAATTGACGTCCAGCACTGCGCCCGTCTCCCAGTCGAGGATGAAGATCGCGTCTTCGGAGGCTTCGAAGATGGCCCGGTAGCTCGCCTCGGAGCGCTGCAGCGCTTCATTGGCGCGCAGCCGTTCCACCTCCGCCGCGGCGCGCACCGCGAAAATCTTGAGCATGGCTTCCACTCGCGCCACGTGGGTCACTGCGAGCGGGCGGCGCGATGCCACCGACACGATCCCCAGCGGCGAGCCGTCCAGCGCCGCCAGCGGATGCCCCGCGTAACTCACCGTGCACTGCGCGCGCCCGTATTCGTCTTCGGGGAACAGGGCCTGCAGGTCCGCCGGATAGGCGCGGAAGCTCTGGCCGAGCACCGTTTCGCACGGCGTGCCGGCGAGCCGGTAACCGATGTCGCGCAGGATCTGGCCGTCGTAGTACATCGCCAGGATGCGGAGCGTTTCCGGCTGCGCCGGCTCGTAACGGGCGATGAACGCCACTTCGACATCCAGGATGGTGGCCAGCAGGCGCACGAGCTCGTCGAAGACCGTCTCGCTGCGCGACGCGGAGACCGCCAGCGCTGTCGCCCGCAGTGCCTCGTCGGCGCGCTCGCGCTCGATCTCCGCTGCCGCCCTGCCGGCAACGATCTTGAGCATCGCCTCGGCATGGTCGGCATCACCAGCGGCAATCGGCTGCCGGTCCATCGCCACCACGAGCCCGAGCGGCTCGCCCGCGCTGTCGCTCAGCGGAAAGGCGGCGAACGAATCGATTTGGCACCTGGCGAACACGGAGTGCGGCGCCCATTGCGCATGCACGCCGGAGGCGATGTACCGGAACGAGCGCCCGACCACGGCCTCGCAGGGAGAGCCTTCGAGCGGGTAGTCGAAATTGCGCAGCATGCGGCCGTCCACGCACGCGGCCACGGTGCGCATCACGCTGCGCGAGTCGTCGGCGAACACCGCCACGAAAACGGTGCTCACTTCGAGGCTCGCGGCCAGCTCCCGCGCAAGGTCGGCGAACAGGTCCGGCCCGCCCGGGTGGGCCACTGCCAGCGCGATCCGGCGCAAGGCCTGCACCTGAGCCAGCGGAATGGCCTCCGCGCCGGTGGGCAGAGGCTGTGGCGCGTGACTGCTCATGGCCGCAGTCTACGGCGGAGTGCGGGTGACCGGAGCCGGTATTTCCCGCCCGATACAAGCCGGATACACGCCGGTTGCAAAGCTGCGCATCGGTCGCAAAGCGGCTACCGACAGGTCGCGCCGCGACGCTGCCGCGTTACCTGCGCGGGCGATGCTCACGCCACGCTCGATCGGAGCGGTTCTTCAATGCCACAGGAGCCAGACCCTATGTCCATCGTCCACTACCTGCCCCCATCCCGGCGCTCGCCCGCGACCCCCGAGCTCGTGCTGGCACTGCACTGCAGCGGCAGCAGCGGCCGCCAATGGGATGCCTACGCCAAGCTGCTGCCGCGCGGCATGCACCTGGTGGCGCCAGAACTGATGGGCTACGAACGGGGCGAAAGCTGGCCGCCGGGCACGCCGGTCAGCATCGAGGCCGAAGCGCGCCGGCTCGGCCCGCTGCTGTTCTCGGCAGCCGGCCCGGTGCATCTCGTGGGCCATTCGTATGGCGGCGCGGTCGCGCTGCAGATGGCGTTGCGCTGGCCCGGCCGCATCAGGACGCTGACGCTGTACGAGCCGGTCCGGTTCGCGCTGCTGCTGGCGGAACCCGGCCTGGAAGCGGTCGGCGAGGCGATCGTGGAGGTCGGCCGCCGGATCTGCAGGCATGCGGCGTGTGGACGGCTCGACGAGGCCGCCGCTCTGTTCGTGGACTACTGGTCCGGCGCCGGAGCATGGAAGGCGCTTTCCATGACCCGTCAGCGCGGGATCGCCGAGCGCATGCACAAGGTGCGGGCGGAATTCGAGGCGCTGTTCGCCGACCCGATGCCCGCGTGGTCCTACGGCGCGCTGGAAATGCCCATGCGGCTCATCAGCGGCAGCAGGTCGCCGCAGCCGGCACGCGCCGTTGTCGAGCTGCTCGCGCGGCGGTGCCCCCAGGCCGAAGTCGTGCGGATGGACGGCGTGGGCCACATGGGCCCGATCAGCCACGCCGGCGCGGTGGCGAGTCACCTGGCGTTCCACCCGCGCGACGAGCAGGTGGTGCTGGCCGCCTGAGGTGTCACCATGGATTCGCGGATCAAGAGACTGTATTGGCAGCTCACGGCGCTGTTGCTGGCGGCCCATTTCGCCGGTTGGGCTGCCGCGCTGCCGCTGGCCATCGCGCTCACGCTGGCGCAGGCGGCGCACTTCGCCGGGTACCGCCGCGACCTGCTGGCGTTCGAGGTCCAGTTGCGTGCTGCCTACCTGGGGCTGCTCCTGGCGGGAATCCTGCCTGGTTGCTGGCCGCTTCACGTCATCCAGTTCGTCGGCGTCAATGCGATGCTGGTTTTCGACTACTGCCTGCTGGCGCGATTGCTGTCGCTGGCGCCATGGAACCGAGGCGGCCGGCTGACGCTGGCTTTGCTGCGCCGGACGTTCCTGTCGGCGCCGGTGCGCGGGTCCATACTCGACGCCCTTCAGAGCGGTGGCGCCTGACGCACAATCGGGCCATGAAAGTCGTCAGTTCCTCGCGCCGCCAGATCGTGATGGCCATCCTCCTCGGCCTGGCCGCCATCGGCGCCGCGATGCGCCACTGGGCGGACAACCCGTCGCTGGCCCGCGACATCGGCACCTTGCTGCTGGTGCTGTGGCTGCCGGCAGTGGGCAACGTGGTGGCGTTCGTGGTCCGGCAGACCGCCGCACGCGTGCGGCCGGCCACGGCATTCGACGATGCGAAGCCGTTCCTGCCGCAGTTGCGCGCGGACATCACGCCCGTAGCGGGCGGCGCGCAATCGGCTTTGCGGCAGCGCGATTGCACCGTCATCGTCGGCAGCGAGGGATTCCGCGCCCGCACGGCGTTCCCGTTCGCGCAGGCGCTGCAACCGGACGGGCCGCTGGAACTGGAATTCCTGCGGCCTTCGCTCGCGCTGGCACGCCTCTCGCCGGGAACCGACTTCCACCTCCTCGTGGGAAACGCGGTCGTCGCTTCGGGGCGAGTGCAGTCCACGCCGGCCACGCCTTCGTAGCGACTTCGATCTGATGGCGGCGCGGCCGGCGTCGCATCGCGCCTCGGCTCTTCACCTTTGGTTGCGACTAGCTCGGCGTTTCCTGTTGTCTAATGACAGCCAGCCCATCCTGGTTTCAGCCATGCAGTATCTGGACAATCGCGGATTCGCGGCGCCGCTTCGATCTTTGCTCGCGCGCATCCTGTTCGCACGCCCCTCACGCCGGCTCGGACGCAACGCGCTGATTGCGGCGGCGCTGTCCATCACCGCGACGGTCGCCGCCGCGCTGACTCCCACGCTCTTCACGTCGCGCTTCAACGACAGCACCGAAGTCGACACCTCGGTGCTGGGCACGCGCATCCCGCTGGTGCTCGTCCACGGCCTGGGCGGTTCGGCCGAAGGCTGGGAGAGTTTCCTGCGCGCGTACGACCGGAATCCCTCCTGGCGCAGCGCGTTCAAACCTTACTCGTTCCAGTACAGCACGAGCCAGTCCGAGGTGGATGCCGATCCCAACGCGCCGCGCACGCTCACCGCCTTGGGCGCGGCGCTGCGCGACGCGATGCAGGGCTTCTACGACAAGCCGGCCGCGGCGCCCGATTTCGGGTTCGGCAACAAGCGGGTGCTCGTGCTGGCGCATTCGATGGGCGGGCTGGTCGCCCGCTCGATGATGCAGGAATACGCGTTCCGCGACGGCCAGCGCGGCGGCCAGAAGGTACTGCACCTGATCACGCTCGGCACACCGCACCATGGAACGCCGCTGGCGAACGCGGGAATTTCACTCGGCTATCAAACGATCGCCGACCTGAGCGGCACCTATGCGGGCTTCCTGAAGGACGTGACCTGGACCAACTACGACGGGCTCAACATGGCGGGACGGCTCTGCAACGACTGGCTGGCGCGCCTGAACAACTATGCGCCATCGACCGGCGCGACCTACGGCAATTGCGGTGCGATCCCCGCGAGCCCGCTGCCCGGGTATTACGAGAAGATCATCGCGTACGGCGCGAGCGACCTGCAGGACCGGGACTTCCCCTCGGGCGACATCGGCGTCTACAAACCCGGCTCCGATTTGTCGTCGTACTGGTTCCCTCACGAGCTTTTGCTGAACGGCCTGTCGCGTCCGTATCCCAACGACGGCATAGTGCCTTTCGCCAGCGCGCAGTTCAATGGTGCGGCGCTGTGGCAGCGCGCGGAGGCGTTCGCGTGCGACCACCGTTACCTCAAGAATGGCTATCCGGAATTCGTCAGGACCGCGACCGCAACATACACCGACGTCGCGTTTTGCGCCGCGACGAACAATGCGGCGCCGTACCCCTCCGGCACGCCGGACGGCTTCGCGGTGTCGGGCTCGATCTTCGGTGGACCGGCCGGCATCATCCAGACGATCACGACGGCATCCGAGGTCGAGCGCGTGTTCGACTGGACCGAGCAGGCGCACGCCGCTTTGCTGCAGCCGGCGGGAGCCACGACGGAAATCTCCGGCGGCGGCTTCTACTACCGCTATTACCCGGGCACGCAGGCCTTTCTCGGCGTACTCGGCGGCAACGTGTATTTCCTCGGCGCCGCGTCGAACAACCTCATCGTCTACCTGGGAACGCTCGCCGATTTCCTCGGCGCGGCGCAGTCATCGGGTTTCTAGCGCGCTCGCGCGCCGTTCGGTCGACCCTCACTTCGCCAAGGACTCGGCCGATGCGCCCAGTGCGAGCGCCTGCATCGCCGGGCTGAGCGGCTGCCTCGCCTTCCACTATTCCGCCCATGCTCGCGCGACGCGACCGCCGCGCGGGGAGCGCGGCTACGGCGCACGGGGTGGGAGCGCCTGATGCCCAGTCGCGCCGTGCGCCCGGCAGTTACAATTTTGCTCATCATTGCGTGGGCGAGGACGGAGTCGTTGAACAAAGTCTTTCGAAGCAGGCATTTCAGGAGCCTCGTCAATGGCGGGTTGCTGCTCCTGCTCGTGCATCTGGTGGGCACGCTCGGCTACCGCTACATCGGCCGGCCGAACGCCACCTGGGTCGACAGCTTCTACATGACGTTCATCACCGTGGCGACCATCGGCTTCGCCGAGGTGGTGGACCTGAGCGCGCATCCGCTCGGGCGACTTTTCACGGTGGGGCTGGCGGTCGTCGGCATCGGCACGATGACCTACCTGTTCTCCACCTTCATCGCCCTGCTGCTCGAATCGGACCTGAACGCCGCACTGAGGAAACGCCAA
>JAGRPN010000345.1 GCA_019449555.1 Ramlibacter sp.
CATCGGGCAATCTTTCCAGGTGCTCTACCCGAGTGCGGACGAGTACGAACGGCTGGGCGCCCGCATGGCGCCGATCCTCAATGCGAAGGGCCATTATTCCGACGACCGGATCATGAAGCGCGCCAACGGCGAAGTCTTCTGGTGCCACGTCACCGGGCGCGCGCTCAACCGGGACGCGCCGCACGAGGCCGGCATCTGGGCGTTCGAGGACCTGAGTTCGCAGCGGCCGGTGAAAGCCGAACTCACCGCGCGCGAGCGCGAAGTGGCGGCGCGCCTGCTCGACGGCATGACCTCCAAGGAGATCGGCAAGGCACTGGCGATCAGCCACCGCACCGTGGAGATCTACCGCGCCCGGCTCATGCGCAAGTACAAGGCCAGCACGACGGCCGACCTGGTCCACAAGCTGATGGTGGGCGAGTAGCCGCCGCGTCTATTTCGCGTCGATGACTTCCGCCGCGCTGCGGAAGGCGTCGACCGCGGCCGGCACGCCGCAATAGATCGTCGCGTGCAGCAGCACTTCCTGGATCTCTTGCACGGTGGCGCCGTTGTGCAGCGCGCCGCGCACGTGCGCCTTGAGTTCGTGCTGCTTGCCCAGCGCCGTGAGCATCGCGACCGTCACCAGGCTGCGCGACTTGCGATCGAGCCCCGGACGCTGCCACACGTCGCCCCAGGCGGCGCGCGTGATGTGCTCCTGGATGGGCCGGGTGAAATCGGTGGCGCCGGCGAGCGCCTTGGCCACGTACTCTTCGCCCATCACTTCCTTGCGGGTGATCAAGCCCTTGTCGAATGCGGCATCCATGCGTTGCTCCTTGAAAAACAGCAGCAGCATAATCGTCCGCAGCCTCAAGCCAAGGAGATCGCGATGAACCGCTACCCCGCCCCGGAACTGAAAGACCTGCCCGACGACATCAAGGCGCGCGTGCTCGATGTGCAGGAAAAGGCCGGGTTCGTGCCCAACGTCTTCCTCTCGCTCGCCCGCCGCCCGGCGGAGTGGCGCGCCTTCTTCGCGTACCACGACGCGCTGATGCTCAAGGAGGACAGCTCGCTCACCAAGGGCGACCGCGAGATGATCGTCACGGCGACCAGTGCGGCGAACCAGTGCCTGTACTGCGTCGTCGCCCACGGCGCGATCCTGCGCATCTACGAGAAGAAGCCGCTGGTCGCCGACCAGGTGGCGGTGAACTACCGCAAGGCCGACATCACGCCGCGCCAGCGCGCGATGCTCGACTTCGCGATGAAGGTCTGCCTGCGCGCACACGAGATCGACGACTCGGATTTCCCGCCGCTGCACGCGCACGGTTTCTCCGACGAGGACATCTGGGATATCGCCGCGATCACCGCGTTCTTCGGCCTGTCCAACCGCATGGCGAGCTTCTCGAACATGCTGCCCAACCCCGAGTTCTACCTGATGGGGCGCCTGCCGAAGCAGAAGAAATGACGCGCACGCGTCAGATGCCGGCGGTCGAGGCCAGGTAGCGCTCCATCACCTGCATTTCGGCCGCCGTCGGCACGCCCTTGCCCGTGATGGCCGAATAGAGCTTGCCGCCGAAGCCCGCCCGCGGCTGGAAGCCGATGAACCCCCAGCCGAGCAGCAACTGCTCGAACCCGAATTCGGCCGGCTGCAACGTCGTCCCGCCGCTCGCCGCCGGCGCTGAATTGACGCGCAACTGCTGCGAGCCGGCCGACGACGTGAACGAAATGACCGCCGGCGCGTCCTGCGCCAGCGGCACAGGGCTGGTCAATACCAGCGAGTTGCCCGTGAAGTCGGTCCACCTCGCCTGGGGCCGGCTGTTGTCGAATGCCAGCTCGGAGGCGAAGGCGCCCAGCGCGTTCGACGCCTGGAACACGATGCCCGTGCTGGTCGCCGCGGGCACGCTGACGGCTGCGATCGCGAAGTGCGGATCGCTGATGTCGTATGGCACGCGATTGCGAACGTTGGGCTGGATGCCGGGAATCGCCACCAGCTTGCGGCACCAGAAACCGTGCGTGTCGGGCGCACTGTGGTCTGAAACCTTTTTGCCGTGGATCACCCGCATGACGGGCGGCACCATCGTGCCCATCGCGCTGCCGCCTTCGGTGTTGGTCCAGTTGATCATCTCCATCGCGTTGCCCGGACTGGAGCCGTAGCCCGAATCCGAAATGGCGCGAACCACCTGCCCGTCGCCCGCGGGTCCGCCCTGCATGTAATCGGTGTAGCCGTCCGCGAGTTCCCATTTGCAGGCCGCGTACCTGGCGATGATCGCCATCGCCGCGTCGGCAAGATTCGTCGCCGCATAGCCGACGGGATCGTCCAGCGAATAGACCTTTCGCGGCGGAGGCACGGCGGCCGACGAGCTCGCATAGGTCAGCGTCGCCACCCGGTTCGAATCCGGCGTATAGGTGAACGTGTCCTGCCCATTCGCGCCGGCCGGGATCGTCAGCGTCGATTTGCTGAAGGTGCCGCCATTGCTGGAAGTCACCGTGAGCGTCACCGGCGTGGCGAGGTTGCCTCGCGCGTACACGGTGATCGTCACCGGCGTGCCGGCGGGCGCCCAGCCGGGACCGTCGTCGAACAGCGTGGCCCCCGGGACCGCGGCGGCGGCTTTCATGACGCCCGACATCGAGGGCTCGAGGGTCTTGTTCTGGTGCCAGCCCGGCACGTGGTTGATGAAGTTGTTGTGGAACGACCAGTGGTTGCCGCCGCCCCAGCTGTAGACCTCGACGCCCGACTGGCGCGCGTAGCGCACCATGCGCCGGAACGCTTCCTCCCAGCGCGGGTCGTCGACCGGCATGCCGGTTTCGGTCAGCGCCAGTTTCACGCCCCTGGGCTGCGCCCATTCGACGGCGACCTTCAGGCGCTCCACGCCCGTGTCGGCATTGATCGCCACCAGGCCGATGCCTGAACTGAAATTCCTCGCCGCTTCCAGGTCGTAATCGCGCCCGGTGCCGTTGCTGAAGGCGTCGATGTACGCATGCACCTCGTAGATGAGGTTTGCGGCGTCCAGCGGCCAGCCCGGGTTGTTCGTGCCGATCGTCCAGGCCGAGCCCCAGTCGTTGCCGGACAGGTAGATCGGATTGGACGGATCGATGGCGCGGATGGCGTCGATCGCCGCGCGCGCATAGGTCGGCCAGATCGTCAGGTCCTGCCCGTAACCCTGGAACGCCTCGACGATGTCGCCCGGCTTGGGCATGAAGAACGGCTCGTTCATCAGGCCGTAGCCGCCGAAGCCCGGATGGTCCTTCCATCGCCTCGCCACGCGCGTCCAGAAGTCGATGAAATTGGACTGCTTGAGCGTGACGCCGGGCGCGAGCGCGAAAATGCGCGTCTGCACCTGCGCGTTGTCGGTGGTGTACGCGCGAACCAGCGGATTGGCCGGCTTCACCAGCCCGGCGACCGAGCCGTCCGACTGGAACACGAAGTCGCGGTAGCGGCAGTAGTTGTGGCAATCGACGATGCACTTCATGCCGGCGGCGGCGTGCGCGTCGAGCACGCCGGTGACATAAGCCTCGTACGCGGCGTGGAAAGCGCCCGGCTCGCCGATTGCGTCGCGCGCCGCGGCGTTGGCGGCCGTGTCGTGCAACATCGGCTGCAGCATCTCCCATTTGATCGGCAGCCGCGTTTTCGTGTAGCCGTTGGCGGCGAGCCAGGCCACGTCGGCGCGGCGGGGCACGGTGAAGTCCACGTTCGGCAGCGAACTCGCGCCGAAACGCAGGCCGGACTCGGCCGTTTCCATGCCGACGAGATTCGTACCGATGGCCAACGGCCCGGCGATCCCTGGCTCTGCAGCCGGCGCGGGCGCGGGGGCCGGGCCTGGCGCGGGCGCCGCGGGCGGTGCCGCTGGCGCGGGTGCTGGTGCGGGTGCCGGCGCAGCTGCGATCGGGCCTTCCGCGCCGCCGCCTCCCCCTCCGCCGCAGCCGGTCAGGACCACGGCCGTCGCCGCCACGGCCGCCTTGGAAAATTCACGTCGTTTCATGCCATCCCCATCGTGCAATGACCTCGGCCGATGTCGGGCCGCCCACCGAAACGGGTGGAGTATCAATTGCAGGGGTGCTGCCTCGACAGGCCCGAAAGAGCTATGGCGCCGGAAAATGGATGCGCTCCTACACGGCCGTCCGGCGCGGTCCCACGAAGCGTGATCAGTGCCGCAAGCAGCTCAGCCGGCGCCGGCCGCAGCGCTGCTGCACGGCTGTCCAGCGTGGCGTTCCGTCACTCCAGCTGCGCGCGCAGCCAGTCGGGGAGCGGGACCGATTTCTGCGCCGGGTAGTTCACCCACACGGTGGTCGCGCCGCCATCCGCACAGATCACGCCTGGATTGTCGGTGCGCTCCATCGTGCCCCACGACTCGAAGGAGCTGCGTCGCGGATCGCTCACATACATCTTCAGCAGCACGTCGCCGGGATACTCGAGCTGCTTGTAGAAGTTGCAGAACGCATTCACGATCACCGGGCCTTCTCCCTGTGGGTCCGGCTGGCAACCGATCGAGCGCGTCCAGTCGATGCGCGCGATTTCCAGGTAGCGGAAGTAAATCGTGTTGTTGACGTGGTTCATGCCGTCCATGTCGCCCCAGCGGATGGGGATCGTCATCTGGTGAACCAGTTTCTTCTTCGCGGGGATTTCAATCTTCATTCGTGTTCAGGACCAGGCGGCGCGTTCGTTCTACACGGCGAAGCCGTCGTCCGCCGCGATCACGGCGCCGTTGATGAAATGGCTCTGGCTGCTCGCCAGCAGCACGACCAGCGCATCCAGGTCTTCCGGCTTGCCCACGCGCTTGCGCGGCAGCATCTGCATCAGCTTCTGGCCCTGCTCGGTGGACCAGTGGTGGTGGTTGATCTCGGTGTCGATGTAGCCGGGGCAGATGGCGTTCACATTGATTCCGAAGCGTCCCCACTCCAGCGCCATCGCCTTGGTCATATGGACCACGGCGGCCTTGCTGATCGCATAAGCGCCGATCTGCGGCAGCACCTTCAGCCCCGCCATCGAAGCGATGTTGATGATGCGCCCGCCCGTGTACGTGCCAGGCGCCGAACCGCGGGCCCTCGCCAGCATGCGCTTGCCCACTTCCTGCGCGACGAAGAAGGCCCCCTTCACGTTGGTGTCGAAGATGAAGTCGTAGTCCTCCTCGGTCACGTCCTGGATGCGCTGCGTCGTGCTCACGCCGGAGTTGTTCACCAGGATGTCGATCGAGCCCATTTCGGTTTCGGCATGGGCGACGGCGGACTTGATGCTGTCGATCGAGGTCACGTCCAGCGCCACGACGTGCGCGTCCTCGCCTTCGGCCTCGATCTGCGCGCGCAGGTCCTTGAGCCGTTCCAGGCGCCGGCTCGCGAGGACCACGCCGGCCCCGGCACGCGCCAGGGCGCGCGCGAACTGTGCCCCCAGTCCGCTGGATGCGCCGGTCACGAACGCGACGCGGCCGGATAGATCGATGCTGTAGCTCACAAGACTCTCCTGCCTAAAATAGCCGTCGGAATAAGAACGGTCGTTCGCTTTCGAACCCCCACAGCCATAAAATGCTTTCGCATCCGCCGCGCTGTCCAGCCGCCCGTCCCTTCTCCAAACCATTATCAACGAGAGCCCTATGACCCACGAAGAAATACTGGCGCAGTACGGACCGCGCGAGGCGATGGAATACGACGTGGTGGTGGTCGGCGGCGGGCCGGCGGGGCTGTCCGCGGCGATCCGGCTCAAGCAACTGGCCGCCGAGCATGGCAAGGACGTGTCGGTGGTGGTACTGGAAAAGGGTTCGGAGCCCGGCGCCCACATCCTGGCGGGCACGGTGATAGACCCGCGCGCTCTGTACGAGCTGTTCCCGAACTGGAAGGAGCTGGGCGCACCGCTGAACCAACCGGTGACGGACGACGCGATGATGTTCCTCACGGAAACCGGGGCCAAGCGCACGCCCAACTTCCTGCTGCCTGCCTGCTTCCAGAACCACGGCAACTACGTGATCAGCCTGGCCAACCTCACCCGTTGGCTGGCCCAGCAGGCCGAGAGCCTGGGCGTGGAGATCTTCCCGGGCTTCCCGGCGGCGGAAGTTCTCTACAACGAGGACGGCTCGGTCAAGGGCGTGGCCACCGGCAACATGGG
>JAGRPN010000346.1 GCA_019449555.1 Ramlibacter sp.
CCGACTTCGTGCTGCTGCGCCAGCAGCTCGCCGCCGGCGCCAGCTGGCTGGGCGCGCTGCACGACGACATCCAGCCGAAGAACAAGCACCAGGCAGCGGCATGAGCAACGAGTCCCCCGTCCAAACCAGGGTGGAGCGCGATGGCGCGCTGTTGCACCTGCGCCTGGCGCGGCCGAAGGCGAACCTGGTCGATGCCGCGATGATCAAGGCGCTGCACGGCGCGCTGATCGAGTACCGCAACACCCACACCTTGCGCGGCGTGCTGCTCGAGGCGGAAGGCCCGCACTTCAGTTTCGGCGCCAGCGTGGAGGAGCACCTGCCCGAGCAGTGCGCCAAGATGCTGGGCTCGCTGCACGCGCTATTGGTGGGCATGGTGGAGTTCCCCGCCCCGATCCTGGTGGCGGTGCGCGGCCAGTGCCTGGGTGGCGGGCTGGAAGTCGCACTCGCCGGCGGGCCGATCTTCGCGGCGCCCAACGCGCAGTTCGGCCAGCCCGAGCTCAAGCTGGGCGTCTTCGCGCCGGCCGCTTCGGTGCTGCTGCCTTACCGGGTGTCGCAACCGGCGGCGGAAGACCTGCTCTTTTCGGGCCGCTCGATCAACGCCACCGAAGCGGCGGCGATCGGGCTGGTGCAGGTGATCGCCGAAGACCCGGAAGCGGCCGCCCTCGCCTGGTACGAGCAGCATCTGGAGGGCAAGAGCGCCGCGTCGCTCGCCTGCGCCCTCGCCGCCGCGCGCGGCCAGATGCTGCGCGACGTGCGCCGGCGCCTCGCGGAAGTCGAACAACTGTATCTCGAGCGCCTCATGCGCACCCATGACGCCAACGAGGGCCTCACGGCTTTCCTCGCGAAGCGCCAGCCGGCTTGGACCCATAAGTAGTAGCAAGACCAGGAGACAAATGAAATGTTAGCGACGCTATCTCCCGTGCAGCAGATCGTCGAACGCTGCCAGGAAATGTTCGACGACCTCGACTTGAAGGTGGTCAAGGAATGGAAAGCCGCGGTGCCGGGGCGCAAGGCCATCGGCTACATGCCGGTGTACGTGCCGCGCGAGATCATCCATGCGGCCGGCATGCTGCCGGTCGGCATCCTCGGCGGGGGCGACTCCCTGGAGGTGATCCAGGGCGACGCCTATTACCAGAGCTACATCTGCCGCATTCCCCGCTCGACCATCGAGCTGGGGCTGACGGGCCGGCTGGACTGCATGGACGGCATGCTGTTCCCCTCGATCTGCGACGTGATCCGCAACCTGTCGGGCATGTGGCAGATCCTGTTCAAGGACAAGTACGTCCGCTACATCGACGTGCCGCAGAACTACCAGGACTCGGTCGGCGGCAACTTCTACATCCAGGAGATGCAGACCCTGCGTGAGGACCTGGGCAAACTGCGCGGCTCCCCGATCACCGACGAGGAACTGAACGCCTCGATCCGCGTGTACAACGACAACCGCGTGGCGATCGCCGACCTGTACGCCTACCGCGCGAGCAAGCCCTGGCAGGCGCCGACCTCCGAGGTGTACCTGCTGCTGCGCGCGGGCATGGTGCTCCCGCCCGAGGAGCACACGAAGCTGGTGCGCGAGTACCTCGCCGCCGCCGACGAAGTGCAGCGCCCCAAGCGCGACAACGCGCGCGTCGTCATCAACGGCTCGTTCTGCGAGCAGCCGCCGCTGTCGCTGATCAAGTCCATCGAGATGTCGGGCTGCTACATCGTCGACGACGACTTCATGCTGGTCACGCGCTGGCTGCTCGACGAAGTGCCGGCCAACGCCAATCCGCTGGACGAACTGTCCAAGGCGTTCCTGCACCGCTCGGCCACCACCGCGGCCAAGTACGACGCGACGCGCGAGGAAAAAGGCATGTTCCTGCTCAAGCAGGTCAAGACGCGCGGCGCCGAGGGCGTGATTTTCGCGGCACCTTCGTTCTGCGACCCGGCGCTGCTCGAGCGCCCGATGCTGCAGGACGTGATGGCCAAGCACAAGGTTCCCTACACCGCATTCAAGTACGCGGAGAACACCGGCCAGATGGCCCCGATCCGTGAGCAAGCAGGTACTTTCGCCGATTCGATCAAGTTGTGGAGCGCCCAATGAATACCGTAATCAAGACGCCCGCCAGCACGAAGGCGAAACCCGTCGCCCAGAAGGACGACGCGATGAACTTCCAGAAGGAGCTCATCAATTCCAACTACCTGGACCTCGCCAAGGCGCACGGCGAAGGCCGCAAGGTGGCGGCGACCTTCGTGCCCGGCAACCTGAACGAGTTGCTGATGTGCTTCAACCTCGCGCGCAGCCTGCCCGAGACCAACGCGCTGCAGAACGGCCTGCGCAAGAAGTCCGGCAAGTTCATCATGGACGCGGAGCGCGACGGCCATAGCGAGGACGTCTGCACCTACGTCAAGTCCGACCTCGGCTCCATGATGGGCGGCGAGATCGGCCCGACCGGCGATCCCCTGCCCCGGCCGGACATCCTGCTGCTGTCGTACACCGGCTGCTTCACCTTCATGAAGTGGTTCGAGCTGATCCGCCACAAGTACGGCTGCGAGACGGTGATGCTGCACGTGCCCTACCAGGGCGAGGGCCGCATCCAGCCGAACATGCGCGAGTACGTCGTCAAGCAATTGAAGGAGACCGTGATCCCGACGCTGGAACGTGTCTCCGGAATCAAGTTCGACATCGACAAGCTGCGCGCGTTCATGCGCGAGTCGGCCAAGGCAGAGGACGACCTCGTGAAGGTGCTGCAGTCTGCCAAGAACCGGCCTTCGCCGATCGACGGTTACTTCGGTGCGGTGTACTACATCGGCCCGATCTTCACCGCGTTCCGCGGCACGCCCGAGGCCACCCAGTACTACCGCATGCTGCGCGAGGAGATCGACCAGCGCATTCGCGACGGGCGCGGCCCGGTCACGCCGGACGGCGACATGGGCGAGGAGAAGTACCGCCTCGTCGTCGAAGGCCCGCCCAACTGGACCAACTTTCGCGACTTCTGGAAGATGTTCTACGAGGAAGGCGCGGTGGTGGTTTCGTCCACCTATGCCAAGGTCGGCGGCCTGTACGACTTCGGCTTCCGCCACGACCCCGAGCATCCGCTGGAGTCCCTGGCCGAGTACTGCCTGGGCTGCTACACCAACCTGAACCTGCCCTCGCGGATCGACATGATCTGCAAGTACATCGACGAGTACCAGGCCGACGGGCTGTTGATCAACTCGATCAAGAGCTGCAACAGCTTCTCGGCGGGCCAGCTGCTGATCCTGCGCGAAGTCGAGAAACGCACCGGCAAGCCGGCGGCGTTCATCGAAACCGACCTGGTCGATCCGCGCTACTTCTCGGCTGCGAACGTGAAGAACCGGCTGGAGAGCTACTTCCAGATGGTCAAGCAAAAGCGCACCGCCGCCCTGGCGGGCGCGCACTGAAAGAGGAACGCCACCATGCGCTGCTTCATCGGCATCGACCTCGGATCGACCACCACCAAGGCGGTGGTCATGGACGAGAACCAGAACATCATCGGCCGCGGGATCACCAACTCGCGCTCGAACTACGACACCGCCGCGACCATCGCCAAGCAGGAAGCCCTGCTCAACGGCCGGTTCCACCTGTTCCGCGAGTCGCTTGGCAAGACGGGCGCGCTCAACGGCGCGCTGGACGGCTTCATCAACCAGCTCGAACGCAGTTTCCGCTCGGAACAGTATCTCGAGCAGCTGAACGACCTGGAAGAGACCTGCAAGCGCAGCCTCGGCACGGCCCACTTCGGCGCGGCCACCGACTCGGTCGGCGAGACGCTGGCGGAGGTGTTCCGGCGCATCAAGGCCGACGCGCCGTCGCTCTTCACCGCCGACGCCAAGCGCAAGAGCGACTTCTTCCGCGACATCGCCGGCAGCCAGTACCTGGCCATCGGCGAGACGGTGTCCAAGGAAGCCGGCACGCGCTATGACTTCCTGCTGAACGTGTTCGACCGCTCGATCATCGAGGTCGAGAACCGCGTCTATGCGGACTCGATCCGGCGCCACCTGTTGTCGGCGCTGGAGCACACGTTCACCGCGCTGCCCGAAACGGCCGCGCGCCGCACCCAGGTCGAGGCTCCGATCAAGGGCATCCTGGATACCGAGATGGAGGAAACCTACGTGGTGGGCACCGGCTACGGCCGCGCGCGCCTGCCGTTCTCGAAAGAGCATGTGCGCTCGGAGATCTTGTGCCATGGGCTGGGCGCGCACGTGATGTATCCGGGCACCGCCACGGTGCTGGACATCGGCGGCCAGGACACCAAGGCCATCCAGGTCGATCCGGCCGGCATCGTGGAAAGCTTCCAGATGAACGACCGCTGCGCCGCGGGCTGCGGGCGCTACCTGGGCTACATCGCCGACGAGATGAACATGGGCCTGCACGAGCTGGGCCCGATGGCGATGAAGTCCACCAAGACGATCCGCATCAACTCCACCTGCACCGTGTTCGCCGGCGCCGAGCTGCGCGACCGGCTCTCGCTGGGCGACAAGCGCGAGGACATCATGGCCGGCCTGCACCGCTCGATCATCCTGCGCGCCATGTCGATCCTGGCCCGCTCGGGCGGCGTGCGCGACCAGTTCACCTTCACCGGCGGCGTCGCCAAGAACGAGGCCGCGGTGAAGTCCCTGAAGGAACTGGTGAAGGAGAACTACGGCGACGTGCAGCTGAACATCGACCCGGATTCGATCTACACGGGGGCGCTGGGCGGCGCCACGTTCGCGTGGCGCGCCGTGGAGCAAGAAGGCAAGACAGCGGAAGCGGAAGCGAGGGCTTGAACATGACCATCACCATCGGTATCGATATCGGCTCCGGAGCCGTCAAGAGCACGCTGTTCCGCGTCGAGGGCGGCAAGCAGGAGTGGCTGGCCAAGCGCTGCGAGCGCATCCGCCGGCGCGACCCCATGACGCTGGCGCAGGAAGGGCGCGACGCCGTGCTGCAGGAGGCGGGCATTGCCCCGGAAGAGGTGGACTACATCGCGACGACGGGCGAAGGCGAGAACGTGAAGTTCGCCACCGGCCACTTCTATTCGATGACGACCCACGCCCGCGGCGGCGTGTTCCTGCACCCCGGCATCAGCGCGGTGGTGGACATCGGCGCGCTGAATGGCCGCGCGATCTACGTCGACGAGCGCGGCAAGGTGCTCGCGTACAAGATGACCAGCCAGTGCGCGTCCGGCTCGGGGCAGTTCCTGGAGAACATCGCCCGCTACCTGGGCGTCGCGATCGAGGAGATCGGGGCGCTTTCGTGCAGCTCGAAGGAGCCCGAGAAGGTCAGTTCGATCTGCGCGGTGCTGGCGGAAACGGACGTCATCAACATGGTCAGCCGCGGCATCGCGACGCCTGATATCCTCAAGGGCATCCACCTGTCGATGGCCTCGCGTATCGTCAAGTTGCTCAAGGTGACCGGCATCAAGCAGGGCACCGCGCTGTTGACGGGCGGGCTGGCGCTGGACATCGGCTTGCTGGCGGCAATCCGGGAAGAGATGGCCAATGAAAAGGTGGCGGTCGAAGCGACCAGCCATCAAGATTCGATTTACGCGGGCGCCATCGGTGCCGCATTGTGGGGCGCGTTCCGGCACGAGCGGCTGCGGGAACTGGAATGCGCGACGGCATAGGTAGTACAGGAGACACACACCATGGCATTGATCATCACAGACGACTGCACCGCTTGCGACGCTTGCAAGCCGGCGTGCCCCAATGAAGCGATCGCCATCGGCGATCCGATCTACGTGATCGACCCGATGAAATGCACCGAATGCGTCGGCGCGGAGGACGAGCCGCAATGCAAACTGGTCTGCCCGGCCGAATGCATCGTGCAGAACCCGGACTTCGTGGAGACGCCCGAGGAACTGCTCGCGAAGTACGAGTCGCTGCACAGCTGAGTCGCACTCAACTCGCGGCAAACGCGAGGATCGACACCTCGCGGCAAAGTCGGGACCGGGCAGGCCGCGCCGCATCAACGAGGTGACCGGCGCTGCGCGCCGGCGTCCCCGCGTTTGTCCGGTCTCGCGGCCGGCGCAAAACTCTCTGCGCCTACGGCTCCGTTCAAACACTTGCGCCGAGTCAGTTCACGAAGCGCGCCAAGGCGCGCAGCC
>JAGRPN010000347.1 GCA_019449555.1 Ramlibacter sp.
CCTGGAGGAGCAGGACTTCCGGCGAGCTCTTCGCAAGGTGGACGAGGAGTACTGCAATGACTGCTGGTTCAAGGTGTGGGGACACGACAAGCTCGTGGACGAGGGCATCGGACGGGCCGACGACTGGATCATCAAGGGCGAGGCCCGCACCGCGAAGTGGCACGGCTTCGGCAACCTTGCCGAAGGCTTCAACATGCTGGACCCGATCAAGTCCACCATCGTCACGCCGGGTCTCGACCTGAACGGCAAGTTCGCGAAGACGGGCATTCCGGCCAGCATCGTGACCCGGTTCCTGGCGGAGCACGGGATCATCGTCGAGAAGACCGGCCTCTACAGCTTCTTCATCATGTTCACGATCGGCATCACGAAGGGCCGGTGGAACACGCTGCTCACGGCCCTGCAGCAGTTCAAGGACGACTTCGCCAAGAACCAGCCGATGTGGCGCATCCTGCCCGAGTTCTGCCAGCAGTTCCCGCGCTACGAGCGCATGGGCCTCGCGGATCTGTGCCAGTTCGTGCACGAGCTCTATGCGAAGTACGACATCGCGCGGCTGACCACCGAGATGTACCTGAGCGACCTGACGCCGGCCATGAAGCCCAGCGACGCGTTCGCCTACATCGCCCACCGCAAGACCGAGCGCGTCGAGATCGACCACCTCGAAGGCCGCATCACGACGTCACTCGTGACGCCGTATCCGCCGGGCATCCCCCTGTTGATCCCCGGCGAGGTATTCAACAAGAAGATCGTCGATTACCTGAAGTTCGCGCGCGAGTTCAACTCGCACTGCCCCGGATTCGAAACCGATATCCATGGGCTGGTGGAAGAGGCGGAAGCCGACGGCAAATTGCGGTATTACGCGGACTGCGTGAAAAATGGCGCGGGCGCGTGAGTTCGCGGCGAGTTCGTAGGGTGGGCAACAAGTTGCCCGCCCTACAGGGCCCCTAAGTTTCAACTACCGCCACCGCGGTCTGGCTGAAGCCGGCATCCACGTAGGTGATTTCCGCCGTGACGCCGGACGCCAGGTTGCTGAGGAGGAACGCGGCGACATTGCCGACGTCGTCGACCGTGACATTGCGGCGCAACGGCGAGGCGCTGGCGCAGATGGCGAGCAATTTGCCGAAATCCTTGATGCCGCTGGCGGCGAGCGTCTTGATCGGACCCGCGCTGATGCCGTTCACGCGCATGCTGCGCCCGTCGGGAAGTTGGCCGACGGCTTCGGCGAGATAGCGCACCGACGCTTCCAGGCTGGCTTTGGCGAGTCCCATCGTGTTGTAGTTGGGGATCGCGCGCATGGCGCCGAGATACGTCAGCGTCAGCAACGCGGACTTGTCGTTCAGAAAGGGCAGGGCGGCCTTGGCCATGGCAGGAAAGCTGTAGGCGCTGATGTCGAGCGCAATCCGGAAGTTCTCGCGCGAGAGGCCTTCCAGGAAGTTGCCCGAGATCGCCTCGCGCGGCGCGTAGCCGATGCTGTGCACGAATCCGTCGAACTTGGGCCAGGTGGCCGACAGGTCCTTGAACAGCTGCTCGATCTGGGCATCGTCGCCGACATCGCAATCGAACACGAGCTTCGAGCCGAAATCGGCCGCGAACTCGATGATCCGGTCGCGGAACCGCTCGCCCACGTAGCTGAAGGCCAGCTCCGCCCCTTGCGCATGGCACGCCTTGGCCACTCCGTAAGCGATGGAGCGGTTCGACAGCACGCCCGTGATCAACAATTTCTTGCCAGCCAGAAAGCCCATAGGTCTCTTTGTTTGAAAAAATCTGTGCAGAATTGTCGCATGCGAGGTTTGCTCTTCCTTATGGCATGCTCGGTGGCTGTGCCATGTTGGGCCGCGCACGCCTATGCGCAATTCGGGGACGTCAAGTATCCGCCGGGTTTCGCCCACTTCGATTACGTCAACCCGAACGCGCCCAAAGGCGGCGAAATCCGCATGGTGCCGCCCACGCGACCGAGCAATTTCGACAAGTTCAACCCGTTCACGCTCAAGGGAAACGCGCCCTACGACATCGGCGCCTTGCTGTTCGACACCCTCTTGGTGGGCAACTCGGACGAGCCGACCACGGCATACGGCCTGCTGGCGCAGGATGTCGAGGTGGCGCCCGACCGGCTGTCGGCGACCTTCAAGCTCAACCCGCGGGCGCGCTTTCACGACGGCAAGCCCGTCCTCGCGGCCGACGTGGTGCACTCGTTCAAGACCCTCATCAGCAAGGAAGCGGCGCCCCAGTACCGCACGATCTACGTGGAAGTGAAGGACGCGGTTGAGGTCGATGAGCGCACCGTGCGTTTCGATTTCTCCAGCCCCAATCCCGAGCTGCCGCTGGTCGTGGGCGGCATGCCGGTGTTCAGTCGCGACTGGGGCAAGGGCAAGCCGTTCGACCAGGTGGTGTCGGAGATGCCGATCGGTTCGGGGCCGTATCGCATCCCCAACACGCGCATGGGCCGCGACATCACCTATGTGCGCGACCCGAATTACTGGGCGGCCGACTTGCCGACGCGCAAGGGCCAGTTCAACTTCGACCGTGTCACCTTCAAGATCTACCTGGACGAAACGTCGCGCTTCGAGGGCCTGAAGGCCGGCGAATTCGATTTCATGCGCGAATTCATCTCGCGCAACTGGGCGCGCCAGTACAAGGGCAAGCAGTTCGACTCCGGCGAGCTGGCCAAGCGCGCCTTCGAGAACAAGAACCCCGGAGACTTCCAGGGCTATGTCTTCAATCTGCGCAAGCCGAAGTTCCAGGACATCCGGGTGCGCAAGGCCATCGCCCTGGCGCTGGACTTCGAGTGGATGAACAAGCAATTGTTCTACGGCATCTACAAACGCGTGAACGGCTACTTCCCGAACAGCGAGTTCCATGCGGAGGGACTGCCGAAGCCCGACGAACTCGCGCTGCTGGAGCCGCTGCGCGACAAGTTGCGGCCCGAAGTGTTCGGCCCGGCGCCCGTCGCTGCCAGCACGGATCCTCCGGGCAGCCTGCGCGCGAACCTGCGCCAGGCCCAGGCGCTGTTCAAGGAGGCCGGTTGGGAATACCGCGACGGCGCGCTGCGCAACGCGAAAGGCGAGGCGTTCACGATGGAGTTCCTCAACGACCAGCCTTCGCTCGTGCGCATCGTCGGCCCGTTCCAGAAAGCGCTCGAAAAGCTCGGCGTGCAATTGATCTACCGCGTGGTGGACTTTTCGCTGTCCAAGCAGAAGATGGACGCGTTCGATTTCGAGGTCACGACACTGCGCCTGCCCGGCACGACGGCGCCCGGCGGCGAGCTGCTCGAGCTGTTCGGCTCGAAGGCCGCCAACACGCCCGGCTCGTCCAACATCTGGGGCATCGCGGACCCGGCCGTCGATGCGCTGCTGCAAAAGGTCGTCACGGCGCGCACCCGCCCCGACCTGAGCGCGGCGATGCGTGCACTGGACCGGGTGCTGTCGCACGGCTATTACTCCGTGCCGCAGTACTACGGCGACGCGTTCCTGGTCGGATACCGGCCGCGGCCCTTCGTGTTGCCGCCGACGATCCCGCCGTACTACCAGGTGGACGGTTGGGCGATCTCGACCTGGTGGGCCTCGGCCCGGAACAAGTGAGAGTGTCATGACCAGCTACATCCTCAAGCGCCTGCTGCTGATGATCCCGACGCTGTTCGGTATCCTGCTCGTGACCTTCGCGATCGTGCAGTTCGTGCCTGGCGGGCCGGTCGAGCAGATGGTCGCCCAATTGCAGGGACGCGACACGGGCGGCGAACGCGCGGCGGCCGCGGGCGCCGGCTATCGCGGGCGGCAGGGCGTGGACGAGGCAAGGATCGCCGAGATCCGGCATCTCTACGGCTTCGACAAGCCGGCGCACGAGCGCTTCTTCCAGATGCTGGGCCAGTTCGCGCGCTTCGACCTCGGGCAGAGCTTCTACCAGCACAAGGACGTGTGGGAACTGGTGAAGGAAAAGATGCCGGTCTCGATCAGCCTGGGCCTGTGGACCTTTTTCCTGAGCTACCTGATAGCGGTTCCGCTGGGCGTGGCCAAGGCGGTGCGCGCCGGTTCACGCTTCGACTTCGTGACGACGCTGGTCGTGCTGCTGGGGTACGCGATTCCCGGGTTCGTGCTCGGGGTCGCGCTGCTCGTGATCTTCGGCGGTCAGTTGCAATGGTTCCCGCTGCGTGGGCTCACGTCCTCGAATTGGGAGCAACTGAGCTGGGGCGCGCGCATCACCGATTACCTGTGGCACATCACGCTGCCGGTGACGGCGATGGTGTTCGGCAGCTTCGCGGTCACGGCGATGCTGACCAAGAACTCCTTCCTGGAAGAAATCCGCAAGCAATACGTGCTGACCGCGCGCGCCAAGGGCCTGGACGAGCGCAAGGTGCTGTGGAAGCACGTGTTCCGCAATGCCCTCATCCCGATCATCACGGGCTTTCCGGCGGCTTTCATCGGCGCGTTCTTCACCGGCTCGCTCCTGATCGAGACGCTGTTCTCGCTCGACGGGCTGGGCCTGCTGAGCTA
>JAGRPN010000348.1 GCA_019449555.1 Ramlibacter sp.
GGAGCTGCACAAGTTCATCTTCGACGGACTGCCGGTGCGCGGCATGATCGTGCGGCTGACAGACGCCTGGACCGAGATCCTGGCGCGGCGCGAGGCCAACACCGCCACGGGGGCGTGGCCGCCGCGTGTGGCCGAGCTGCTGGGCGAGATGGCGGCCGCCGGCACGCTGATGCAGTCGAACATCAAGTTCAACGGCGCCCTCGTGCTGCAGATCTTCGGGAACGGCCCGGTCAAGGTGGCGGTCGCCGAGGTGCAGCATGACCTCAGCCTGCGGGCGACGGCGAAGGTGGTCGGCGAAGTCGGCATGGACGCGCGGCTGTCGGACATGGTCAATCACGGCAACAAGGGCCGGTGCGCCATCACGCTCGATCCGAAGGACAAGTTTCCGGGCCAGCAACCGTACCAGGGCGGGGTGCCGCTGCACGGCGACCGGCGCGTGAAGCTCGAGAGACTCAGCGAGGTGCTGGAACATTACATGCTGCAGTCCGAGCAGCTGGACACCAAGCTGGTGCTGGCCGCCGACGACAAGGTGGCGGCGGGTCTGCTGATCCAGCGCCTGCCGGTGGAAGGCGGCGGCAACCTCGAGGGATCGATGGTCAGCAAGGCGAACGAGCACGAGATCGGCCGCAACGAGGACTACAACCGCATCGCCACGCTCGCCGCGAGCCTCACGCGCGATGAACTGCTGGAGCTGGACGTGGAGACCGTGTTGCGGCGGCTGTTCTGGGAGGAGAAGCTGCTGCGCTTCGAGCCGCAGACGCCGCGCTTCGCATGCACCTGCAGCCGCGAGCGCGTCTCCAACATGATCCGCAGCCTCGGTGAGGAGGAGGCGCGGAGCATCCTCGAAGAGCGCGGCGACATCGAGGTGGCCTGCGATTTCTGCGGCCGCCAGTACCGCTTCGACGCCGTGGATGCGACGCAGATCTTCACGTCACCGGGCGACCGGCCCCCCACCACCCCCACGGTGCAATAGGCACGGCGCACCGGCGCACCCCGCGCGCGATCACTTCGAGACGTTCACGAAGATTTCGTTGGGCTTGACCATGCCGAGCTCGCCGCGGGCCTTTTCCTCGACCATTTCCAGGCCCTCCTGGAGATCGCGCACTTCGGAGGCGAGCTGCTCGTTCGCACGTTGCGCCTTCGCGTTCGCGGCCTTGCGGTCCTCCAGCTTCTGCTTCATCGACGCCACGTTGCCGATGCTCCCCCGGCCGAACCACAATTGCGCCTGGATGATCGCGAGCAGCGCGATCAGGATGGCCGGGATGAGTCGCTTGCCCAAGGGAGCCGCGGTGGTTCAGCGCAGGTTGTAGAACGCCGCCCGGCCCGGGTACGTGGCGATGTCGCCGAGGTCTTCCTCGATGCGCAGCAGCTGGTTGTACTTGGCCATACGGTCCGAACGCGACATGGAGCCGGTCTTGATCTGGCCGGCATTGGTGCCCACCGCGATGTCGGCGATCGTGGAATCCTCGGTTTCGCCGGAGCGGTGGCTGATCACGGCGGTGTAGCCCGCGCGCTTGGCCATCTCGATCGCGGCGAACGTTTCCGTCAGCGTGCCGATCTGGTTGATCTTGATGAGGATCGAGTTGGCGATCTTGCGATCGATGCCTTCCTGCAGGATCCTGGTGTTGGTGACGAACAGGTCATCGCCGACCAATTGCACCCGGCTGCCCAGGCGGTCGGTCAGCGTCTTCCAGCCGTCCCAGTCGCTTTCGCCCATACCGTCCTCGATACTGATGATCGGGTACTTGTCCACCCAGCTCGCGAGGATATTCGTCCATTCGCCGGCGTCGATCGACAGGCCTTCCGCTTCGAGCACGTACTTACCGTCTTTGAGGAACTCGCTGGCCGCGCAGTCGAGCCCGAGCGCGATCTGTTCGCCGGGCCGGTAGCCGGCCTGCTCGATCGCGGCCAGGATCATCTGGATGGCCGCTTCGTGATTCGCGACGCTCGGGGCGAATCCGCCTTCGTCGCCGACTGCCACGCTCATGCCCTTGTCATGGATGATCTTCTTGAGCGCCTGGAACACCTCGGCGCCATAACGCACGGCCTCCCGGAAGCTCGGCGCGCCGACCGGGATGATCATGAGCTCCTGCAGGTCGAGGTTGTTGTTGGGGTGGGCGCCGCCGTTCACGACGTTCATCATGGGCACGGGCAATAGCATGCCGGCCATGCCGCCGAAATAACGGTACAGCGGCAGGCCCGATTCCTCCGCGGCCGCACGCGCCACCGCCATCGAAACGGCGAGCGTCGCATTCGCGCCCAATCGGCTCTTGTTGTCGGTGCCGTCCAGGTCGATCAGCGTCTTGTCGAGGAAGGCCTGTTCCGAGGCGTCCAGGCCGAGCACGGCCTCGGAAATTTCCGTGTTGATGTGCTCGACGGCCTTGAGCACGCCCTTGCCGCCGTAGCGGCTCTTGTCGCCGTCGCGCAGCTCGATCGCTTCGCGCGAGCCGGTGGACGCACCGGAAGGCACCGCCGCGCGGCCCATGGTGCCCGATTCGAGCAGGACGTCGCATTCGACGGTGGGGTTGCCGCGCGAGTCCAGGATCTCGCGGCCGACGATGTCAACGATTGCACTCATTGCGGTTTTCTCTTCTTCAGGTTTTCGAAATGTTTCAGACCGGAGCCGCGACACCTTCGACGAGCACCATGTTGAAGTACTCGCTGGCTCCCAGGCGCAGCTTGCGCACCTCGCGGTAGGGGCCGTCGTCGTAGAAAGCCTTGGCCCGCTCGTAGCTGGGGAACTTCAGGAAGGCCACGCGATGCGGATTCCAGTCGCCTTCGAGCGTCTCGTGCTTGCCGCCGCGCACCAAGTATTCACCCCCGAACTCCTTCACGCAAGCCGGCGCCCGGGCCATGTACTGCCTGTACTGCTCGGGATTCGTGATGTTCATCTCGACGATCAGGTAGGCGGGGGCGGCCATCGCAAGATCCCTTCAGCTGAAGTTGTTTTCCAGGAATCCGTTCTTCTTGGTGATCGCGTCCAGCGCCTGCAGCGTTTCGAGCAGTGCCTTCATGTGCTTGAGCGGCACCGCATTGGGGCCGTCGGACAATGCCTTGGCGGGATCGGGATGCGTTTCCATGAACAGGCCGGCGACCCCGACGGCGACAGCCGCACGCGCCAGCACGGGGACCATCGCGCGGTCGCCGCCCGAAGTCGCGCCCTGGCCGCCGGGCAGCTGCACCGAATGCGTCGCATCGAACACCACGGGCGCGCCGGTCTCGCGCATGATCGCGAGCGAGCGCATGTCCGAGACGAGGTTGTTGTAGCCGAAACTCGCGCCGCGTTCGCAGGCCATGAAGTTGTCCTCGGGCAAGCCCTTGTCGCGGGCGGCCGCGCGCGCCTTGTCGATCACGTTCTTCATGTCGTGCGGCGCGAGGAATTGGCCCTTCTTGATGTTGACCGGCCTGCCCGACTGGGCCACGGCGCGGATGAAGTCGGTCTGCCGGCACAGGAACGCCGGCGTCTGCAGCACGTCCACCACCTTGGCGACCTGCTCGATTTCGGCTTCGCTGTGCACGTCGGTCAGCACCGGCACGCCGAGCTCCTTCTTCACCTTCGCGAGGATCTCCAGCCCCCTGGCCATGCCTGGGCCGCGAAAACTCGTCCCCGAGGAGCGGTTGGCCTTGTCGTAGCTGCTCTTGAAGATGAACGGGATGCCCAGGGCCGCGGTGATCTCCTTGAGCGTGCCGGCCGTGTCCAGCTGCAACTGCTCCGACTCCACCACGCAGGGACCCGCAATCAGGAAGAAGGGCTGGTCGAGCCCGATATCGAAACTGCACAACTTCATGGCGCTCCGCCGCCTTCAGGCGACGGCCTTCAACAATGTCTTGCCTGCCGCCTGGTGGTCCAGCGCGGCCTTGATGAAGGAATTGAACAGCGGATGGCCGTCCCACGGGGTCGATTTGAATTCGGGGTGGAACTGCACACCCATGAACCACGGATGCACTTCCTGCGGCAGTTCGACGATCTCGGTGAGGTGCTCGCGCTGCGTGAGCGCCGAAATCACCAGGCCGGCAGCGCGCAACTTGTCCAGGTAGTGGACATTCGCCTCGTAACGGTGGCGGTGCCGCTCGGTCACCAGGTCGCCGTAGATCTTGTGCGCGAGCGTGCCCTTGGCAATGTCGGAGCTTTGCGCGCCGAGGCGCATCGTGCCGCCCAGGTCGGAGTTCTCGTCGCGCGTCTTGATCGTGCCGTCGGTGTCCTTCCATTCGGTGATCAGCGCGATCACCGGGTGCGGCGTCGCGGGGTCGAACTCGGTGCTGTTCGCGTCCTTCAGGCCGGCGACGTCGCGCGCGTATTCGATCGTGGCCACCTGCATGCCCAGGCAGATGCCCAGGTAGGGCACCTTGTTCTCGCGGGCAAAACGTGCCGCGGCGATCTTGCCCTCGATGCCCCGCTTGCCGAACCCGCCCGGCACCAGCACCGCGTCGTACTTGGCGAGCTGCGGCACGCTCTCGGGCGTGATGGTTTCGGAGTCGACGTAATCGATCTTCACGCGCACGTGGTTCTTCATGCCCGCGTGCTTCAGGGCTTCGTTGAGCGACTTGTAGCTGTCCGACAGGTCCACGTACTTGCCGACCATCGCGATGCTCACTTCGCCTTGCGGATGCTCGGTCTCGTACACCAGCTCATCCCACTTGTTGAGGTTGGCCGGCGGCGTGTTCAGGCGCAATTTGTCGCAGATCAGGCCGTCCAGGCCCTGCTCGTGCAGCATGCGCGGCACCTTGTAGATCGTGTTCACGTCCCACATCGAGATCACGCCCCACTCCGGGACGTTGGTGAACAGCGAAATCTTGCCGCGCTCTTCCTCGGGGATCTTGCGGTCGGCACGGCACAGCAGCGCGTCGGCGGAGATACCGATCTCGCGCAGCTTCTGCACGGTGTGCTGGGTCGGCTTGGTCTTGAGTTCGCCGGCCGCGGCGATCCACGGGACGTAGGTCAGGTGCACGAACGCCGTGTTGTTGGCGCCCATGCGAAGGCTCATCTGGCGCGCGGCCTCCAGGAACGGCAGCGATTCGATGTCGCCGACGGTGCCGCCGATCTCGACGATCGCCACGTCGGCGGCGTTGGGTTCACCCACGCGGGCGCCGCGCTTGATGAATTCCTGGATCTCGTTGGTGATGTGCGGGATGACCTGCACGGTCTTTCCGAGGTAGTCGCCGCGGCGTTCCTTCTCCAGCACCGACTGGTAGATCTTGCCGGTGGTGAAGTTGTTGACCTTGCCCATGCGGGTGGTCACGAAGCGTTCGTAATGGCCCAGGTCCAGGTCGGTCTCGGCGCCGTCGTCGGTCACGAAGACCTCGCCGTGCTGATAGGGGCTCATCGTCCCCGGATCGACGTTGAGATAGGGGTCGAGCTTGCGAAGGCGGACCTTGTAGCCC
>JAGRPN010000349.1 GCA_019449555.1 Ramlibacter sp.
CGTCAGCGTTCACCAGATTGAGCGGCGGCAAAACGGTCAAGGCGTTGCCCAGACCGGCGATCGTGCTCTGTCCGTTCTTGTTGCTCCAATAGCCCAGCGTATGACCCCCGCCGGCGCCGGTGCACACATTTCCGAACACAGCCGTTGCGGTCCCGCCCGAAGGCACGGTCACGGTGATCGTGTCCGTCGTCGACGGGCTGGTCCTGATCCAGTTCGTCTGCGTGGGCATGTATTCCTGGACGGTGCACAGGCCAGGGTCGACCACTTCACTGACCGTCGTGTAGGCCTCCTGGTCGATGCAATCGCTGATGTTGACCTTCCAGCCTTCGATGAGCGGCTCCAGCGGGTCGCCATTGCGAATGCCGTCGGTGCTCTTGTCATAGAACTTCTGCACGATCAAGGTGCCGGTGCCTGTCGTCGTCGAGCTGGGATTCACCTTGAAGTTGTCCGTTTTCGACAGGTTGCCTGGAAAGTTGATGTCCTGGCTCAGCCACACCTTGTACTCGCCACCGGCGTTGGTCGTGTCCGCAAAATGGGTCGCGTCATACAGGGACAGGCATGGGGAGAAGACGCCGCCGCTCACCGTGGCCACGGTGTTGGGAGCGCTGGTGCCGAGCAAATCATTGTCGGGCGTCGTGACCTTGACGAAATAGACACCGTCGGGCAGGGATGTGGGACTGCCGTGCTGCGGCCCGCCGTAGAGATAGACGTCGGTTTTCGCCGCATAGATGTTCAGGTCCACGCCGTTGCATGCCGAATTGGTGGTGTAGATGCCGCCGGACATCTGCGCGCCGGCGGACAGCGGAAGCAGCAATGCCATGGCGCCCAGCGCCATGGCAGCCAATCCGCTGCAAAGTCGAGGCAGGCTCTTGTGTGTCGCGTTGAACATGTCCACTCCCATCTTCCGGGGCTGATGCGGTGCACGCGAGGAACCTCAACCCCGGACGGTTCCCTGCATGCTTCTGGTCGGCTGATCGGCGCACGGCGCTCGGGCTACGAGCCGCCCTGAAACAGCCGAGCTCGCGTAACTTGTTGCTGTGTGCGCCTTTGGAAACATACGCCGGCCTTCGCATCCCGCAATACGCTTCACGGAGTACCGGTTCGTCGGTTTGGCGGGCCATGCTCCACCGCCCACGCTCCCCCGTGGCACAGGACCTATGTCCCGGATGTCAACTGTCGAGGCAGGACAAAAAAGTCGGCATCGGCACAGGAACCTCCCTCGTGATGCCGCCGTGCTTCGGCCAGACTCGATTCCAGGCAGAGGCACGAAGCGCTTTTGTCCGTCGCAGTCAGGCGGTTCGTGCCGGCGAAACATTCCCATGTCAAGGAACCGGCCCGGTCACCCAATGCAGATCAAGCTACTTCTCGCGTGCAAGGACAAGCGCTTCGCAAGCGAGTTGTGCGCGGACCTCGTTGATGCGGCCGAGGGCCTGATCACCGGGGCGGCCACCGACATGCCTGGCGTGCTGCGGGCAGCCGAAATCACCAGGCCGGATGTCCTGGTGCTGGAGCACATGCCCGGCGAGGAGCAGGCCTCATGGAACCTGCTCGCCCGGTTCCGGAATGCCGGCCCGGGCACACGCGTCCTGTTGCTCTGCGATGCGTACGCCGAGGGAACGCTCATCGCGTGCCTGCGGCACGGCGCGAGCGGTTGCCTGCGCAAATCATCCGCCCCTTTGCTCCAGGCGAAGGCGGTCAGCCACGTATTCCGGGGCGAAATATGGTTCGGCCGCTCTGAATTGCTGAAGGCAGTACGCAGCCAGATCGCCCTGCGGCCTGTCGCCCCCGCCGTGCCGGTGACCGGTCAGGAGCCGCTGACCGCGCGCGAACGCGAAATCCTCGACCTGATCGGGCATGCTTTGAGCAACAAGGAAATAGCCCGCGAGCTGAACATCAGCGACAAGACCGTCAAGACGCACCTGCAACACATCTACTCGAAACTCCAACTGAGTGGACGCTACAAGGCGTTCCTGTCGGAGTCGGCTGCCGCCGCGCGGCAGTGAATGGCCTGGAGCGAGCGGGGGCGCACGGCCTGCTCTACCATCCGTGGCATCACTGGTCCGGCAAGGCGCTGCGGACGCGGCTCTGGCCGGATCGGTGGATCACCACCGACATCCCAGCTATGGAACCACGCAGACTCAGGGTCGGCCAGCCGATCACACCCGAACAGTTCGAGGAACTCACCGACGAGCAGCTCGCGCGGCTGGTACCGCGCGCCTACCGCGAATACTTTCCAGGCAAGGACTTTTGCGCCGACGGCCACTTCTACCTGCACGACGGCACGGCCTGGAGTTTTTACCGCGGCGGATTTCTGGACGAGTAGGGCGATCGCGCGACCCCGCGCAGCGATGAAGCGATGAACCAGCCGCTGCCCTACCAGCTGCTTGCCGATGCCGTGCTGGTCCTGCATGTGGCCATCGTGCTATTCGTGGTCGTGGGCCTGGTCCTCGTCATCGCCGGCAACTGGCGCCACTGGGGGTGGGTCAACCATCTCTGGTTTCGCCTCGCGCACCTCGTCGCCATCGGCGTCGTGGTCGCGGAATCGTGGTTCGGCGTCACCTGTCCACTGACGACGCTGGAGATGTGGCTGCGTGCAAGGGGCGGCGCCTCGACCTACCGCGGCAACTTCATCGAACATTGGCTGCAGGCGCTGCTGTACTACGATGCACCACCATGGGTGTTCACCCTGGGCTATTCGGTGTTCGCCCTGGTGGTCGCCGCGACCTTGTGGTACTTCCCGCCGGTGCGCAGGCGCCGCTGACAGCCGCTCTCAGACCCAGCCCATCCAGCCCAGGGCCGCTCCGGCCCCGAGCAGCCAGAGCAGGTGCACCTGGGTGCGCCAGACGATGAGCGTCGAGACGATCGCGATCAGCCACAGCGGCCAGTCGCGACCGGCGTAATCGCTCCCCGTGGCGAGAATCCAGCCGGTCGCGACCAGCAGCGCGATGACGATGGGCGTCATCCCTTGCTTGAAGGCGCGCACCCCGCGCAGCTCGCGATTTTCGTGGCCCCAGCGGGCGGCCATGTAGGTGAGCACGCTGCTGGGAATCAGGATCCCGATCATGGTGATAGCCATGCCGAGCAGGGCGGTGGGCAGGCCGCCCGCGTTCAGCCCCACGTTCCATCCGAGCAGGGCGATGAACAGCACGTTGGGCCCGGGCGCGGCCTGGGCGATGGCGATCGACGCGTTGAACTGCGGGTCCGTGAGCCAGGCCTGCTGCTCCACCAGGAAGCGGTGCATGTCCGGTGCGGTGCTGATCGCGCCGCCCACCGTCAGCAGCGACAGCGACAGGTAATGCACGAACAGCGACAGCCAGTCGGCCGCCGACATCGAGATCGTCATGTGCCGGTTTTTCCCATCTTGCGGTACGTCATCACGCAAGCCAGGCCGCCGATTCCCAGCAGCACCCACGCCAGCGGCCAGCGCAGCAGCGCGATACCGACAAAGGCGGCGACGCCGACTGCGGTGCAGAGCGGGATGCCCAGCGGATTTTTCCTGACTGCGCCGAGCAGTTTCAGGCCCGTGGCCGTGATCAGCCCGGCGGCGACGGCGCCCATGCCGCGCAGCGCGCCGGCGACCCGCACGTTGTCTGCATACTGGGCATAGACCAGTGCCAGGCACAGCACCCCCAGCAGCGGAAATACCACCATGCCGGCCAGCGCCACCACCGAGCCGCGCAGGCCGAAGTAGCGGTCGCCCAGCATGATCGCCAGATTGATCACGTTGGGTCCGGGCATGATCTGCGCCACGGCCCAGTTCTCGACGAAATCCTCGCGCGTCATCCAGCGCTTCTTCTCGACCAGTTCGCGCTGCACCACGGCGAGCACGCCGCCGAATCCTTGCAGCGCCAGGAAAGTGAACGCCAGGAACAGCTCGGTGAGCGACTGGGGGCGGGGCTGCTGTTCGGGCGGCGTTTCGATCGACGCCTCGGGCATTGGACTCATGCCGGCGATTATCCTTGCCCGTGCATCACGCTGCTCGCACCCGGGCTTTGCGCGGCCGCGTTGCCAGCCACAGTCCGGCAGCGATCAGCACCAGGGCGGCCACCAATGCCGGATGCAGCGATTCGCCGAGCAGCGCCCAGCCCAGCAAGGCCGCCGTGACCGGATTCAAGGCAAGGAAGACCGTGACGCGGGTCGGCGACTCGTGCTTCAACGCGTGCAGCCACCAGAAATAGCCGACGGCGCTGGCGACGCCGATGAAAATCACGGCGGCCCAGGCTTGCACACTCAGGGCGCCCACGCGCGCCGGCCAGTGTTCGACCAACGCGGCCAGCGCGAGAAACAGCACGGACGCCAGCATCGCGAAAGCCGAGACGGGCAGCGTGGGATAGCGCTGCAGGTAAGGGCGGTACAGCACGGTGCACAGCGCTCCGACGCAAGCGGACGCGGCGATCGCGAGCTCGCCCCACCAGTGACCGGCCTGCGCTGCCCCGAGCTTGGGCGCGAGGGCGAGCGCCACGCCGGCAATCGAAATCAGCACGCCGAGCAACAAAGGGCCGGTGACGCGTTCCCGGCCCATGGCGGCGGCGAACAGGAGCGTGAGCAGGGGGAACAGGCTGAAGATGAGCGCCGCCTGAGCGGCGCCGACATGCTGCAGTCCGAAATTCAGCAGCGCAATGAGCACCCCGAATTGCCCGATGCCCAGTGCCGCCATCGCGAGCAGGTCGATTGCGCGGCTCTTCGCGACGGGAGCTCGGGCGGACCGCGGCGCCCCCCGCAACGCCTGCGCCGCGAAGGGCAACAGGCAGCAGAAGCCGATCGCATAGCGCAGCATCGCGAGCGTCAGCGGCGGCACTTCCGCGATGGCAAAGCGCGAGGCGACGATCGCAGCCCCCACCAGGATGCTGGAGCCGGCGGCCGCGAACAAGGCGAGATTCACGGCCGTGCGCCTGGGCGTGCGCCAACCGTTCGCCCTGAGCCTGTCGAAGGGGGCTTCGACAGGCTCAGCCCGAACGGGATGTGCCGTATCACAGCTTCAGCTCCCAGATCTCGCTCACAAGGTCCTGCCCGAAAGCGGCGTACGGTTCGCTCTTCACGCACTGGAAACCGCGCGATCGGTAGATGGCACGCGCCGCCAGCAGATGGCTTTGGGTCCAGAGCATCAATTTGCGGTAGCCCTTGCCGCGCGCGAAAGCGATGCATTCGTCGGTGAGTCGGCCGCCCAGTCCGTGGCCGCGTGCGCCGGGCGTCAGGATCAGCAGCCGCAATTGCGCGACCGTGGCCGACCGGCGCACCACGAACACCGAGCCGACCCGCTCGCCGCCGATTTCCGCGATCCAGCCCTTTTCCCAGGCGGGATCGAAATGCTTGATGTATTTCGCGGCGACGTCGGCGACCAGCCCCTCGAACTCGCCGTTGAACCGGTATTCGCGCCAGTAGATTTCGCCGTGCTGCTGCACCACCCAACCCATGTCGCCGGGCTGCGGATCGCGCAGCACCACGGTGCGCGTGGGCGCGGGTTGCCCCCACGGGTCGAGCAGTTGCTGCACCGTCGCCATCGCGCCGATCAATTTGTCGCGAGCCCCGGGCGCGAGGTCGGCGAGCAACGCCGCGGCTTCGTCGCGCGATTTCTGCTGCAGCGGCGCGAACGCCCGGTGCCCCGCCTCGCTGAGCTTGAGCAGGGCCTGGCGGGCGTCGGCTGGCGAGGGCACGCGCGCCAGCCAGCCGCGTGTCTCGAAGCGGCGCAGGATCCGGCTCAGGTAGCCGGCGTCCAGTGCGAGGTCGCGTCCGAGTTCCGCGGCGGTAGGCTGATCGCGGTGGGCCAGCTCGTAGAGAACGCGCACTTCGGTCAGCGACAGTTCGCTGCCGAGGTACGGGTCGAGCACGCCGATGCGCTGGGTGTAGAAGCGGTTGAATCCGCGCACGGCCTTGACCTGGGCCGGCGCCACCGCGGGCGGGGAGGCATTCATGCCTGCCATCGTCAGGCAATCGGTTGCCTGAGTCAAGTATCGGCGCGGGACGGGGCGGCCGGCGGGCCCTGTTCCTCCGGCGGGCGCACCTGGTGGAACATCGCGAGCAGCAGCAGGTCGTACACGATCTTGAGCACGCCCCCGGCAACGAACGCCCAGCCGAAGGGCGACAGGCCGAGCAGCCAGCCCGCGAGCACGGGACTCACCGCCGATGCGAGGCTGCGCGGCACGGACGTGACGCTGGCCGCGGCCGGGCGCTCTTCCGGCGGCACGACCGCCATCACGTACGAGCTGCGCGTCGGCACGTCCATCTGGGACAGGGCGCTGCGCACGAACAGCAATGCGATCGCATAGCCCACCTGCGGCATGAACGGGATCAGGATCAGGCAGACGCTGGAAGGCAGATGCGTGAACACCATCGTCCGGAGCAGGCCGATGCGCCTGGCGATCCGCGCCGCCACGAGATACGAAAACGCCGTGAGCACGCCGGTCCAGAAGAAGATCGCGCCGGCAACGGACAGCGACAGCCCGAACCGCTGGTAAAGCCACAGCGCGACGAGCGACTGCACGACGAAGCCGCCGCCGAAGGCGTCCAGGCTGAACAGGGCCGCGAGCGTGTAAACGGTCTTCTTCGAGCGATGCAGGGCGACCTTCGGCAGCGGCCCCGCGCTCGCTTCGGCCCGCGGCAGGCCGCGGTACACGGCTGCCGCCGCGATCGCCAGCAACGCGTACAGCACGAACATGGCCTGGATCGCCGCCAGCGTGGAGATGCCCGCGCGCGCGGCGGCCATGGCCGGCACGGCCGCGAACAGCGACCCGAAGGCCGCAAGCAGCGTGCCCACGAGGCTGTAGCGCGCCATTACCCAGGTGCGGCGCCGGTCGGCCACGATGTGCGAGAGCAGCGACTGCTCCAGCGGCAGGAACACGCTCACGTCGCCGCTCGACGGATTCAAGGTTCCGACCAGCGCGATCAGCATCAGCGGCCAGAACCCCGTCAGCAGCGCGAAACCCAGGCCGGTTGCCGCCATCAGGAGCGTGGCCGCCAATAGCCAGGTGCGGTAATGCAAGCGCCAGGCCTGCAGCCCGACGCCGAGCGTCATGATCCCCGAACCCAGCAGCGTCGTGGTGGCAATGACGCCCACCTGGAAAGGCGTGAAGCCGAGTTTTAGCAGGTAAGCCGGCAGCAACAGGCTGACGAATCCGTCGCCGAAGCCGCGCAGGCCCTTGGCCATCAGGATCCGATGGACGCTGGTGAGGGCAAATGGCTTGGACAAGTCAGGCTCCCATCCGGGCTCGCGGCCCACGATCAGGAGCAGCGCTTGGACGCGGAGCGTCTTGGGAGACGGGGAGTCTGCTCGGGCCCCCGGTGAGCGGATTCTAGCGCCGGCTGGTTGGCCAAAGCACTGCGGTCAGAACACAATTGCGCATGACTCTCGTGCTCGAGCCCCTCGTCACCGGCCTCGCGTTTCCGGAAGCGCCGCGCTGGCACGACGGTGCGCTCTGGTTCTCCGACTTCTACGACCATCGCGTCGGCCGTGTCGGCGCCGACGGCCGGGTTGAAACCGTGGCGGAAGTGCCCGGCCAACCTTCGGGCCTGGGCTGGCTGCCCGATGGTCGGCTGCTGATCGTGTCGATGAACGACCGCCGGCTCATGCGCCTGGAGGGCGGCTCGCTGGTGCAGGCCGCCGATCTTTCGGCGCTGGCGCGCTGGCCGTGCAACGACATGCTGGTGGACGCGCACGGCCGCGCGTACATCGGGAACTTCGGCTTCGACCTGCAGCGCCGCGCGCCGTTCGCGCCGACCTCGCTCCTCCTGGTCACCCCGGATGGCCGGGCGCGGGTGGCTGCCGAGGACATGCATTTCCCGAACGGCGCCGTGCTCACGCCGGATGGGCGCACGCTGATCGTCGGGGAGAGTTACGGGCAGCGCCTCACGGCGTTCGACGTGATGGACGACGGCTCGCTCGCGCGCCGGCGCGTCTGGGCGCAGCTCGAAGGCAAAGGCGTCGGCCCGGACGGGATCTGCCTGGACGCGCAAGGGGCGATCTGGCTCGCCTCGCCCGTCACGCGCGAAGTGCTGCGCGTGCGCGAAGGCGGCGCGATCACGCATCGCATCGCCACCCCGGGCCAGGCCGTCGCGTGCATGCTGGGCGGCGCCGATCGGAAGACCTTGTTCGTGCTCACCGGGCGCGTGCTGGTGACGCCCGTGCAGTCGCGCGAGGAGCGCGGCGGCGTGATCTACGCAGCGCAGGTGGATGTGCCGGGGGCGGGTCTGCCGTAGGCGTCGCCGGTTCGTCCGATCAGGCTTATGTCGAGTCAATACACGGGCTGGTGCTGGCGAATGGCTTCCCTGACGCGAGCCGTGAGCGCGAAGCCGGGCCCGTACTTTTGCGCGAGTTCGGCGGCGCGATCGCAGAACGCCTCGACGCCGGTGCCGTAGATGAACTGCATCGTGCCGCCGGTCCAGGCCGGAAAGCCGATGCCGAAGATCGACCCGATGTTGGCGTCGTGCAGCGTGGTCAGCACGTTCTCCGACAGGCAGCGCGCGGTCTCCACCGCCTGGCGATAGAGCAGCCGGTCCTTCAGGTCCTGCATGTCCCAGCTGGCGCCGGGTTTTTCGAACAGGCGCTTCAACTCGGGCCACAGGAATTTCTTCGCACCCTTC
>JAGRPN010000350.1 GCA_019449555.1 Ramlibacter sp.
TCGAACATGTCGGGCTGCAGCGTGTGCTCGTCGCCGATCACCTCCAGTTTCACCCAGGCCGTGTCGTAGAGTTCGCGCGCCATGTACGACAGCTGGATCGCTTCGCGCGCCGTGCGGCAGCCGGCCGTGTTGGGCAGCAGCCGCGCCTTGGTCTCCGCCAGCGTTTCGCGCAGGCCGACCATGTAGCCGCTGTCCGCGCCGGCCGCGAGCGTCCGCTTCAAGCCGACCGTCACCACCTGCGTGCCGGAGGCCACGATGGCCTCGTGCAGCACCTTCGGCGACGGATAACGTGCCGTGCCGAGCAGGAAACGGCTGTGCAATACGGTATCGCCCGCACGCCATGTGTCGGCCGCAGCCGCATCGTTCAATGAGTTCATTCGAGTCCCGATCAACCGCCCACGATGGGCTGAAACAGCAGCACGGCGTCGCCGGGCTGCAACTGGCACGCGGCGCGTTGGTCGCGCCGTACGAACACGCCGTTCACCGCTGTCGTGACCTTCTCGGGCGCGTGGCCGAGGGACGCGACGAGCGTGGCGAGCGTGGTGTGGGCCGGCACCGAGTGGGACCGGCCGTCGAGCAACAGCTCGATGGATTCGTGCGCTTTCAAGTCCTGCTGGATTTCAGGCTCTTTCATATTCGGATTCCTTCGCGGGCTGCGCGGCTTCCAGCCCGCAGGCGCGCAATGCGTCTTCCACCAGCGCCGGCGCGATCAGCCAGCCGTGGCGGAACAGGCCGTTGATGCGAACCCGTCCGGGCGATGCCTCGATGCGCGGTTCGTTGTCGGGCAGCGCGGGGCGCAGGTTCGCGTCCAGCCGGTCAATGCGGGCCTCGGCCAGCGCGGGCATCACGCTGTGGGCGGCCGTCATCAATTCCACGGCGGTACGCAGCGACACGGCGGAGCGGTCCTCGGTTTCGAGTTCGCTCGCGCCGATCAGCACGATGTCCCCCGGCCGCGGCACGAGATAGACGTTGTGGCGCGGGTGCAATAACCGCGCCGGCCGCGTGAGGCCATGGCCGGGCGCATGCAGCCACACCGTCTCGCCGCGCACGCCGCGCACCGGCAGCTCGGGCCGAGCCCCCGTCCCGCGCACGTCGAATACGAGATCGAAGCGCGAACGCGTCGCGTCGTCGAGAACGAGTGCGCCCTCTTCCACCGCCGTCACGCGCCGGTTCCAGTGCCAGCGAACGCCGGCGGCCTCGGCATGCAGCGACTGCATCGCGCCCAGCGGATCGATCTGCCCTTCGCCGGGCAGGAGCCACGCATGCGCTGCGCCTTCCAACGCGGGCTCCAGTTCGCCGAGTTCGCTGCGCGAAAGCGGCTGCGGTTGCGGCGTCCCGGCGCTCGCGCCCTCGAGCCGCGCGAGCACGCGCTGCGCGGTCGCGAGATCGCCCCGGTGCGCGAGCAATAAGCTGCCTCGGGCGCGGAACTCCGGCGGCGCTTGCATGACGGCCGTGATGCGCGGCCACAGCGCGAGCGAGCGCCAGCCGAGCGCGGCGACTTCGGCCGAGCTGTTGTCGAGTTCGGCGACGGGGCTGAGCATGCCGGCCGCCGTGAACGCCGCGGCCTGCGGCGTGCCGTAGGCCGGCTCGGGCCCGCCAGCCGGATCGAACACGTCCACCCGGTGCCCGGCGCGCCCGAGCCGCCATGCCAACAGGCGCCCGAGCAAGCCCGCGCCGGCAATGCCGATGGAGACTGCGCTGCTCATTTCATCACCAGCCCGCCGTCGACGAACAGCACCTGGCCCGTCATGAAGCCGCTCCAGTCGGAGGCGAGGAACAGCACCGGGCCCGCGATGTCCTCCGGCCGCGCGATGCGCCGCAGCGGGGTCGCAGCGATGATCGATTCGCGGAACTGCGCGCGGGTCGCTTCGCTGGCCTCGGTCGGGTACACGAGGCCGGGCGCGACGCAGTTCACGCGCACGCCCAGCGGGCCGAGTTCGGCGGCCAGGTTGCGGCTGAAGCCGACCAGCGCCGACTTGGCCGTCGTGTAGTCGTGGTACGGCACCAATGGGTGCTCCACCAGGTCGGTGACGATATTGACGATACTGCCTTGCGCTCGGCGCCGGAAATGCGGCAGCACCGCCTTGCATACGTGGTACGCGGTGCCGACAGCGCCGTCGAACTGCGCCTGGTAATCGGCCCAGGCCAGGTCGCCGAACAACTTGCGCTGCTCCGGATCGAACGAATACGTGCGGAACGCGTTGTTCACGAGCACGTCGATGCGCCCCGCTTCCTCCAGGGCGTCGCTCACCATCCGTTCGACGGCTTCGGGCGAGCCGACGTCCGCCTTCACGGCCCAGGCGTCCCCACCCAGGCGCTTGCAGTCGGCGACCACGTCCGCCGCCGCCGCGTCGTTGCTCAGGTAGTTGACGACGACGGTGGCGCCTTCGGCCGCGAACGCGCGTGCGATCGCCGCGCCGATGCCGCGCCCCGAGCCCGTGACCAACACCACCTTGCCCTGGAACTTCATGGCGTCGTCCGGTTCACTTGCCCGGCAGCAGGTCCGTGCTGACGGCGTCGGACACTTTGATGTCGCGCTGCACCAGGCCGAGCTTGCGATACGCCTCGGCCGCCTTTTGCAGCGAGTCCAGGTCGAACGCGCCGAGGCCGTTCTTCTGGGTGGTCGGCGAGACGCTCGAAGCGTTGCGCAGGCGCACGATTTCCAGGTTCACGGCCGGATCGGTGCCGTCGATCGCCCGTTTCGAGGCGAGCTTGGCCGCCTCGTCGGGGTGCGCGATCATCCAGGCGGACGCGTCGCGGTAGGATTTCAGGAAGCGCTTGAGCAAGGCCTTCTTCTGCTGGTACACCTCCTCGCGCACGACGAACATGTCGCTCGACACGTTCAGGTATTTGCCCACTTCCATCACGTTCACGTCGCCCACGCCCTTGCGCCGCCCGACCAACAGGCCGGTATCCGTGGCGGCCGTGGCATCGACCTGGCCTTGCAACAGCGGCGCGAAGTTCAGCACGCCGGTGACGACGATGGTCACGTCCGACTCCGAAAGCCCCGCCTGGTGCAGCAGCACGAGCAGGTTCTGCCGGGTGCCGCTGGACAGGCTGTACACGCCGATCTTCTTGCCCTTGAGGTCGGCGGGTTTCGTGATGTTGCTGGACTTGAGCGACACCACGTTGAACACGTTCTGCGGGTAGATGTCGTAGATCGCCCGCAATTTCTCGCCCTTGTCGAGCGCCGAGAAGAACGAGCCGGGATCGGTGAACGCCACGTCGGCCTGGCCGCTCAGGATGTTGCGGATCGCGTCGCCGCCGCCGGCGCCCGGCACGTAGCCCAGATCGATCCCGTTGGCGCGGTAGAAGCCCTTGTCTTCATCGACCAGCAGCGGCGTGATCTCGGTGATCGGCTTGCTCCAGCCCGCCACCGTGACTTTCTCCAGCGGCGCGGTTGCCTGGGCCCACCCGGCAAGCGGCAATGCGAGCAGTGCGCTCAGGGCCAGCAGGCCGGCACGACGGGAAATCATCTTCATCGGAAGTTCCTTCAAGGTGTTTTCGAATAAGGAGCGAGCAGCCACCGCTCGAGACCGAGCGTGGCTTCATACACGAGCATGCCGAGCACGGCGATCAGCACCAGCACGGCGAACATCAGCGGCGTGTCCATCATTCCCTGCGAGGCGATCACCAGCGCGCCCAGCCCCTTGCTGGCGCCGATGAATTCGCCGACGACCGCGCCGACCAGCGCCAGCACCACCGCCACGCGCAGGCCGGCCAGGATGCCGGGCAGGCCCGAGGGCAACTTCAGGCGCACCAGCGTCTGCAGGCGCGTGGCGCCGAGCATGCGAAACAGCTCGAGGCGCTCCGGTTGCACCTGCGCCAGCGCGGTCAAGGTGTTTTCCATCAGGGGAAAGAAGCAGATCAAGGCGGTGATCACGACCGTGGATGTCATGCCGAAGCCGAACCACACGATGAACAGCGGCATCAGCGCGAGCTTCGGGATCACCTGGCTCACGACGACATAGGGCATCAAGAGGGCGCGCAGCCGCCGCGACTCGGCCATCACGATCCCCGCCGCGAAGCCGACGATGCAGCCGGTAGCGAGGCCCAGCACGAGCTCCAGCCCGGTCGAGCGGATGTGCGGCCAGAAATACCCGGTGGAAAGACCCCGCCAGAGCGATGCGAACACGATCGACGGAGCGGGCAGCACCAGCGCCGACAGCCGCAAGCCGCGCGCGGCCGCTTCCCACCCGAGCAGCAGGAAGGCGAGCAACAGCCAGGGGCCCAGGCGCAGGTGCTTGCCGTTCATGCGCGTTCCTCACGGAGCCCTTCGACAAGCTGAGGCCCTTCGACAAGCTCAGGGCGAACGGATTCTCCACCGTTCGGGCTGAGCCTGTCGTAGCCGGCCTCCATATGCATCACGTGTCGCACCTGCGCGCAATGGCGGCTCATGGCGGGGCTGGTGCGCGTGGCGGGGCCGCGCGGACGGGCCATGTCCACCTGGATCTCCTCGACGATGCGCCCGGCGTCCATGACGGCCACGCGATCGCCCAGGTACACCGCTTCGGCGATGTCGTGCGTGACGAACAGCACCGTGGTCTTGCGCAGGCGGCACATGTGCAGCAGGTCGTCTTGCAGTTCTTCGCGCGTGATCGCGTCCAGCGCGGCGAACGGTTCGTCGAGCAGCATCAGCGACGGCTCGAGGATCAGCGCGCGAGCCAGCGCGACGCGGCTTTGCTGGCCCCCCGAGAGCTGCCGCGGGTAATGGCGCGCGCGGTCGGCAAGCCCGAGCTGCGCGAGCAGTTGGTGCGCCTTGTCGATCTCGGCGGGCGTCGGGCGGTGCTGCAGCGACACCGGCAGCAGGACGTTCTCCAGCACCCGGTGCCATTCCAGCAGCGTCGGCGCCTGGAACACGAAACCGACGTCGGGCCCCGGCGTCGCCAGTTCCCGGTCGCGGAAGCGGATGTGGCCTTCGCCGGGATGCAACAGCCCCGCCGCGAGCTTCAGCAAGGTCGTCTTGCCGCAGCCGCTGCGCCCCACGAGGCAACGGAATTCGCCCTCGCCCACTTCCCAATCGACGCCGCGCACGACCGGCGGCCAGCCGGGAAAGGTGTAGCCCACGCCTTGCATCGAGAGAAAACTCAAGACGCATCCTCCTGTGCATACGGCGCCAGGCGGTCGGCCGCGCGCTCGGCCGATTGTTCGATCTCGACCATGCGCACCAGGTCGAGCAGGTTGAACCGCCCGTCGTGGTGCCAGCCGGCTTCGGGCGCGGTCATCGAGCCGATGGCGCAAATGCGCGTGACGCCGAAGCGGCCCAGTTGCTGCGAAAGACGGAACAACTCGCTGGGCGTCGTCGCCAGGCCCGCGGTCTGCAGGTAGGCGCCATGCCGCTCGATCTGCCCGATCACGTCGTCCAGCCGGTCCACCGCCACCACCTGGATATTGCGGTTGCCGGCCGTCGGCGCCAGTGGCTGGGCCCGATCCGCGTAAGCCACGCACCAGGGTGCGGTCTCGTCGCCGATCAGTTCCGCGCCGGACGCGGCGAGCGACTGCAATTCGCACGCTTGCCGCCAGCCCGCGATGCCCACCGCGTCTTCCAGCGCGAGCACGCGCCGGGGGAAACGCCGCTGCAGGCTGGCCAGTTCGCCGGCGAGGTACTGCGCGAATTCGCGCGGTGACACCTTGCCGCCGCGCTCGACGTAGAACACATGCGGCGAATAGCAGCCCTGCTGCTCGTAGCGCGCGACGTCGTGGGCGGCCAGCCGCGCCGTGGCGGGCGCACGTTGCGTGTCCAGCGCGGCGCGGCCGATCATGCCGAATCCGAGCTTGTGGCCATAAGGCAGGAAGCGCGTGGTGGCCGGCAATTGCGCGCGGATCTGCTCGATCGCATCGTTGCCGCCGTAGGCCAGCACCGTGTCGGCCTGCGCGAACAGCGCCGAGGACGACTGCTGGTCGCCGCCTTTCCACCAGACCACGGCCATGCAGTCGGCCAACGGCGGGTGCACTTCGGCCAGCAGGCGCGCGAACAGGCCGGCGAACAAAGGCTCGGCGCTCGGCAACTTGCCGATGTTGCCGGCCTTCACCAGCAGTCCGCACACCAGGCTCCACAGCGGCAGCCCCGGCACGTTGCCGGCCCAGTTGTGCACCAGCAATCGCGGCCCGAACGCCCGCACGGCGCCACCCTTCGTTGCCGGCTGGAACTCGTCGAGCACCTTCGGGTTCGCGAAATCCTCGGCGACGAAACGATGCAATTGCGGCGCGCGAAAAGTCTTCAGGTACGAGGTCAGCCCGAGGCGCACCATCTCGGCGTCGTAGCCGGTGACGACCGGCAACAAGCGGTCGGCCTGCTGCCGGTACGGATCGGCGGGATCGAGCAACCGCGCCACGGCGCGGTCCACGATCTCGATGATCTGCGACACGCCGAGCACCGTGAGCCGCTCGCTTGCGGCCTGTTTCACGCGCTGGGCCAGCGACTGCATCTGCGCCGCATCCAGCAGCGGCACGGCGATCTCCAGCCGGTTGCCTTCGCCGCCGAATGCCAGCGGATGCCACTGCACCTGCGACTCGGCGAGGCCGGGCAGGTAGCCGCCGGTGACGCGTTCGGCGCTCATGCCGTGGCCGCCTGGATGAATTCCTCGACGGCCAATGAGCAGCCCTTGGCCTGCGCGCCTTCGGCCCGCCCGAGCAGGAGAAAGCCGCCCGGCACCGCGCGGCCGACGTCCTCGGTGAGGATCGTGGTCACCGAATTGAAGTTGGCCAGGTCGCAGTGCACCAGGATGCCGCGCTCGCCCCCCGCCACTTCGCGGCCCGTGGCGGGATCGACCAGCCGCGAGCGGATCCAGTGCGGCCCGGACTTCACCGATGGCACCACCGCGTTGCCGCTGTCGTAGAACTGCGTGCTGAGCTCGGTCATGCCGTACATGTTGATGCACTGCTCGCGCGCGACACCGAGCGCTGCCGAGATGGCTTCATAGAACTCATCCAGCGGCAGTTCCTGCGACTGCTTCTTGTAGCCGCCGGTGTCGAGCAGGCGGCTGCCGGGCGGCAGGCGAAAGCGCAGGCCGCGCCGTTGCAGTTCGTCCAGCAGGTGCACGAAGCTGAAGCTCGCGCCGAGCAGCGCGTAGGGCTCGCCGCTGCGTTCGGCGGCGCCGAGCGTTTCGCAAAGGGCGTCGCTGTCCATGCCTTGCAGGCCGACGAAATACCGGCTGCCCGGCGTGCCGAAATGGCGCACGGCAAGCGCGAGGTAATGCGCGAGCGACGAATTGGGCATTTCCTCTTCGGTGGGAAACAGGATGCCCATGCGCATCGCCTGCGGCCCCTGCATGAAGCGCGCGGCGAAATTGCGCCGCATCGAGTCGTCGTACACCGCGAGCGTCGGATGGAAATGCCGGCCCTTCACGTCGCCGCGCGTGGTGCCGCTGGTCATGAAGACGCGCTCGCACGCGGCGGGCGGCTCGCAGCTCAAGGCGAGGTCCTTGAAGCCGTTGATCGGCACGGCGGGAATGTCGCGCCAGCTTTTCACCTTGCGCGGCGTCGCACTGCGCCCCTGGCAGAAGCGCCGGTAGGGTTCGTTGCCGGCGTACTGCAGCGCGAACACGTCCAGCGCCAGTGCATCGAACTCCTCGTCGGTGCACCGCGGTTGCGCCATGAAGTCCAGCAGCCGGCGCACGATCTGCGCTACGCCGTTCGGATGGGTCGCGTCCATGGGGCGGGCTCCTGCTCAGGCGCGGGGGGTCAGCCGCATCGCGTGCGGCGCATGGCTGTGGTTCAACGGGCCGCTGCCGCCGCCGGTGCGCACCTGGGCGCCCGCCTCGAGCGCACCGCGCACGTATTGGCGCGCCTGCTCCACCGCCTGCGTCAAGGTCGAACCGAGCGCCAGGTGCGCGGCGATCGCGCTGGACAGGGTGCAGCCGGTGCCGTGCGTGTTCGGGCTGGGGATGCGCGGCGCCAGCATCCAGTGGGCCTTTCCGTCGCAGGTCAGCAGGAGGTCGCTCACGGTGTCGCCGGGCAGATGGCCGCCCTTCACCAGGACCGCCCGCGCGCCCATCTCGAGCAGCTGCTGGGCCGCCGCTTCGATGTCGGCTTCGCTCGCGAGCGTGCGCCCCACGAGCAGGGAGGCTTCGTCGAGGTTCGGCGTGATCACGTCCGCCTTCGGGAACAGCTCGCGCACCAGCACGGCAATCGCTTCATGGTCGATCAGCACGGCGCCGCTGGTGGCGATCATGACGGGGTCGAGCACGATGCACTGCAGCGCGTGCCGCTCGAGCGCCTGCGCCACCGCGCGCACCGTGTCGGCGGAATGCAGCATGCCGATCTTCACCGCGTCCACCCCGATGTCCTCGACCACCGCATCGATCTGGTCCGCCAGCATCTGCAGCGGCACGGCGTGGATGGACCGCACGCCCAGCGTGTTCTGCGCCGTCAACGCGGTGATCGCCGTCATGCCGTAACAGCCGAGCGCCGCGATGGTCTTGAGGTCGGCCTGGATGCCCGCGCCGCCCCCGCTATCCGAGCCGGCGATCGACAGCACGCGGGGGTACTGGAATGGCTGAGCCGCCGTGTTCATGGCGCGCGGCTCCCCGCCGGGACGATGCCCCAGAGTGGCTGTGCAAATGCTTTCATCGGGCTCCTTCGCGACCGTGGTCAGGTGCTCCGGAGGGGGTCCCGCGCTGGCTGACCGGAAGGTCAGGGGGAGAGCTCTTCTTCCGCCGGTATGAACCGGTTCAAGTTCGCGGGTTTATCTCAGCACGCTTTCGCGTACACCCCGGAGCGGGGCCGATTGTCGCACGGCGCCACCCATGGGGTCAACGAGGTTGCCCGGCCCTCAGAATCCCGCGGCCAGGCCGTCGCGGCGCGAATCGCTCGCCGCCCCGTAGCCTTGCACTTTCGGGTCGCCCGCGCGCCAGATGAACTGGCCGGCGCCGAAATCCTGGTAGTTGTCATTGATCACTTCCAGGCGATGCCCGCGGCTGGCCAGCTCCTGCAAGGTGGCCTTGTTCATCTGCTGCTCCACGTTGAGCTCCAGCCCCGCGTTGTAGCGCCAGCGCGGCGCGTCGCAGGCGGCCTGGGGGTTCTGCTTGTAATCGAGCATCCGCACCAGCGTTTGCAGATGACCCTGCGGCTGCATGTTGCCGCCCATGACGCCGTAGCTCATCACGGGTTGTCCGTCCTTCGTGAGGAATGCCGGAATGATCGTGTGGAACGGACGCTTGCCGGGGGCGACCTGGTTCGGGCCCGGCTCCAGGCTGAAGCCGAAGCCGCGGTTTTGCAGGCTGACGCCGAAAGTAGGCTCGACACAACCCGAACCGAATCCCAGGTAGTTGCTCTGGATGAAGCTCACCATCATCCCGTTCTCGTCGGCGGCCGTGAGGTAGATGGTGCCGCCCTTGACGGGATTGCCGGCACGGAAGTCCTGCGCGCGCTTCATGTCGATGAGCTTCGCGCGGCTGGCCAGGTACGCGTCGTCGAGCATTGCCTCCGGCGAAACGCCCATGCTGGACGGCTCGGCCACGTACTTGTACACGTCGGCGAAGGCCAGTTTCATCGCCTCGATCTGCAGGTGCTGCGAGTCGGGCCCGTCCACCGGCAGCGCTGCGACGTCGAACTGGCCGAGGATGCCCAGCGCGATCAGGGCCGCGATGCCCTGCCCGTTCGGCGGGATCTCGTGCAAGGTGTAGCCGCGGTAGTCCTTCGCCAGCGGTGTCACCCATTCGGGCTGGTAGCCGGCGAAGTCCTTGGCCGTGATGCTGCCGCCGTTCATGGCCGCGAATTTCTCGATCGCCTGCGCGATCTCACCGCCGTAGTAAGCCTTGCCCCGCGTCTGGGCGATCGCGCGCAGCCCGCGGGCCGCCGCCTTGAACTGGAACAGCTCGCCGACTTGCGGCGCGCGGTCCCATGGCAGGAAGCAGTCGGCGAATCCCGGCATATGGCGCAGCTCGGGCGTGGCGGCAGCCCACTTCTGTTGCACGACGACCGGCACCAGGTAGCCGCGCTCGGCAATCTCGATGGCGGGTTCCAGCAGGTCCGCGAACGGCAGCTTGCCGAAGCGCTCGCTCAGCGCCACCCAGCCCGCGACGGCGCCGGGCACCGTGACCGAGTCGAAACCGCGCTTGGGCGGCTGCCGGGCGTCGGAGCCGTACTTGCGCTTGAAGTGCTCGACGGTCCAGGCGGCCGGCGCGCGGCCCGAGGCGTTCAGGCCATGCAACTGCGTGCCGTCCCACAGGATCGCGAAAGCATCGCTGCCCAGGCCGTTGCTCACTGGCTCGCAGATCGTCATGGCGGCCGCGGCTGCGATCGCCGCGTCGACGGCGTTGCCGCCCTTCCACAGCATGCGCAGGCCGGCCTGCGCCGCGAGCGGATGCGACGTGGACACGATGTTGCGCGCGAACACCGGCAGGCGCGTGGTGGGATAGGGATTGTGGAAATCGAATTGCATGTTGTGCTCGAAAGAAAAACGTCGCGACTCCGTTCGCCCTGAGCCCGTCGAAGGGCCGGCTTCGACAGGCTCAGCCCGAACGGTCATGGGGCCACGGCCATGTTCGATTATCCAACCTCCACACGAAAGCAACGCCGAATAATGCTTTACTCTGGCTAAAGCATTTCTTTATCATCGGCGCAGCATGAGCAGCATTCGCGTCCTGAAGACTTTCATCGCGGTGGCCACCGAAGGCTCGTTCGCGGCGGCCGCCCCGCGCGTGGCCCTGACGCAGGCTGCCGTGGGCCAGCAGATGCGCACGCTCGAGGCCGACCTGCGCCGCACCTTGTTCGAGCGGCACGGCAAGGCGGTGGCGCTCAATGAAGCCGGGCGCGAGATCCTGCCCAGCGTGCGGCAGGTCGTGGCGCTGTACGAGCAGATGCTCGCCACCCCGCCGTCGCTCAAGCCCATGGCGGGCACGGTTCACCTCGGCTCGGTCGTCTCGGCGGTGCGCCCGCTGATCCAGGCGACCTTGGCGCTGAAGGCGCGGCATCCCGGCCTGGAACTGCACGTGTCGGCAGCCAAGTCCATGGACCTGCTGGCGCTGGTGGATGCGGGCGAGCTGGACGCGGCGATCGCCGTGCGCGAACCGGGCCAATCGCGCGCCGGGCTGGCCTGGACGGCGTTGTACGACGAACCGATGGTCGTGCTCGCACCGCGCAGCCTGGGCGAAGGCAGCATGCGCGCCCTGCTGCAGCGCCACCCTTTCATCCGTTTCGACCGCAGCCAGCACACCGGTTTCCTGGTGGAGCGCACGCTGCGCAAGCTGAAGGTCAAACCGCAGGAGTTTCTCGAACTCAACGCGATCGAGAGCATCGTGGAGCTGGTGCGTGCCGCTCTGGGCATCACGATCGTGCCGCTGCTACGCGACGCGCGCTGGCAGGCCGATGCCCGCCTGCGCCTGATCGAGATTCCGCAGGCCGAGGTGCGCCGCATCGCGCTGGTGCAGCGGCGCGAGTCGCCCAATGCCGCCGTCGTCGCCGCCCTTGCGCGTCAGCTCAAAGGGCCCGGCGGCCGGCGGGCGGACGCGGCCAAATAGAATCGGGCGTGCGGCTCGGGCCGCGCATAACGACGGGGATTCATGCGGGTTATCGTTCTGGGCGCCGGCTTGGCCGGGGTCGCCAGCGCCTGGTATCTCAGGCAAGCGGGTCACGAAGTGGTCGTGGTCGAGCGGCAGCCGAAGCCCGGGCTGGAAACCAGTTTTGCCAACGGCGGGCAGATATCGGTCAGTCACGCGGAGCCCTGGGCCAATCCGGGCGCGCCCGGCCAGATCGTGCGCTGGCTCGGCCGCGAGGACGCCCCGCTGCTGTTCCGGCCGCGCGCCGATTTGCAGCAGTGGTCGTGGGGGCTCGCATTCCTGGCGCAGTGCCTGCCCGGATCGACCCGGCGCAACACGCAGGCCATCCAGCGGCTTGCCATCTACAGCCGCGACCGGCTGCGCGAATTGCGCCGGGCCACCGGCATCGAATACGACTTCATCGGCAAGGGCATCCTGCACCTGTTCTTCACGGCGCGAGATTTCGCGCACGCCGGCAAGCGCAAGGCACTGCTGAACGAGTTCGGCATGCGCGCCGACGTTCTCGATGCACGCGAGTGCATGGCCGTCGAGCCGGCGCTTCGCGATTGCCGCGAGCCGCTGGCCGGAGGGCTCTACGCGCCCGAGGACGAGTCGGGCGACGCGATGAAGTTCACGCAGCGCCTCGCGGGCCTTTGCGCCGAGCGCGGCGTGTCTTTCCATCACGGGCTCGCCGCGGAGTCCATCGAAGCGCGCGCCGGCCGCATCGCCGCCGTCCACGTTCGCGGCGCCGGCGGCGCGCTTGAACGCATCGAAGGCGACGCGTTCGTCGTTGCGCTGGGCAGCTACGGACCGCAACTGGTGCGCCCGCTCGGTGAGCACTTGCCGATCTATCCCGTCAAGGGCTACTCGATCACGATGCCGCTCGCGCCGGACGCGCAGGCGCCCGAAGTGAGCCTCACCGACGAATCCAGGCGCATCGTGTGCTCGCGCCTGGGCCAGCGGCTGCGCGTCGCGGGCACGGCCGAACTCAACGGCCACGACCTGTCGATCAACCGCACTCGCTGCGAGGCGATCCTGCGCCGCACCTGCGAGCTGTTCCCGTCGCTGCAACCCGCCGGCGAAGTGGAATACTGGGCCGGCCTGCGGCCCGCGACGCCGAGCAACGTGCCGGTCATCGGCCGCGGCAAGCCGGCCAACCTGTTCTACAACACCGGCCACGGCACGCTCGGCTGGACGCTCGCCTGCGGCTCCGGCCAGGTGCTGGCCGAGATCGTCAGCGGCCGGCGGCCCGCGCTCGAATTTCCATTCAGGGGGCTGTAAGCGCTTCGCGCCACGCACGAGCCGATGAAAAAAGAACTGATCGAACCTTTCTTTGCCACGCTGCGCGCGGCCAATCCAACGCCCACCAGCGAGCTGGAATTCACCACCCCGTTCGAGTTGCTGGTCGCGGTGCTGCTGTCGGCACAGGCCACCGACGCCGGCGTGAACAAGGCCACTCGCAAATTGTTTCCCGTCGCCAACACGCCGCAAGACATCCTGGAGCTGGGCCTGGAGCGGCTGGAGGAATACATCAAGACCATCGGCTTGTACCGCACCAAGGCGCGCAACCTGATGAAGACATGCGAGATCCTGGTGCGGCAGCACGGGGGCGAAGTGCCGCGCACCCGCGAGCAGCTGGAGGCGCTGCCCGGCGTCGGCCGCAAGACCACGAACGTGGTGCTGAACGTCGCGTTCGGCGAGGAGACGATGGCGGTGGACACGCACATCTTCCGCGTCGCCAACCGCACCGGACTCGCGCCGGGCAAGAACCCGCTCGAAGTGGAGCAGGCGCTCATGAAGCGCGTGCCGAAGGACTACCTGGTCGATGCGCACCACTGGCTGATCCTGCACGGCCGTTACGTGTGCGTCGCGCGCAAGCCCAAATGCTGGCAGTGCGCGGTGATCCGGTACTGCGATTACCAGCCGAAAACGCCGCCGCCGGGGGCGGGCCGCTAAGCCGGATGCGGCCCGCAGCGCGGCGGGTATGCTGTCGATTCATGGGACCCGCGCGCGCGCAGTCCGGTTCAGGAGTGCCACATGGATTCGACGAAATTGCAGGAAATGCTGGACCTCGTCAGCCAGAACATCAACGGGCTGATGGACAACCAGCTCGCGCTCACCGCCCAGGTTCAGGTGCTGCAGGCGGCCCTGGCGTCGGCGCTCCTGCACCATCCCAACCGGCCGGCGCTGCTGCGCACGTTCCAGCAGTACATGCAGGTTTCGAAGGAAGCGGCACCCCAGCTGGCCGCCCGGATGGCGGGGCTGGAAAGCGGAATGCTCGCGCTGCTCGGCCAGCACCAGGCCTGAGCGCCGCGGCGCGCCGCGTCAATTGCGCGCCATCATGTTGCCGCCCAGCAGCCAGCTGAAAGAGCGTGGCTTTTTCTCGCCGGGGCGGTCGATGCGCAGTTCGATCCATTGCGGGCGTGGTTTCAGCGCGATGAACTTCAGCACGCCGGCGCGGTGATCGCCGGACGCCGGCGCGCCTTCCCAGACCAGCGGCTTGTATTTGCGCCCGCGTGGGTCGACCAGCACCGCGCTCCTGAGCAGGTCGTCCGGCAAGTTGCGGTGCGGCGAATCCAGCACCACCGCGAAATCCCAGATCGATGTGTCGGGACCCAGGTTACCGGCCGTCACGGCCACCGACACGCCTTGAACCCTCGTGCGCTGCGTGATCACTTGGGCCGATGCAGCCATCGAGAGCATCAACGCGAGAACGATCGCGATCATGCGTGCCATAGATCAACACTAGTCCGCGGGTGGCCTGATTGCTTGACGTGAATCAAGTGTGCATCCGGAGGCATTCTTCAAAGCCCCCGCCACCCCCCGCCGAGAGCCTGGATGAGCGCAACAGTCGCCACCTGACGGTCGGAGCGGGCCTGCGCGACAGCGCGGCGCGCATTCAATGCGGTCACCTGGGCCGTGACCACCTCCGTATAACTCACCTGGCCGGCCTGATAGCGGTTGAGCACCTGCTGCTCGACCAGGTTGGCGGCCTGCTCGGCCTGCTCGCGCAGCACCAGTTGCGATTGCAGGATCCGCGATGCCACCAGCTGGTCCTCGACGTCCTGGAACGCAGACAGTACGGTCTGGCGGTAGCGTGCGGCCGCCTGCTCCAGCGCTGCCTGGGCCCCTTCGACACGGGCACGGGTGGCGCCCGCATTGAAAACGGTCTGGGCCAGCGACGCGCCCAGCGACCACACCAGCGAAGACGCCTTGAACAGGTCACCGATCGCCGCCGCGCTCGACCCAACCGAGCCGGACAGGCTCAAGCTGGGAAAGAACGCCGCTTCGGCAATACCGATCTGATCGTTGGCCTGCGCCGCGCGCCGCTCCGCGCCGGCGATGTCCGGCCGGCGTTGCAGAAGCGTCGAAGGCACACCGAACGGCACGTCGGGCACGACGGCCTGCCAGGTCGCACGCGCGGGCAGGCTGAAGTTGGCCGGCGCCTTACCTGTCAGGACGGCGATTGCGTGCTCGAGCACCGCGCGCTGCCGCTCGACGCCCAGCTGGTCTGCCTGTGCGTTGGCGAGCTGCGTTTGCGCCTGCAGCACGTCGGTGCGCGCGGCGATACCGGCCTTGTAGCGGTTCGACGCGATCGTCAGCGTGCGCTGGTAGCCCTCGATCGTCTGCGCGAGCAGCGCGTACTGCACATCGTTCTGGCGCAGGTTGAAATACTGCACCGCCAGCTCGCCCTGCGCCGACAGCGTCGCGGCCTGCAGGTCGGCCAGGCTGGCCTGCGCCCCGGCAGTGGCCCCTTCGACGCCGCGGCTCAGCCGCCCCCAGACGTCGGGCTCCCACGAGCCGCCGATGCTGACCTGGTAGTTGCCGCGGGTCGGTGTGGCGCCGCCACCCCCGCTGCGGTTGGCGCCTGCGTCCAGCGTCACCGAAGGAAAGAGCGAGGCGCGCTGCTGCGCCACCAATGCCCGAGCTTGCGCGTAGCCCGCGACCGCCGCGGCGACGTTCTGGTTCGATACTTCGACTTGCGAAGCGAGTTCGCTCAGCTGCGGATCGCTGAACAGGTCCCACCACGGCCCACGTTCCAGCGTATCGGCCGGCACCGCGCGCACCCATTCGCCCTGCCCCTCCTTGAAGGCCGCGGGCGACTCGACGGCCGGCCGTTCATAGTTCGGCCCGACAGCGCAGCCGGCCAACGCGAGCGAAAGAACGGCGGCGGGCACAAGTGCCCACCCTACGCGCAAAGAAGATTGCTTCATGGGGCCTGGACCTCGATGTGACGGCCCAGCTGGCGCTCCAGGGGGCTGCGCCGGCGCAGTTTGTCCAGCAGAAGATAGACCACCGGCGTGGTGAGCAGCGTGATCACCTGGCTGGCGATCAGACCGCCGATGATGGCGATACCCAGCGGCCGGCGCAGTTCGGCCCCCTCGCCGAAGCCGATAGCCAGCGGCAAGGCGCCCAGGGCGGCCGCCAGTGTCGTCATGAGGATCGGCCTGAACCGCAGCAGGCAGGCTTCACGCACTGCGGCGTAAGGCGACAGGCCGCGCGACCTCTCCGCGTCGATCGCGAAGTCGATGATCAGGATGGCGTTCTTCTTGACGATGCCGATCAGCAGGAACAGCCCGATCAGCGCGATGATGGAAAGCTCCAGGTGGAATATCAACAGCGCGAGCACCGCACCGACGCCGGCTGACGGCAACGTGGACAGCACGGTGACCGGATGCACCAGGCTTTCGTACAGGACGCCCAGCACGATGTAGATGACGACGATCGCGAGCGCAATCAGCATCGGCTGCTCCTTGAGCGAATCCTGCGCCGCCCGCGCCGTGCCTTGAAAACTGCCGCGCACGTTGATCGGCAATCCGATCTCGGCCTCTGCCTGCTGCACGGCCTTGCGGCTGTCGGCGAGCGTGCTGCCCTCGGCCAGGTTGTACGAAATGGTGGTGGCAAGTTCTGCGTCCTGGTGACTGACCGAGCTGGCGGTGGGCCGCTCGGAAAAACGCGCGATGGCCGACAGCGGGACCATGGCGCTGGCGGAGGTGTTGATCACTTGCCCGGTCGCCTGGCTTCGCAGCGCCGGATTGATGGGCCCGGATGCGGCCGCGGCCGGGCTGGCGGCCGCGGACGTCGCGGCGCCGGAGGGCGTGGGCGCGCCTGCTGTCGTGGTGGTCGCGCTTGAAGGTGCCGATGTGCCGGTGCCGGCGGGCGAAACGGCCTTCGAGGGCACATAGATGTCCTTGAGCGCCTCGGGACTGCGCATGTGTTGCGGCGCCACGCCCATGACCACGTGGTACTGGTTGAGTTCGCTGTAGATGGTGGCCACCTGCCGCTGGCCGAAACCGTCGTACAGCGCGTTGTCGATGTCGCGCGAATTGATGCCCAGCCGCGCCGCCGAATCCTTGTCCACGTCCACGTAGGTTTCGACGCCGTTTTCTTGCTGGTCGGTGTCCACGTCGATCAGCGCGGGTTGGCGCTTCATGGCCTCGGCCAGGCGGGTCGCCCAGCGGCGCAGGTCCGCGATGTTGTCGCTCTTGAGCGTGTACTGGTAGGTGCTGTTGCTCTGGCGGCCGCCCATGCGCAGGTCCTGCACCGGGTTGAGGAACAGGCTCACGCCGGTGATACGCGCCAGTTGCGGCCGCAGCCGCGCGATCACGGCCTGCCCTCGCTCGGTCCGGTCGGTGGCCGGCTTCAAGTTGACGAACACGAAGCCACCGCCGGCGCGGCTGCCGCCGGTGAAGCCCACCACGGTATCCACCGCGGGGTCGCGCCGGATGGTGTTGACGAGCTCGCGCAATTTCTCCTGCATGGCCTGGAACGAAATACTCTGGTCGGCGCGCAGGCCGCCCTGGATCTGGCCGGTGTCCTGCTGCGGGAAATAGCCCTTGGGCACCATCACGAACAGATAGCCGTTCAGGCCGATCACGAGCACCAGGATCAGCAGCACCAGCCACTGTGCGTGCAACGCCCAGTCCAGGCTGTGCTCGTAGCCGCCCCGCACCCAGGAAAAAGCGCGCTCGGACCAGCGCGCCAGCCGCCCCGGTTGCCGCTCGTGCGCGTCGGGCCGCAGCAGCCAGGCGCACATCATCGGCGTGGTGGTGAGCGAGATCACCAGCGAAATCATCACGGCGGCCGACAAGGTCACCGCAAACTCGCGGAACAGGCGGCCGACCTGGCCACCCATGAACAGCAGCGGGATGAACACGGCCACCAGCGACAGGCTGATCGAGAGCACCGTGAAACCGACCTCGCGCGCGCCGAGCAGCGCCGCCTTGAACCGGTCCATGCCGGCCTCGATGTGGCGACTGGTGTTCTCCAGCACCACGATGGCGTCATCCACCACGAAGCCGGTCGCCACCGTCAGCGCCATCAGCGTGAGGTTGTTGAGCGAAAAGCCCAGCAGGTACATCACACCGAACGTCCCGAGCAGCGAGACCGCCGTGGCCACCGCCGGGATGATCGTGGCCCGCACGCTGCGCAGGAACGCGCTGACCACCAGCACGACCAGCGCCACGGCGATCAGCAGCGTGAGCTCCACCTCGTGCAGCGAAGCGCGGATCGAGTGGGTGCGATCGGTGGCCACCTGGAGCTTGATGTCGTGAGGCAGCGCGGCCTGCAGCTCGGGCAGCAGCGCGTTGACCGCGTCCACGGTTTCGATGGCGTTGGCGCCCGGCTGCAGCGTCACCAGCACGATCACGGCTGGTTGACCGTTGAACAGGCCCAGCGTGTTGATGTTTTCCACGCTGTCCGCCACGTTTGCCACGTCCGCCAGGCGGATCCCCGCGCCGTTGCGCCAGGCGATGACCAGACCGCGGTAATCCGCCGCCGTGGGGCGCGACTTGTCCATGCGTCCGCTGCCGGTATAGATCTGCAATCGTTCGCCGTTTCCCTCGATCGCACCCTTGGGCCGATTGGCGCTGTTGGCTTGCAATGCGGCGCGCACGTCTTCCATGCTGACGCCATAACGGTTCAACGCGAACGGCAGCACGTCGACCCGCACGGCCGGCAGCGACCCGCCGCCCAGTTCCACATCGCCCACGCCGGGAACCTGCGACATCTTCTGCTGCACGATGTTGGACACCGCGTCATAGATCTGACCCGGAGAAAGTGTCGGCGATGTCAGCGCCAGGATCACCACCGGCGCGGCCGATGGATTGGCCTTGCGGTAAGTCGGGTTGCTGCGCAGCGTGGACGGCAGGTCGACCCTCGACGCGTTGATCGCGGCCTGCACTTCGCGCGCGGCCGAGTCGATCTGGCGGTTCAGGTCAAACTGCAGCGTGATGCGTGTGGAACCGTTGCCGCTGTTGGAGGTGACTTCATTGACTCCGGCAATCACCCCCAGCCGCCGCTCCAGCGGCGTCGCGACGCTGGTCGCCATGGTGTCGGGGCTTGCCCCCGGGATGTTCGCGCTGACCGAAATCACCGGAAAGTCCACCTGCGGCAACGGCGCCACCGCGAGCTTGAAGAACGCGGCGACGCCCGCCAGTGCCAGGCCGACCGTCAGCAGCACGGTGGCGATCGGCCGGCGAACGAATGGGTCGGAGAGGTTCATGCCCGCGATACCCCCTCCCCCTCTGGCGGAGGGTTGGGGTTGGGGTGGGAGCTCTTGCGCCACCGCCGCCCCAGCTTGTCGAACCCGAGGTAGATCACCGGGGTCGTGAACAGTGTGAGCATCTGGCTCACGATCAGTCCGCCGAAAATCGCCAGGCCCAGCGGGCGGCGCAGCTCGGCTCCTTCGCCCCAGCCGAGCATCAGCGGCACCGCCGCGAACAATGCGGCCAGGGTTGTCATCAGAATCGGCCGGAAGCGCAGCAGCGCGGCCTGGTGGATCGCCTCGCGCGGAGATTTGCCTTCGTTGCGCTCGGCATCGATCGCGAAGTCGATCATCATGATCGCGTTCTTCTTGACGATGCCGATCAACAGGATGATCCCGATGATGCCGACCACGCCAAGCCCTTGCCCGGTGATCATCAAGGCCAGCAGCGCGCCGACACCGGCCGAGGGCAGCGTCGACAGGATCGTGAGTGGGTGGATGTAGCTTTCGTAGAGGACGCCCAGCACGATGTAGACGCATACGACTGCCGCGAGGATCAGCCACAGCTGGTTCGTCAGCGAGGCCTCGTAGGCGCCCGATGCGCCCAGGAAGGTCATCGTCACGCCCGGGGGCAACTTGATCTCGTCGGCGGCCTTGCGGATGGCGTCCACCGCCGAGCCCAGCGACTCGCCCGGCGTGGTGTCGAAACCCACCGTGGTCGCCGGGTACTGCGCCACATGGGTGATCTGCAGCGGCGCGCGCCGCTGCACGATGTTGGCGACCGACGACAACGGCACGGCATCGCCCGAGCCGGTGCGCAACTGCACCGCACCCAGCGTCGCCGGCGATACATCCGCATCCGGCCGCGCTTCCAGGATCACGCGGTACTGGTTGGTTTCGGTGAAGATGGTCGAGACGATGCGCTGTCCGAAAGCGCTGTAGAGAGCATCGTCGATGCTCGCGGCCGAGATGTTCAGGCGCGCCGCGCTGTCGCGGTCGATGTCGACGTACACCGCGGCGGCGGAGGCATCCACATCGGTCACGGCGTTGCGTACCTGTTTGACCGACTGCAGCTTCTGGACCAGGCGCGTGGCCGCTTGCGCCACCGTGGCGCTGTCGGCGGCTTCAATCGAGAACCGGTATTGCGTCGGGCCGGACTCCGCATCGATGGTCAGGTCCTGCGTCGGCTGCAGGTACAGCGCGATGCCCGCCACCTGATGGGCGCTTTGGCGCAAGCGCTCCATGATGTCCTGCTGGTTGTCGTGGCTCTTTTTCAGATTGATCAGCATGCGGCCGGTATGCAGCATGGTGTTGTTGCTCGCGTCCACGCCGACGACGCTGCTGAGCGTTTCGACATCGGGGTCTTGCATGATCCGCCGCGCCACCTCCTGCTGCAGCTGCGCCATGAGCGGGTACGACACCGACTGGGTGGCTTCCACTCTCGCCTGCAACTGCCCGGTGTCCTGCGTCGGGAACAGCCCCTTGGGGATCCAGATGTACAGCAGCACCGTCAGCGCCAGGGTACCCAGGGCCACCAGCAACGTGGCGCGCTCGCGCTCCAGCACCCACTGCAACGCGACGTCGTAGCGCGCTATGACGCGCTCGAACCTGCGCTGCATCCTGCCGCCCCAGCCGGTTTCGCCGCCCGGGTGCGCCGTGAGCCAGCGCGCCGACATCATCGGCACCAGCGTCAGCGATACCGCGGCGGAGATCAGGATGGTGATGGCCAGCGTCACGGCGAATTCCCGGAACAGGCGCCCGACGACATCGCCCATGAACAGCAGCGGGATCAGCACGGCGATCAGCGACACCGTCAGCGAAATGATGGTGAAGCCGATTTCGGTCGCGCCTTTCATCGCGGCGTCCATCGGCGGCTCGCCGTTCTCGATGTGGCGGGAGATGTTCTCGATCATCACGATCGCGTCGTCGACCACGAACCCGGTCGCAATGGTCATCGACATGAGGCTCAAGTTGTTCAGGCTGTAGCCCAGCAGGTACATCGCGCCGCACGTGCCGATGAGCGAAATGGGCACGGACAGGCTGGCGATCAGCGTCGCACGCGGGCTGTGCAGGAACGCGAAGATCACCAGCACCACCAGCACCACTGCCAGCAGCAATTCGATCTGCACATGGTTCACCGAAGCCCGGATGCCGGTGGTGCGGTCGCTCAGCACGTCCATGTGCACGGCCCCCGGCAGGCCGGCAGTCAGCTCGGGCAGCCGGGTCTTGATCGCATCCACGGTCGCGATCACATTGGCGCCGGGCTGGCGCTGCACGTCCAGGATGATCGCCGGCAACAGCCGGCCGCCGATCATGGCCCAGGCGCCCAGCTTGGTGTTCTCGGCGCTTTGCACTACGTGCGCCACGTCGGACAAGCGCACCGGGGCGCCGTTGCGGTACGCCACGATCACCTTGCCGTAGTCCGCGGCGGCGAGCAGCTGATCGTTGGAATTGATGGTGTAGGCGCGGGTCGGCCCGTCGATGCTGCCCTTCGCGCTGTTGGCGTTCGCGGCGGTGATCGCGGTGCGGATGCTATCGAGCCCGAGCCCATAGGAAGCCAGCGCCCGGATATCGGCCTGCACGCGCACGGCCGGTCGTTGGCCGCCGGACAGCGTGACCAGCCCCACGCCGGTGACCTGGCTGACCTTCAACGCCAACCGAGTATTGACGATGTTCTGCACATCGGTGAGCGGCAGCGTGTCGGACGTGATGGCCAGGGTCAGCACCGGCGCGTCGGCCGGATTGACCTTGGCATAGACCGGCGGCGCCGGCAGGTCCGCCGGCAACAGCGACGCGCCGGCATTGATCGCGGCCTGCACTTGCTGCTCGGCAACGTCCAGCGGCAGGCCCAGGTTGAATTGCAATGTGACGATTGACACGCCCGCCGCGCTGGTCGAGCTCATGCGCGAGAGGCCCGGCATCTGGCCGAACTGGCGCTCCATCGGCGCCGTCACGGTTTGGGCCATCACTTCCGGGCTGCCGCCCGGGTACAGCGTCTGGACCTGGATGGTCGGGTAGTCCACCTGCGGCAGCGCCGACAGCGGCAGGAACTTGAATCCCACGATGCCGGCCAGCACGATGGCCACCATCAGCAGCGAAGTGGCGACCGGCCGCAATATGAAGGGGCGCGAAGGACTCATTCAACGCCTTTGCATTGGACGAATGCGGTGGCCGCCTGCGGAGCGCTCCGGCGCATCATTGCGTTGTGGCCGGCGCCTGCACTTCGCCGCGCCGCCGCGCGACCGGCGCGCCCATTTGCCGCCGCGAACTCGCCGCCGACTCCGGCGGCAGGCCCGAACCCGGCGCCATCGGCATGGAAGACGCCCCAGCCGCGCCGTCCGCACCGCGCCGGCGCCCGCCCCCGGCTCCGCGCGCGCCGCCGGTGGCGGGTGCGTCGCCCGGCAGTACCACGCGCGAACCATCGCGCAGCCGGTCCGCGCCTTCGGTGATCACGCGCTCGCCCACCTGCACCCCGCTCGCGATCTGGACCTTGTCGACCGTCGCGACGCCGCGCTTCACGGGCCGCTGCGTCACGGTGTGGTCAGCGTTGAGCACAAAGACGAATTCGCCGGCGCTGCCCTGCCGCAGTGCCGACACCGGCACCACCACCGCATCACGGACCGTGCGCACGCTCAGCTGCACGTTGACGAACTGGCTGGGGAACAGCGCCAGGCGCGTGTTGTTGAACCGGGCCTTCGCGCGCACGGTACCGGTTTGCGTGTCGACCTGGTTGTCGAGGGAGGCGAACACGCCCGTGTCGAGCAGGTTGGTGCGGGTGCGATCGAGCGCCTTGGCTTCCATGAAGGCGCCCGCGTTCTGCTGCAGCGACGGCGCCTGGTCCTGCGGGATCGCGAACTCCACGTCGATCGGCGACAACTGCGTGATCAGTGCAACCCCGTTGGCGTCACTGGTGCTGACCACATTGCCGATATCGACCGTGCGCAGGCCGACGCGCCCGCCTACAGGTGCAACGATGCGCGTGTAGCCCAGGTTCAGGCGTGCGGTTCCCTCGTTGGCCTTGTCCGATATGACGGTGCCTTCGAGCTGCTTGACCAGTGCGGCCTGCGTGTCCACGTCCTGCCGGGCGATCGAGTCCTGTTCCAGCAAAGTGCGATAGCGCTGCAGCGTCACACGCGCCGCCTCCAGCTGCGCTTCGTCGCGCATGCGCTGGCCCGACGCCTGCTGCAAGGCCATCTCGAACTGGCGCGGATCGATCACCGCCAGCAAGTCGCCCTTGCGCACCATCTGCCCTTCCTTGAACAGAAGCTGCTGCAGCACGCCCGATACCTGCGGGCGCACGCGCACCGTGGCCTGCGGCACGACGGTGCCCAGCGCCTCGATGGTGATGGGGAGGTCGGCGTGCTCGGCGAGGGCGATGCCGACGGTCGTGGCCGGCCCACGGCCGCCGGCGCCGCCACCGCCCGCGCCCCTCGCGCCGCCGCCGGGCGCCGCGCCCACCCCATTTGCGGGCGCCTCCCTGTGCGTCAGTTCCCCGGCCTGCCAGCCGATGCCAGCGACCACCAGCAGGGCGATGACGCTGCCGATCAGGGTGGCGCGGCGGCTGAGGCGGCGCCGCACCGGTTCATTGGGTGGGAGGTCTGTCGGGTCGGAGGTTGCCGGCGGCTGCGCATCCATCGCTGTCCTTGTTATGGCCGGTAGCCGCCTCGCCTTTCGATGCGGGCGCGCCGGTCGGTAGAGCCTGAAACAAATCCCGCCGAAGAGCCATCGGCCGGTAACGCAACGCAATGTAGGCGCGTTCCTGCACCCCGGCGGGAAGTTTACTGAGGTTTACCGAGGCTTTACCCGAACGAAACCAGGAGCGCCGCGAGCGCACCTGGCCGGCTCATTCCAGCGCGGCGCTCAGGTCGCCCATGCGTTGGCGCACGCCGGGCAACGGCTCCAGCGCGAACCGCCGGGTGATGAATTTCAGGATCGACGTGGTGTCGTACGGCGTGGAGTCCACGAAGTGCTTTTTCACGCGCGGCCCGATGAACAGCGTCGGAATGCGCGTGCCGGGGCCGAACCGATCGCCCCAGCCCGGCCCCGCCGGCGGCGGCACATGGTCCCAATAGCCGCCGTTCTCGTCGTACGTCACGATGACGAGCATGTCCTTCCATTGCGGGCTGGCGCGCAATTTCTGCAGCACACCGTCGATGTGCATGTCGCCCGTCATGATGTCCGTGTACGAGGGATGCTGCGTGTCGCGCCCGGCCGGCTTGTAGAAACTCACTGCCGGCAAGGTGCCCGCGGCGATCTGCGCCATGAACTCGTCGCCGTCGAGCAGGTGCTTAGCCCGGTCCGGCGTGCCGGGCGCGAAGCGCGCGTGGTAGTTGAACGGCTGGTGGTGCGGCTGGAAATTGGGCGAGTTGCCCTCGCGCGTGTAGATGATCTTGCGCTTCACGCTCGCCGGTTGGGCGCCATCGGCGAGAGCCTGCTTCCAGGCGCCGGCGTACCACGCCCACGAGATGCCGCGCGCATCCAGACGGTCGCCGATCGTTGCCGCGGTCTGCGGCGGCACCGGCACGCCCGCCGACTTCGTACCCGCCGGATCCGCGAACTCGGGCGAGCCTGCGGGCGCCGGCGGGATGCCGCTGGGCTGCCAGGGCGGCTGCGAGGTGTTGACCGACCAGCCGTCCGGCGTGACCTGCCCGCCGCCCGAGCTGAACACGCGGACGGCCCCTTCGGTGGCCGCGGGCGAATCCGGCCGCTTCTCCAGTTTGCCCGCCGCGTCGAGCCGCACGCGCATCGACTCCGGTGCGTTCTCATGCCGGGGCGCGCAGGCGCAAATGAGGTACTGGTGGTTCAGGTACGAGCCGCCGAACGCCCCCATGAAGAAGTTGTCCGCGAGCGTGTATTCCTGCGCCCAGCGCCATAGCCGGAACTGGCTGCCGTCGTAATAACCCATGGTCCAGCCGCCCACGGTGGACATGGCCGCGAACAGGTTGTTCCGGCCGCCGTTGATCTGCTCCTGGTTGTGGAAGAACGCATGGATCGGGCTCGGGACGATCTGCGTCGGCGGGCGGCTCACCGGCGGGGCGTCGATGCGGAACGGCTGGTTCGGCAGGCGCGGAAAACCCGCCGCGGGCTTGCCGTCGGGACCCCACACGACCAGTTCGGGCAAGGGTTTGCCGTCGTGCCCGATCTGCGTGGCCTGCTGCGCGGTGGCGTTCGCGATGCCGTTGGCGCCCGGGAACAGGCCGTACATGTTGTCGAAACTGTGGTTCTCGGCGTAGATGACGACCACGTTCCTGATCGGCTCGGCCCGTTGTGCGAAGCGGTCCGCCTGCGATGCGCATCCGGCCAGCAGCGCCGCAATGCCGACAGCGATTGCCGCGCTGCGAGCGGCGCGCGGGATCGCAACAATCGAGGCGGTGACGAGGCGCAAGCTGCGTGCGTTTTTCATGCACGCGAGCCTACGCACTCGCAGGCGCAGCGGCTATTCGGGTTCTCCCCGTGCGAGTCAATGCAGATCGGGCTGGTACACGCCGCGCGCGATGTACACGCTGCCCATCAGTGCGCTGTGCACCTGGACATCCGTGAGGCGCCGCGCGAGCTTGTCCCAGGGATGCCCCAGGCCTTCCAGCGACGTGACGGAGTACATCGCCGCCAGCAGCACGAAAGCGTTCGCCGGCCAGACCCACGGCGGCGCCCACTGCAGCCCCGAGGCGACCACGCGTGCACCGCGCTTGAGGTGCGCGAGCATGTTGCCGATCGAGGCGCTTTCGCGCAGCACGTCGTGCGTGAAATGGAACAGCGCGGCGTCGGCCAGGCCTGCCACCCGCGCCGTGGCGGCCGGTGCGCAGACCAGCTCCACGTTGTCCCAGTGCCCTTCGCGCACCCGGTCGCGCGCCTGGGCCATCATCTCCGGGCACTGCTCGATGCCCACGATGCGGCCCTCGTCGCCGACCAGGCTGTGCAGCGGCTCGAAGCTCAGGCCGGTGCCGCATCCCACGTCCAGCACGGTGTCGCCGGGCCGCAGGTCCAGGGATTCGATGGCTTCAGTGCGGATCGGCTCGAAGAGAACGAGTTCCTGGTCGTAGAAGGCGGCGCGCCGTCGGTACTGCGCGAGCGCGGCGGCGCGGTCCGGAGCCCGGCGCGTGGCGGGTAATTGCATGATGAACTGCCAGAAAGAATCTATTGGATGATGACCACCAGCACGCTGCATGGCGCGTGCTCGATCAGCGCGCCCGAAATCGAGCCGCGCCACCAACGGGCGGCCCAGCTGTCCAGGTGCTTGTGGCCCACGACGATCAGGTTGGCCTCGATCTTGCGCGCATAGCGCGTGATCTCGTCCACCGCTTCGCCGACCAGGACCTCGCCGCGGGCCGTGTAGCCGGCCTGCGCGAGCCGGCGCAGACCATCGTCGAGCACGGCCTGGTGTTTCTTCTTCTCGCGCTCCTCGAGCTCCATGTCGTAGACGCCGCCCTCCAGGCCCACGAAGCTCATGGCCGACGGCATGACAGCGATCAGGAACACCTCCGATTGGCTCCACTGCGCCAGGTCGAGGCAGTCCAACAAGGCTTTCTGCCCGGCGTCCGAGCCGTCGTAGGCCAGCAGGATTCGTTTGTACATGGTGCTCTCCGGGGGCGCCGACATGCGCGACGGCAGTACAAGCATAGACTGCCGCACGCCGCCGCACAACCGAGGAAGGCCTCAGGCGGGTGGCGGCCCGGCCAGGTCCGCGAGGACCGGGCACGCGAAATGGCGGTCGATGAAATCCGCCAGGCCGTCGAACACGCTTTCCAGGGTCGCCACAGTCGAGCCGAACAGCGCGTGCAGTATGGCGGCGTCCTCGAACATGCCATGCAGATACACGCCCAGCACGTTGCCGTCCTCGCCCTGCCAGCCCAGGCCGGCCGGCAGCGCGCTGCGGGCGGCCGGCATCCCCGCGTGCTGGCAGGTGCGGCCCTGGTGGATCTCGTAGCCGCGCATCGTGACGCCGGACAGCGTGGACCAGGGACCGGTGAGCGCCTCGAAGCTCGCCTGCGTGCGCTTGACGGTCTTGGCCGGCTCGAACACCGTCACGAGCGGCAGCAGCCCCAGGCCGGGCCCGTTGCCATCGATCTGCTGCGGATCGACCAGCGCCTCGCCCAGCATCTGCAGGCCGCCGCAGATGCCCAGCACGGCGCCGCCTCCGGCCGCGTGCAGCGCGATGGCGGCGTCCAGCCCCTGCGCTCGCAGCCAGGCGAGATCGCCGGCCGTGTGCTTGGAGCCGGGCAGCACGATCCAGTCGGCTGCGGCCACGTCGGCGGGGCTGCGCGCCCACACCAGCCGCACGCCAGCCACGTTCCTGAGCGGCTGGAATTCGTCGAGGTTGCTGATGCGCGGATAGGCGATCACTGCGATGGTGCGGCTCACCGCGCCCGGCGCCGTGCTGCGGTCGTCGAACACGCCGTCTTCCTCGGGCAGGCCGTGGTGCCACCACATGGGCAGCGTGGCGACCACCGGAACGCCGGTCAGGTCCCGCAGCATCTGCGGCGCGGGCGCCAGCAGCGCGGCGTCGCCGCGGAACTTGTTGAGCACGAAGCCGCGGATCAGGCTGCGCTCGTCGGGCCGCAACAGCGACCAGGTGCCATACAGGTGCGCGAACGCGCCGCCCCGGTCGATGTCCGTCACCAAGAGGCAGCGGGCATCGGCATATTGCGCGACGCGCATGTTGACGATATCGCTGTCCCTCAGGTTGATCTCCGCGGGCGAGCCGGCGCCTTCGATCACCACGACATCGTTCTCGGCCCGCAACTCGTCGAGGCAGCGCGCGACCACCGGCCACACGCGCTCGCCGCGGCTGCGCCACGGTAGTTGCGTGAGTTCCTCGTCCACCTGCCCAAGCAGCACGACCTGGCTGTGGGTGTCGCGCTCGGGCTTGAGCAAGAGCGGGTTCATGCGGACCTCGGGCTCGGCCCGCGCCGCCAGCGCCTGGAAGTACTGCGCGCTGCCGATTTCGCCGCCGGCCACCACGCGTGCGTTGTTGCTCATGTTCTGCGCCTTGAACGGCGCGACCTTCAGGCCCTGGCGCGCATACCAGCGGCACAGCGCGGTGGCCAGCCAGCTCTTGCCGGCGCCGCTGGTCGTGCCCAGCACCATCACGCAGCGCGCCGTCATGGCACTTCCACGCAGCGCGCCGTCATGGCACTTCCACGCAGCGTGCCGTCATGGCACTTCCTCGTTCGGCAGCGACACCCATTGCCCGGCCAGCGAGTGCACGCGGATGCGGCGCTGGAACACCGCTTCCAGCGCGCGATGGGTCGCGCCCTGCGCGCAGCGGCCCTGGTGCACCACGCGGCCGGCTTCCATCAGCACCATCTCGTCGGCATGCAGCGCCATCGTGATCTCGTGCAGCACCGTGAGCGCCGTGCCGCCGCGCTCCACATGGCGGCGCACGATGCGCAGCCAGTCGGCCTGGTGCGGCGGGTCGAGGTTGGCGAGCGGCTCGTCCATCAACAGCAGCGGCGCCTGCACCGCCAGGGCGCGGGCCAGCAGCACCCGCTGGCGTTCGCCGCCCGAGAGGCTGCCCAGCGGGCGATCGCGCCAGTCCCAGCATTGCGTTTCGCGCATGGCCGCTTCCACCGCGGCCCGATCGTTCGCACTCGGCGCGCCCAGCCACGGCTGGTGCGGCAACCGCCCCAGCATCACGACGTCCTGCGCGAGCAGGTCCTCCGCGCCGCCCTGGTTCTGGCCCAGCCACGCGAGGGTGCGCGCGCGCTCCCGATGGGTCCAGGCCGAAGCCTCGCGACCCAGCAATTGCACGCGCCCTTCGTGCGGCAGCAATTCCGCCAGCGCCTTGAGCAGCGTCGTCTTGCCCGCGCCGTTCGGGCCGACGATGGCCGTCCAGCGGCCGGCCGGCAGCGCGAGGTCGATGCCACGCAATACTTCGACGCCGCCCAGCGTCACGCGCACGCCGTCGGCCAGCAACGCGATCGGCGTGCGGCGGTGCTCCTGGACGCCGGCGGGCATGGCGCCGGGCGTCACGTCGTCGCCGCGAGCGGCAGTCAAACCGGCCGCCGATGCATGAGCCATATCAGATAGCCTCCGCCCAGGACGGCGGTCAGCACGCCCACGGGCAATTCCTGCGGCGCGAGCAGCCAACGCGCCAGCACGTCCGCCGCCAGCAGCAGCACGCCACCGGTGAGTGCGGCAAGCGGCAGCAGCCAGCGGTGGGTCGGCTTCACGGCCGCGCGCACGAGGTGCGGCGCGACCAAGCCGATGAACGCGATCAGGCCGACCTGCGCGACGGCCGCGCCGGTGGCCAATGCCATCACGCCGATCAATACGATCCGCACCGGCGTGAGCGCGATGCCCAGGCTCGCGGCAGTCGTCTCGCCGAGCGACAACGCATCCAGCGCGCGGCTGAACACGACCGCGACGGCGAGACCGGCCACCAGCAGCAACGCGAGCAAGCCCACGCCGGCCCAGCCGAGAAAGCCGGTCGACCCGAGCAGGAACGCCTGCATCGCCCGCATGATGTCCGGCACCCAGAACATCACCAGTGCCGCGAGCGCCCCGAACACCATCCCGACCACGACACCGGCGAGCAACAGGCGCAACGTGTGCTGCACGCCCTTGGCGAGTGCGAGTGTCACCAGCACGGCCGCCACCGCGCCGGCAAAGGCCGCGCCGGTCAAGCCCAGGCCCTGCAGCCAGCCGCCACTGCCCGCCGCCGGCACAGCGCCGATCAGCACGAGCAGCACGGCGACACCGAGCGCCGCGCCGGTGGCGCTTCCCAGCAGGTAAGGATCGGCCAGCGGATTGCGAAACAGCCCCTGCGCGACGGCGCCGGCCAGCCCGAGCAAGGCCCCCGCGCACCAGGCGCCGAGCGTGCGCGGCAGGCGGATGTCCCACAGGATGGCCGACGAGGCGTCGCCCGCAACTCCCCATACCGGCTCCCAGCCGAGGCTGCCGACCGCCACGCCGGCAGCGCAGAGCAGCGCGCTGGCCGCGAGCAGGAGCAGCGCCAAGCCAGCGGGAGAGCGCGCTTTGCTCATCGCGCGATCTCCTTCACGCGGCCCTGGAGGCAGTCGACCATCAGCTGTGCGGCTTGCGCCATGCGCGGGCCGGGCCGCACCAGCAGGTCGCCCTGCTGCGCGCTGAACACGCAGACGCGCCCGTCTCGCACCGCGCGGATCCGGTCCCAGCCCGGGCGCTGCCCGAGCGCCTGCGCATAGCGCTCCGAAATCATGATGACCTGCGGATTGGCGCGCACCACGAACTCGGGATTGAGCTTCGGGAACGGCCCGAGCCGGCCGGGCACGATGTTGGCCGCGCCCACGCGCGCCAGCAATTCGCCAATGAATGAAGACTCGCTGGCGGCGTACGGGCCGCTGTTCACCTCGAAATAGACCGTCGTGCCGCGCAGGCCGGCCGGCAGGCTGCGGGCCACCGAGTCCAGCTCGGACTCCAGCCGTTCCCACGCAACGGGCGCATCCTGCGCACCGAGCGCCAGGCCGATCTTCGCCCAGGCACGCCGCACGTCCGCCAGGCTCCTGGGTTGCAGCGCCAGCACCTTGATGCCCGCCGCTTCGAGCCGGCCTACCGCACGCGAGGAGGCATAGACGATCACGAGGTCCGGTTCGAGCGCGACGATCCGTTCGATGTTCGCGTCATCCAGGCCGCCGAGGCGCGGCAGCCGACGCACCGCGTCCGGCCAGTCGGAATAGCTGTCCACGCCGACCAGCCGGGCGCAGGCCCCGAGCTGGCAAACGATCTCCGTGAAGCCCGGCATCATCGTGACGACGCGCCGCGGGGGCTGCGGCAGATCGAGCACGTGGCCGCGGTCGTCCGCCACCTGGACGGCGCCCGCATGCAGGGCGAGCGCGCACAGCAGGGCGACGACAAGGTGCCCCAGCGCCCGTCGCCCGCCTGTCCGGCAACGGTATTCAGCCATGCGCCGCCGCCCATTCCATGACGATCCGATGCAGTTGCTGCGCGCCGTCGGTGAGCGCCGCCGGACCAGGCTGCAGGATGTCGGCCGACTTGATCTCGAACAGGCGGCCTTCGCGCACTGCGTTCACCTTGTCCCAGCCGGCACGCGCCGCCACTTTCTCCGGCCTGAATTTCTTGCCGCACCACGAGCCGACAATGATGTCGGGATTGCGCCGCGCGATCTCGGCGCCGTCGGCGATGATCCGGTCCTTGCCCAGGGGCTGCGCGGCCAGTTCGGGAAAGCAGTCGTCGCCGCCCGCGATCGAGACGAGTTCCGAAACCCAACGGATCGCGCTGATGTGCGGCTCGTCCCATTCCTCGAAAAACACCTTCGGCCGGCGCGGCAGTGCGCTCGCTTCAGCGGCCATCGCGGCGAGCCGCTCGCGCATGGTTTCCATGAGCGCGAGCCCCCGCTGCGCCTGTCCGACCATCGCCGCGACCTGGTACATCATCGAGAAGATCTCCGCGACGCTGCGCTGGTTGAAGATCGTGACCTGCACGCCCTTGCGTACGAGTTCGGCGGCGATGTCGGCCTGCAGGTCGGAAAAACCGAACACGCAATCGGGCCGCAGTTCCAGGATCCTGTCGATCCTGGCGTTCAGGAACGCGCTGACTTTGGGCTTTTCTTCGCGGGCGCGGCGCGGTCGCACCGTGTAGCCCGAAATGCCCACGATGCGCGCCTCCTCGCCGAGCAGGTACAGCCACTCGGTCGTTTCTTCGGTGAGGCAGACGATGCGCTGCGGGCCACGCGTGATGTCGATGGTCAATGGGGTCATGCCTCGCCTCCTGCGCCGAAGAGCGCCGCTACGGCCGGCGGACTGGATGGAAACCACGCGTGGAAATAGCTGGCCGCCAGGCTGCCGCGCCGCCAGAGCGCTTCTCCGCGCTCGCCCGGACCGGCTTCGTCCGGGCCGAAGGTGCGCTGCGCCACCGGCAGTGATGTCTCGCAGCGCGAGAAGTGAAATGTGTGGCCGCGCAGCACACCGCCAGGCAGCGCCAACTGCTGCGGCCCGAGCGCGGCCAGCCGCTCCTGCATCGTGACCGTGCCGGGCAACAAGCCCCACATGCGATGGCTGGTGCCGTCGCCGGTCACCAGCCGCTCGAACAGCGCCATCATGCCGCCGCACTCGGCCCAGACCGGCCGGCCGCGCGCGACGTGATCGGCCAATGCGTCGCGCAGCGTGCTGCGGCTTGCCAGCGCCGCCGCATGAAGTTCGGGGTAACCGCCAGGCAGCCACACTGCGTCGCAGGCAGGCAACGCATCGCCGGCCAGTGGCGAGAAGAACACCAGCCGCGCGCCCAGCGCCTCCAGGCACTCGAGGTTGGCGGGATAGATGAAATTGAAGGCCGCATCGCGCGCGACGGCGACGGTCCGGCCACTGAGCAGCGCGGGCGTCGCGCCGGTTTCGGCAGGCGCCTGGAAATCGACCGCCCAGCGCTGCAGCGCGTCCTTGTCCATTGCTCCCAAAGGCGTGTGCGCCAACAGGTCGGCCGCCGCATCGAGGCGCTGCAGCGCGTCCTGCGTTTCGGCTGCGGCGACCAGCCCCAGGTGCCGCTCGGCCAGTTGCAGCGCCGGATCGCGCGGCAGCGCGCCGAGCCAGTGCCGCGGGTCGCGCAACGCGCTGCGCAGCATCTGCGCGTGCCGTTCGCCGGCCGTGCGGTTCGCCAGCACACCCGCCCATCGCAGGCCCGGGCGGAAGTGCTCCAGGCCATAGGCCAAGGCGCCGAAGGTGCCGGCCATCGCCGACGCGTCCACCACCGCGAGCACCGGCAAGCCGAAGCGCTGCGCCAGGTCCGCGGCGCTGGGCTCGCCGTCGAACAAGCCCATCACGCCCTCCACCAATAACAGGTCGGCCTGCCCCGCCGCGCCATGCAGGCGCGCCGCGCAATCGCGCAAACCCGTCATCCAGAGGTCCAGCGAATGCACCGGCGCGCCGCTCGCCAGTTGCAGCCAATGCGGATCGAGGAAATCGGGCCCGCACTTGAAGACGCGCACATGGCGGCCGTGCCGCGTGTGCAGCCGTGCGAGCGCGGCGGTCACGGTGGTCTTGCCCTGGCCGGAAGCCGGCGCGGCGACCAGGATCGCGGGGCAGGAATGCGCGCGTGGATTCATGCTGCCTGCGTCAGAGCCTGGGCTGCCAGGTCACGCCGACGAACGCGCCGCGGCCCGGCTGCCGGTACCCGAACGCGGTTTCGTAATCGCGATCGAGCAGGTTCTCGATCCGGCCGAACAACTTGACCTCGGGCGATATCGCGTAGCTCGCCGTGAGGTCGAGCACCGCATAGCTGCCAAGCGTTTTCCCGGCGTCGGGCCGTGCGCCGCTGTAGCGCAAATTGCCGCCGAACTGCCACGCGCCGGCGTCACGCGTGAGCCCCAGGTGCGCCAGCGTGGCCGCGCGGCGCAACAGCCGCGTGTGCGTGTCCAGGTCGATCGGGTCCTGGCTGGTCAGGTCGGCGCGCAGGCCCGCGTCACCGATGCGGCCCGTGTACGTCAGCTCCACGCCCCGCACGCGCGCACGGCCGACGTTGATGCGATTGAAGAAGGCATCGCTGGCGATCAGGTCGGTGAAGCGGTTGTTGAACAAGGTGGCGCGCACCTCATGCGCTCCGGCGGCGTATTGCAGGCCGAGCTCGGCGGACTTCAGCCGCTCGGGGCGCAGCGCCGGGTTGCCGCCGAACGGATAGTACAGGTCGTTGAAGGTGGGCGCATTGAAGCCGGTGGACGCGGTGGCACTCACCCGCCAGGCGTCGCTCAAGCGGTAGCCGTAGCCGGCGAGCCAGGTCGAGGCCGACCCGAAGTCGCTGTAATGGTCCTGCCGCACATTCAGCTGCAGCTGGTGCGCTCCGACGTCAGCGGTGTAGCCCGCCCGGGCGCTGTCTTGCGTGCGCGCGCTGCGCTGGTAGACGGTGTCGCTGCGCAGGCTCTGGCGCGTGCGCTCCAGCCCCGCCGTGACGCGCTGGCCGGCGCTCGCCTGCCATTCGAGCCCCACCTGCGCGCCGCGCGAGCGCGATTGCGTGAAGAACGGGAACGCCGTGACCTGCGCATCGAGCTGGTCGGTCGCGCTCGTGAGCGCCGCGTTCAGGCGCAAGGCCGGGGCGATCCTGAAGCGGCCCTCCACCGCAGCGCCGCGTTCGGCGAAGCGCGACTCGTCGGCCTGCGTGGCCGGCCCGAACTGGCTGTCGAATTGCGTGGTGCCCTGCGCGTCGCGCAGCCGCAGGCCCAGCGTGTTGTCGCCGCCCAGTTCCTGCGTCAGCGCGAACGAGCCCGAGCGGCGCCGGTAGCCGTCCCGGTCGGGGTTGGTGCCGGGCCGCTCTTCCTGCTTGATCGCGTTGAAGCCGTGGTCCCTCAGCGACTCGACCGAGGCGCGCAGCCGGGTGCCCGAGTCGAGCCGCACGCCGCCGCTCGCACTCGCCTGGGCCAGGCCGCGCGAACCTGCCTGCACCGTGACGGCGGCATCGGGGGTGCGTCCCGCTTCCCGCGTGAAGATCTGTATCACGCCGCCAAGCGCCGCGCTCCCATAGAGGGCCGAGACATTGCCGCGCACCACCTCGATTCGCTCGATGTCAGCCAGCGGCAGGTGCTCGAGGGCGGCCGTGCCGAAGCTGAGGTTGTTGACCGGCACGCCGTCGATCAGCACCAGTGTGTGGCGCGATTCGGCGCCGCGGATGAAAGCGCTGGCGACCGTGCCCTGGCCGCCGTTCTGCACGATCTCCAGGCCCGCGACGCGGCGCAGCAGCGTCGGCAGGTCGGCGGTCTGGGCGCGCTCGATATCGCCGCGCGTGATGAGGGTGGTGGCCGGCAGCGCATCCTGCACCCGCTGCTCGGCGCGGCTGGCGGACACGACCACTTCCTTGAGGGAGGGTTGCGCGAAAGCGCAGGGCGCAAGCAAGGCCAGCGCCAGTGCACGGCGGGCGTGCTGGAGAAATCTCGAAGTCGTCATTTTTTGTAGGCACGAGGCAAAATACCCGGACCGGCTTCCCCGCCAGTGCAATGGGCGTCACGGCCGCGCCTTTCCGGACGGCGCAGCCACCGTCGTTGGCCGGTATCCGGGCTGGCGGGTCGACTTCCATCGCCTTCCCAGGTGCGCTGTTCAGACGCGCCCAGTGGCTTCGAATGATGGAAGCGGAATCTCGTGTGAGATTCTTCCGCTTACCGTTGCGGGGGCAGCGCAGGTTAGCTTTGCCGTGGCCGGATTCGCCTCCTGCTTCCCGTAGAACTGCGGCATGTGAACCACACCGCGAGCACCAACGAATGCATTTTAAGGTTGAAATCTGTCACAAAACCCTACAATTCTTTCCATATGCCCAGTGCCTCCCAGATCGACCAGGTTGCGGAACGCGTCGAGCGGCTCCTCGTGCGTTACGAGGAGCTGCAGCGCACCAACACGCTGCTGGCCGCCCAGGTCGAGGTGCTCACGCAGGAACGCGATTCGCTGAAGTCGCGGCTGTCGGCCGCCCGCGCGCGCGTGGACGCACTGCTGGAACGGCTGCCCGATATCAAGAGCGCGGCATGAACCGGTCCGGCGGCTCGCAGCAGGAAACCCCATGAGCGGCAACATGAAGCAGCTGGAAGTGCAGATCA
>JAGRPN010000351.1 GCA_019449555.1 Ramlibacter sp.
CAAGCGCCGCTGACCGGTCATGCCGGGCCTGATCCGGCATCCACTGGATTGCGGGTCGACCCCCGCAATGCCAAGTACCCGCTAGAGCGCCGGTGTACATTGCTTTCTTTGAGGGCCTGCCATGCCAGTCGAGACACCCGTTCCGGCCAACGGCGCCAACAGGGACGCCGCACCCCGCCACATCCGCCTGACCTCGCACGCCAGCAGTTATGGCGCGCTGCCCATCGGTTGGGGCGCGGCGAGCGCAGCCGAGCGCGGACCGGTCGTGGGCACGACGACGCAGCGCAGCCATCGCAACGTGATCGGCACTCACAGCGGCTCGTACAGCGTGTACCGGGCGCTCGCGGTGGCCGCCGGCGCGCTGTCGCGCCAGCACAAGGCCGACCTCACCAACACCGCGCCCACCGACGTGATCGGGCCTTACCCGCAGTGGGGCGACCCGGCCAGGATCGTCAGCCTCGACCCGTGGGGGGCGCTCGTTGCCGACGTGTTCGCGCACGAGCTGGCGGCCGGCTACGACATCCGCCCGACCATCGCCGTGACCAAGGCGCACGTGATCCTGCCGGAAGTGATCGAAGGCCTGCAGAAGGGCCGCCTCAAGGCCGATGGCAAAGTGCTGACCGAGGGCGGCGCGGCGATGGTCACGAAAGCGGCGATCGAGCCGGTGTGGTGGCTGCCGGGCGTGGCACGCCGCTTCGGCTGTTCCGAGACCGACCTGCGGCGCGTGCTGTTCGAGGAGACTGGCGGCATGTACCCGGAGCTCGTCACGCGCAGCGACCTGGAGGTGTTCCTGCCGCCGATCGGCGGGCAGACCGTGTACATCTTCGGCGACCCGCACGACCTGGCGAATCCCGAGGTCGAGCTCACGGCACGCGTGCACGACGAATGCAACGGTTCCGATGTGTTCGGCTCCGACATCTGCACCTGCCGGCCGTACCTCACTCATGCCATCGAGGAGTGCATCCAGGGCGCCCAGCGCGGCGGCGTCGGGCTCGTGGCCTACTCGCGCAAGGAAGGCCGCGCGCTGGGCGAAGTGACCAAGTTCCTGGTCTACAACGCACGCAAGCGCCAGGTGGGCGGCGACACCGCCGACCAGTATTTCGCCCGCACCGAATGCGTCGCCGGCGTGCAGGACATGCGCTTCCAGGAGCTGATGCCCGACGTCCTGCACTGGCTGGGCGTGCGCAAGATCCACCGGCTCGTCTCGATGAGCAACATGAAATACGACGCCATCACGTCGTCGGGCATCGAGATCGGCGAACGCGTCAACATCCCCGAAGAGCTGATCCCGGCCGATGCCCGGGTCGAGATGGACGCCAAGGTCGCCGCCGGCTACTTCACGTCGGGCCGCGTGCCGACCGCCGACGAACTCAAGCAGGCCAAGGGCCGGGAGTTCCAGAAATGACCGGCACGGACTTCATCTCGCCGCAGGCCCAGTCCGACGAAGCGGCAGCGTTCCTGCGCACCACGGTCGCGGTGCGGGAGCGCGCGACGCAACTGTTGTCGCGGGCCCGGCAGGGCGAGTCGCGCTGGTTCGTGGTCGATGACGGATTCATCGACACGGCGGCCCGCGAGGTGGTGGCCGCAACGCGCCGGCGCTACCCCAAGTTGCACATCCCGTTGCACAGCCGCTGGCGCCATTTCGAGGCGGGCGGCATCGATCGCAAGGCGGAGCTCGACCGGATGCTGGCGCATTTGCCGCGGCCCTTGCGCGGCCACGCGATGATCGATCTCACTTTCGTGAGCGTGCTGCTCGACGGCGGCGCCGGGGCCGACTGGAAATACGTGGAGCCCGCGACCGGCCGGACCTTCACCCGCTCGGAAGGGCTCGCGGTGGCCAGCTACCACGCGTTCGTGGCGGGCCTGTTTTCCAGCGACAAGGACCATCCGCTGCGCGCCGACTCGGAAGGCCTGCGCGCGCTGGTGACGGACCATCTGGCTGCCGCATTCCAGGTCAGCGATGCGAATCCGCTGGTCGGCATCGGCGATCGCGCGATCCTGCTCAGGCGGCTGGGCGAAGCGATGTCCGAGCAGCCGGAAGCATTCGGCGAGGACGGCCGCCCGAGCGGCCTGTTCGACTTCATGATTAGCCCGCTCGGCCCCGACGTGCCGCCGACCGCCGACGTCACCGCGCACGACATCCTGTCGGAGGTCCTGATGACGCTGTCGGGCATCTGGCCGTCCACGAACTTCATAGGCAACGTGCCGCTGGGCGACTGCTGGCGGCATTCGGCGGTGCGCGGCGAAGGACTGACCGACGGCTGGATGCCCTTCCACAAACTGTCTCAGTGGTTGACGTATTCACTGATCGAGCCGTTCGAGTGGTCGGGCGTCGCGGTGCGCAAGCTCGAGGAGCTCACGGCCTTGCCCGAATACCGCAATGGCGGCCTGTTGATCGACAGCGGTGTGCTGCGCCTGCGCGACGAAGCGGCGGCGCGCCAGACCTGGCAGCCCGGCGACGAGATCATCGTGGAATGGCGGGCCCTCACCGTCGCCCTGATGGACGAGGTGGCGCGGGCCGTGCGGCACGAGCTACGATTGAGCGAATCGCAACTGCCGCTCGCTTGCGTGCTGGAGGGCGGAAGCTGGGCCGCCGGCCGCGAGCTGGCCGAAAAACTTCGCGGCGGGTTGCCGCCCCTTACCGTGGCGAGCGACGGGACCGTGTTCTAGAACAAACAACAAGGCGGGAAGCATGGGGAATTTTCACCTGATCGAGCATCCGCTGGTGCAGCACAAGCTGACCCTGATGCGCAAGAAGGAAGCCAGCACCAACAGCTTCCGGCGCCTGCTGAACGAACTCTCGATGCTGATGGCGTACGAGGTCACGCGCGACATGCCCATGCAGGAAGTCGAGATCGAGACGCCGCTGGAGAAGATGACGGCAAAGGTCATCGACGGCAAGAAGCTGGTGTTCGTCTCGATCCTGCGCGCCGGCGGCGGCATCCTGGATGGCATGCTCACCGTCGTGCCGGGCGCGCGCGTCGGCCACATCGGCCTGTACCGCGACCCCAGGACGCTGACGGCGGTGGAGTACTACTTCAAGATGCCGCAGAACATGCAGGATCGTGACGTGATCGTGGTCGACCCGATGCTGGCCACCGGGAACTCCGCCATCGCGGCGGTGGAGCGGATCAAGGAACTCAATCCCAGGTCGATCAAGTTCGTTTGCCTGTTGACCTGTCCGGAAGGCATCGCGGCATTGCAGGGCGCGCACCCCGACGTGCCGATCTACACGGCGGCCGTCGACCGGCAGCTCAACGACCACGGCTACATCCTGCCGGGCCTGGGCGATGCGGGCGATCGCATCTTCGGCACGAAATAGGTTTGTCATTGCGCGTTCAGCCCGCAATGGCTGGATGCCGGCTTGGTAGTCGTAGGGTGGGCACTTGCTGCCCACCAGTTCTTCACAGGCAACGATCGGTGGGCAACGAGTGCCCACCCTACGAGTCACCCCCGAAACGACATGCTCGACCTCCTCATCACCAACGCCACCCTCCCCGACGGCCGCACCGGCATGTCGGTCGCCGTCCAGGCCGGCCGCATCACTGAAGTTACACCGGGCCTCACCGCCGCTGCCGGCGACACCTTCGATGCCGCCGGCTACCTCCTCTCCCCGCCTTTTTGCGATCCGCACTTCCACATGGATTCGACGCTGAGCTACGGCCGCCCACGGGTGAACGAGAGCGGCACGCTATTGGAGGGCATCCAGCTCTGGGGCGAGCTGAAACCCACGCTGAAGATCGACGACCTCATCGAGCGCGCCCTCACCTACTGCGATTGGGCGGTGGCGAAGGGACTGCTCGCGATCCGCAGCCACGTGGACACCAGCGACCCGGGCTTGTTGCCGGTGGAGGCGCTATTGGAAGTCAAACGCCGCGTCGCGCCTTACCTCGATCTCCAGCTGGTGGCCTTCCCGCAAGACGGCGCGCTGCGAACGAAGGGCGGGGTCGACAACCTCAAGCGCGCGCTCGACCTGGGTGTGGACATCGTGGGCGGCATTCCGCATTTCGATCGCACGATGAGCGAAGGCGCAGCCAGCGTGAAACTGCTTTGCGAGATCGCCGCCGAACGTGGCAAATTCGTGGACATGCACTGCGACGAGAGCGACGACCCGCTGTCGCGCCACATCGAGACACTTGCGTTTGAAACGCAGCGCCTGAGCCTGCAGGGCCGCGTCACCGGCTCGCACTGCACGTCGATGCACAGCATGGACAACTACCACGCGAGCAAACTGCTGCCGCTCATCGCCGAGAGCGGCGTGAGCATCGTGGCCAATCCGCTGGTCAACATCACGTTGCAGGGTCGGCACGACACGTATCCCAAGCGTCGCGGCATGACGCGGGTGCCCGAGCTGATGGCCGCCGGCGTGACCGTGGCTTTCGGCCACGACTGCGTGATGGACCCGTGGTACGGCATGGGATCGGGCGACATGCTCGAGGTCGCGCACATGGGCCTGCACGTGGCGCAGATGACGAGCCGGCAAGGGATGCGCGCCTGCTTCGACGCGGTGACGACGAGCGCCGCGAAGGTGATGCACCTGCAACGCTATGGAATCGAGCCGGGCTGCGATGCCAGCTTCGTGCTGCTGCAGGCGCGCGATGTCGTCGAGGCGATCCGGTTGCGGGCTACCCGGTTGAAGGTTTGGAACAAGGGGAAATTGCTCGCGGAGTCCGGACCGGCGATTGCCAGGCTGCAGCTCGCCGGGCGACCCTCGCAAACTGAATGGCGCCGCGTCTAGCGGCAGGCCAGCCGCATCGAGCCGGCGCTGGCACGCGCGTTGCTTCCCGCTCCTTACCGCCGCGCAGCGCGGCCGAGCAAAAAGGAGCACAGCATGGACCGCAACGACGTCACCGAAAAGGAGCTGATCCATGAAGAGTTCGGCGACGGCATCATGAGCGCGATCGACTTCTCGATGGACATCACGCGTGAGCCCGACCCCAAGGGCGACCGCGTGCACGTGGTGTTCTCGGGGAAGTTCCTGCCATACAAGACGTATTGAGGTTCGCCGGCGAGCTCGTTCCCGCGTTGGCCCCTTCAAGCACGGCCCGCCGGCGCCGCAACCGATGCGCGGCAGAATGCGTGCTCAAACAACGGAGGAACGGCATGTTCATCGGCCACTTTGGGGTGGGCTTCGCGGCCAAGCGGGTGGCGCCAAGGGTGTCCCTCGGGACCGCGTTTCTCGCGGCGCAATTCGTCGATCTTCTCTGGCCGACCCTCCTGCTGCTGGGGTTCGAGTCCGTCCGCGTCGCGCCGGGCGCCACCGCCGTCACGCCGCTGGTGTTCGAACACTATCCGATCTCGCACAGCCTGGTGGCTGTCATCGGTTGGGCGCTGGCGCTCGGCGCGGTTTACGCAGTGACGCGGAGAAACACGCATGGCGCCATCGTGGTTGCGGCCCTGGTGGTGAGCCACTGGCTGCTCGACCTGATCGTGCACGTGCCCGACCTGCCGTTGATGCCCGGCCTGGATACGGTGGTGGGGTTTGGCCTCTGGCAATCGAAGGCCGCCACACTGGCCGTCGAGATCCCGATCTTCGCCGCGGGCATCTGGCTGTACATGAGATCGACGCGCGCCAGGGACAACATAGGCAAGTACGGCCTCGTCGGCCTGGTCGTGTTCCTGGCAGTCATCCACGTCGGCAACGTCTTTGGCCCGCCTCCGCCGAGCGCCACCGCGATCGCCTGGGTCGGACAAGCGCAGTGGCTGTTGGTGGCGTGGGCGTACTGGGTGGATGCGCATCGCGACGCGCGGACCACTCCGACGTTCGCAAGCGCCGCGTGACAGCCGCCCCAACCTCCCGCGAATGCCTCACCGCGCAACGCGCATCGGCTGGCTGCGCCACCAGGCCAGCAGGGCCTGGAAGTTTCCGCCGAAGGCGCGGTCGAGCAGGGCCTCGTACCCGACTGAGCACACCGCTGCTTCGCCCAGGTCCATGAGATGCGTATTCGCCTCGCCCGCGCAGCGCATGAACATCGCCTCGAGGCAATGCTGCGGCACTTGGCGATAACGGCCCAGCGTCCCTTTCAAGTCCGTGATCGGATCGCCGAGTGCGGCCGGATCGGGGCAGCGCGCACCCTCTGCCGATGCGTATGAAGCCGCAGCCGCTGCGCACAATGCGAACAGCCATACCCTTGCACTTGCGTTCATAGTCGCTCCTTGCCGCCGGACGGGCGTTGTTTCCGTTGCCGCTTTCACGGCCGGCTGCCCCAGCAAGGAACAGCCGAGTCGATGACCATGGTCCGGATTCCGCAGCGCGCTGAAATTGACGTGGATCAGTTTTTCGAACGGCGCGTGGGACGCCGCCGCCGCGACGCGAAAAACGTGTATGCACTAAGCGTTTGTGACCGCAACCGAAGTGCTCTCTATCGCGGCGGGTCGTCGCCCGCATAAAAGCGGAAGTAGACAACGACCCGTCAGGCCGCGGTCAGCCTCCTTGTGTCCGGTAGGCCGATCAATGTCGAGCACGGGCCCGCGCTACCATCTCGCCTTCTGGTCGAGCAGGAACAAACGCGATGACAAGTGCATTGATGGCGGTCGTGGTGCTGGCGCTGGCCGGTTGTGCATCCATTGGCACCCCCCAGGTCATGGACGCCAAACCTGCTTACCTCGAGTCGTCCACCGACGACGTCCCCAACGCCGCCGCCCTCACCCACCGCATCTACACGCCCGGTCTCGATGAAGGCTACGTGCCGCAAGGGCTGACGAATGCCGGGCCTTATCTGTTCGTCAGCAGCTACAAGCCCGCGCCGGACCTGAAATCGAACACCGGTCCTTGCCGCGTGTTTCGCATCGAGATGGCCACGGGCAAAGCGGCGGGCCACTTCGACATTCCCGCCGGCACTTGCACGCACTCGGGCGGACTCGGGTACGCAGGGCACGGCAAGCTCTTTCTGGCCGACACGCGCCAGGTCTTCCTGATCGATGTCGAGAACGCCCTCGCTTCGGGCAGTTCGGCGGGCGCGTCGAAAGCAGTGAAGATCACGGGCCTGTTGCGCGGCTCGTACGCCACGTTCGACGGCAAGGACGCCTGGATCGGCACGTGGACCAAGGAGCAGCCGAAGGCGCGAATGTTCCGGCTCGACCCGCGCCTGTTCGACAACTACGACGGTGAGACGGTGAAGGAGGATCGCGCCGTTGAATCCATTCCGGTGCCGCTCGAGGCGCAGGGCGCCTCCTTCGACAAGGCCGGCAACCTCTGGGTCTCGGCCAGCAACGGCAAGTGGGGCAAGCTGTATCGGCTCGACCGCCAGGGCAACGTGAAGGCCGAATACCCGATGGTCGCCGGCCTGGAAGACCTCACCGTCGACGACTCGGGGCGCCTGTGGGGGCTGTCCGAGTCCGGCACCCGGAAGTACCTCCATTGGGACACGCGCTTTCCTTACATCTTCCAGATCGATGTGGGGAAGCTGAAATAGAAGACACGGACTGCGGGACGAGCCCGCAATGACAGAAGTGCCTAGCCCTTGCGCACCGCCTCCGCGCTGAACCCCGCCTCGGCCCAGGCGCTGGCGCTGGCCCGGGTGAGCTTGAAAGAAGGTGCAACGCGCACTTCCGCCAGGAGTGCATCGGAGGCATCCAGCGCGCGCAGCATCGCGGAC
>JAGRPN010000352.1 GCA_019449555.1 Ramlibacter sp.
AGGCGCCGTTGTTGCGCGGCGAAAGCGGCCAATAGCGGCGCGGCCGCCGCGAGGCACAGCCAGCTCCACAGCGGCCAGCCCTGCTCGCGCCCTTCGACCAGCGGCAGCACGACGGCGATCGAGGCCAGCGCGGCGAGACCGGCCCCGGCGATGTCCAGCCGGCTGCGTCCGCTGTTGGCCAGCGGTGGGATCCAGCGGGCGCCCGCCAGCGCCAGCAAGCCAATCGGCACATTGATCAGGAAGCAGGTGCGCCAGCCGAGTCCGGCGACATCGGCCTGGATCAGCGAGCCCCCGACCAGCTGCCCCAGCGTCGCGCCCAGCCCGAGCGTGAGGCCGTAAGCCGCGAAGGCCTTGGCGCGTGCCTCGCCGGTGTAGACGAGCCCGATCATCGCCAGCACCTGCGGCTGCAACAGCGCGCCGGCCAGCCCCTGCGCGACCCGCGCCGCGATCAGGGTGGCGTCGTCGGGCGCGGCTGCGCAGGCGGCGGAAGCGAGCGTGAACAACGCCAGGCCGAGCATGAACATGCGCCGGCGCCCGAACAGGTCGCCCAGGCGGCCGCCGGTGATCAGGCCCGCGGCGGTGGCCAGCCCGTAGCCGGCCACCACCCATTGCAGTGCGCCTGCGCTTGCCTGCAATTCCTGTTGCATGGCCGGCAGCGCGACGTTGACGATGAAGAAATCCAGCACCACCATGAAGGTGCCGCTGAGCATCACGACCAGCGGGGTCCAGCGGTAGGCTACGGCCGGCCGCGCGACGGCGGCGGGCGGCGAGGAGGCGAGTTCGGTATGTTGCATGGTGTTCAAGTCTGGCGATGCGAGGAGGAACGGCAATGACGTGCGAGGTAATGGGCGCCGCTCAGGCAGCGGGCGTCGGCAGGACGAACTGGTAGTCGGTGCGGATGCGGCCGTCCGGCGCGAGCAACAGGAACTCCAGGCCCAGGGCTGCGACCGCGTCGGTACCCGCGGGCACCATCTCCCAATGGAACATCAGGCTGTCCTGCAGTGCCTGCACGCTGCCGGCACGGCGGAACCGGAAGCCGCGATCGCGCACATTCTTCTCGTGAGAGCCGGCGACGCGCTGCTCGAGCTGCTCGTAACCGCTGGCTTCGAGGGTGCGCACGAAATGGCGGCCCTGCGGGATCCACAACCGCGCGATGGCGGCGGCGCGGCGGCTCGGGTCGGTTTCGTTCCACAGCTGGACGTACTCGTCCGCAAATTTGTCAGGAGCATTCATGGCCAAAGGTCCTCCGGTGATGTGAAAGCTGGAGTTTTGACTTGATGCGGCGGACACTGAATGCCTGTTCAACCGGTCCTCTTGTCCATTCGTCCATTTCGAAAGCCGCACCATGGATCCGCTCGACGATGTGTTTGCCGCGATGCGCGTGCGAAGCGCGCTGTACGCACGGCTGGAGGCGCGCGCGCCTTGGGGCCTGAGCCTGGCGGGCGGCGAGGCCGCGCGCTTCGGGCTGGTCGTGAGCGGCCAGTGCCTGCTCGAGGTGGAGGGTGAAAGCGCGGCGGTGTCGCTCGCGGCGGGCGACTGCTACGTGCTGGCGCATGGCACGCCCTACGTATTGCGCGATGCGCCGCGCACGCCGACGGTGAGTTGCGCGTCCGTCGTGCGCGACCGCGTTGGCGGCGTGGTGAAACTCGGCGGGAGCGGCGCGCCGGCGACGCTGCTGTGCGGCTGGTTCCACTTCGATCAGGGCGCCGCGCGTCCATTGCTCGACGTGTTGCCGCGCTTATTGCACGTGAAGATGGAGCAGGCCCGCGCGCATGCGCTGCAAGGCACGCTGCAATTGCTGGCGATGGAAACCGGCCAGCCCGGGCTCGGGTCGGCGCTGGTGGTCAGCCGCCTCGCCGACATCCTGTTCGTGCAGGCCGTGCGGGCGCACCTCGCGCAGGCGGGCGAACGCCAGCCGGGCTGGCTGGGCGCATTGGCCGACCCGCGCATCGGGCCGGCGCTGCACGCGATGCACGCGCAGCCGGGCCGCCCCTGGACGCTGGCCAGCCTGGCCGACGCGGCCAATCTTTCGCGCTCGGCGTTCGCGCTGCGCTTCCGGCGGCGGGTGGGCCAGGCGCCGCTCGAATACCTGACGCGCTGGCGCATGTCCAAGGCCGGTCACTTGTTGCGGCAGGGCCGCGTGCCGGTCGGCGAAGTGGCGGCCACCGTCGGCTACGAATCGGACGCTGCGTTCAGCAAGGCTTTCAAGCGCGCCACCGGCGTTGCGCCCGGCGCGTGGCGCGCGGCGCAGCGGCCGGACGGGCTCGCGCCCGTGGAGTGAGCGCGCGAGCACGACGCGCCGAACAAGGCCGGCTCAGGCCGCTTCGGCCGGGCGCACTTCGAGGTAAAGCGGCGCCGGTGTGATCGTGCCGCGCAACAGCTTGATCATGCAGGACTTGCGCACGCGGCTCGCGCCCAGCGACTGGTGCAGGCGATCGACCGAATCGATCACGATCCCATCCAGGCCGACGATGAGGTCGTCCGCCCTGACGCCGGCGACGTCGGCCGGGCTGTTCTTTTCGACCGAATTCACCCTGACGGCGGTCTTTTGCTGCAGTTCGTACGCGAGCACCAGGCGCCGGTGCACCGGCACGGTCATGCCCTGCACGCCGAGATAGCCGCGGCGCACTTTCCCGTGCTGCATCAGTTGCGGGATGACCCAGGTGGCGGTGTCGATCGCGACCGCGAAACAGATCGACTGCGCCCCATGGATGATGGCGGTGTTGACGCCGATGACCTCGCCCCGCGAGTCGAGCAACGGGCCGCCGGAGTTCCCGGGGTTGAGCGCCGCGTCGGTCTGGATGACGTCGGGTATCAGCCGGCCCGTGCTGGCGCGCATGCTGCGGCCCAGCGCACTGACGATGCCCGCGGTGACGGTCTGCTCGAAGCCGAGCGGATTGCCGATGGCGATCGCGATCTGGCCGCGGCGCAAGTCCGCCGAACGGCCGAGCGCCGCATGCGCGAGAGCGCCCGAGGAAACGCCGTCGATGTTCAGCACCGCCAGATCGGTGTCGGGGTCGTCGCCGACGTAGCGGGCGCGCAAGTCGCGTCCATCCTGCAACGCAACGCGCAGCGAAGCGGCGGGGGCCGATTCCCCGGCGCGCGCGCCCGCGCGGACCACGTGCGAGTTGGTCAGCAGGTAGCCGTCGGGGGTGAACAGGAAGCCCGATCCGCTGCCCAGCGAACGTCCGCCGGACGCGTTTGCGTCACCCACGTGCACTGCGGCCACAGCCGGCCCCGCGCTTTCGACCACCTGGCTCACGGTCTGCGAATAGGCGTCGAGCAGGAATTCGTCGGTCGCGGTCGCGGTAGTCATTCCATCTCTCCAGGTAAGCCATGTATCGGCGCCACGGTCGTTTTCAAGACGTGGGTAGACTGGCGTAGACGAGAAAGGCTCATCCATGACGACAACCCAACCTGCCGGCAGAGACCAACTTCAGGGCATCGCGCACGCGGCGATGCTCCAGCGCGGGCTGCTGCCTGATTTTTCGGCGGCCGTGCTGGCCGAAACCCGCCAGATCGCCCAGGCGGCCGCGCCGTCGGGTGCCGCCATTCGCGACTTGCGCGGCTTGCTCTGGGCGTCCATCGACAACGACGATTCCCGCGATCTGGATCAGCTGTCTGTTGCCGAGCCTGGCGCGGGGGGCGCGGTGAAAATCCTCGTCGCCATTGCCGACGTCGATGCGCTGGTCAGGAGAGACTGCGCGATCGACGGCCACGCATGGACCAACACGACCTCCGTCTATACGGCCGCAAGGATCTTTCCGATGCTGCCGGAGCGCCTGTCGACCGACCTGACTTCCCTTGGCGAGGGCGAGGAACGGCTTGCGATCGTCATCGAAATGGTCGTCGCCGCCGACGGCAGCGTGACGGCCTCCGACATCTACCGGGCCGTGGTCTTCAACCGTGCCAAGCTGGCCTACAACGGGGTGGCCGCGTGGCTGGAAGGCACGGGGCCCGCGCCGGCCGGGCTCGCGGCGGTGCCCGGACTGGAAGAGCAATTGCGCATCCAGGACAAGGCGGCGCAGGCGCTCAAGCGGGTGCGGCACGCGCACGGTGCACTGCGGCTCGAAACCCTGGAAGTGCGGGCGGTCTTCGATGACGGCGCACTGGCCGATCTGCTGCCGGACGAAAAGAACCGCGCCAAGGAACTGATCGAGGACTTCATGATCGCCGCCAACGGCGCGACCGCGAAATATCTCGAGAAGAAAGGCTTCCCTTCGCTGCGCCGGGTCCTGAAGACCCCGAAGCGCTGGGAGCGCATCGTCGCGCTGGCGGCGCAATCGGGAGAGCGCTTGCCGCCGACGCCGGACGCCGCCGCGCTGGATGCATTCCTCACCCGCAGCCGCGAGGCCGACCCGGCGCGCTTTCCCGACCTCTCGCTCGCAGTGGTCAAATTGCTCGGCTCGGGCGAGTACGCGCTCGAACTCCCCGGCCAGCTCGCCGAGGGACATTTCGGACTGGCGGTCAGGGACTACACGCATTCCACGGCGCCGAACCGCCGCTTTCCCGACCTGATCGCGCAACGCTTGCTGAAGGCGGCGCTCGCCGGACAGGCGCCGCCTTACAGCGGCGAAGAACTCGCGACGCTGGCGCGCCACTGCACCGATCAGGAAGACAACGCGCAAAAAGTGGAACGCCAGGTACGCAAATCCGCCGCGGCGCTGCTCCTGGCCCCGCGCATCGGCGCGCATTTCGACGGGATCGTGACCGGCGCGTCGGACAAGGGAACCTGGGTGCGCATTTCGGCGCCGGCCGCCGAAGGCAGGATCGTGCGCGGGTTCGAGGGCCTCGACGTGGGCGAGCGCGTGCGAGTGCAGCTGGTCCACACCGATGTCGCACGCGGCTTCATCGACTTTTCGGCAGTGGGGCCAAGGCCATGAACAGCATCGATCCTGGGCGCAAGCCACTCGCCTACAAGAACGAGCGATTCCTCGACAGCGACGATGCGCGTCCACTGCGCATCCTGGCCGAATACCTCGAGCCGATGCACGCCTTCAACCGCGCGCGCATTTGCGACACCATCGTGTTCTTCGGCTCCGCGCGGCTGGCCGCCGACGGGCCGCTGGGCATCTACTACGATGCGGCGCGCGAACTGGCGCGGCAGGTGACGACCTGGTCCAAGAACCTTCCTTCGCATGCGCACCGTTATGTCGTTTGCACCGGCGGCGGCGGGGGCATCATGGAAGCCGCCAACCGCGGCGCATCCGAGGCCGGGGGGCGCACCATCGGCCTGAACATCGGGCTGCCGCACGAGCAGCGGCCCAACCCCTACATCACGCGCGAGCTGACGTTCGAATTCCACTACTTCTTCATGCGCAAGCTCTGGTTCGCGCATCTGGCGCGCGCGCTGGTCGTGTTCCCGGGCGGCTTCGGCACGCTGGACGAACTGACCGAAATCCTGACGCTGACGCAGACCCGCAAGATCGATCGCCAGATCCCGATCGTGCTCTATGGGTCGAGCTATTGGAACGAGGTCATCAATTTCGACGCGCTCGTGCGCCACGGCATGATCGATCGCGACGATCTGGCGCTGTTCCGGTTCGCCGACGATCCAGCCACCGCCCTGGCGCTGTTGCAGACGGGCATCGCCGCGGAAGTCGAAGAAGCGACGCCGGCCATCGCACATTCGCGAACGTCCCACGGCTGAATCCGCGGCCGCCGGGCCGCGGCTCAATCGAACGCAAACGTGAAGATCAGGTCCACGCCGGCGCGTTCGCCGGCCTGCGCGCGCACGGTGAGGCGGCGCGACACGTCGTAGAAAATGTAGAGCGTGCCCAGCGCGCCCGACAGGCTGCGTTCGTACGACGCGTAGAAGTTGCGTGCAAAGCGCTTGCCCAGCGTGACGACCGCGCCTTCCGTGCTGTCGCGTCGCACCGATAGCTCGTCCAGGCCGACCACTCCGGCCAGGCTGCGCCCGCCGCTCTTGCGGCTGGCCAGCAGCGCCAGCGCCGCCTGCTGCATGAGCGCCGCTTCGGCGCCGGTCGCCGGGGCCGGCCGGCCGGTGATGAGCCACGCCAGTTTTTCCGCGTCGGGCAACTCGGGCTCTGCATACAGACGCACGAACGGCGCCTGGGCAGTGCCCGTGATCAGCACGCCCACGCGCTGGGTCAGGTTGGGACGGATCGCCAGGACATCGAGCGACGGATTGTCCACGCGGCCCGTGAAGCGCAGCACGCCCCGCTCGATGTCCAGCCGCTGGCTGTACGCGCGGTACTCGCCGCCCACCGTGGTGATCGTGCCGACCAGCCGCGGCGCGGTGATGGATTGGCCGGTGAGCGCCAGCACGCCGCGCAGCCGCGTCTGCATGCCGCGGCCGCGCACCTGGAAATCCTCTCCCAGGTCCAGGTCCACGGCCAGCACGAGTGGCCGCGCCGTGGGCGAGGGTGCCGGTGCCGCGCGACGGTCCTTCGCCAGCGCGCCGGCAGGCGCGTTGCGCACCACCACGTCGTCGCCCAGTTTCGGCTCGTTTTCCTCGGGCAGCACGATGCGCGCCTGGTCCACCTTGAGGCGGCCTTCGATGTTCGCGCCCGCGGCATCGAGCCGCGCCGCGACCTGCCCCGACACGGTGAGCTGGCGGTCCGAGCGGATGCTGGCGCGCAGGCGCGTCAGTTGCGCGGTGGCGCGCAGTTGCGCAGCGCCGCCCGTCCAGGTCGCTTCGCCGCTGCCCACGACCGTGCCACCGGTGTCGCGCTCGCCGGCGCCGCGCAGGGTGAATTCGGTCACGAGCAGCCGGTTGCCCTGCAAGGTCGCGCGCAGCCGGCCGTTGCGCAGCTCGATGCCGTCGACCACGGAGCGCAGCGCCAGGTCATCGGCGGCGATCGTGCCTGCGAGGCGGGGGTCCCCGCGCGTGCCGGTCGCCTGAACGTCGGCCAACAGCGAGCCGCGCAAGCGCCAGCCCGGCGGCGCCAACAGCGACCACACGCCGATACGCGGCAGCTGCGCGCGCAATCTGCCCTCGATCGGGGCGCTGGCCGGCCACTCCCAGCCCGCGGCGCCGCCGGGCGACAGCCGGGTGACGAGCCTGCCATCGGCAACGCCCGCCCGCTCGCTGTCCCAGCGCAGCGTCAGCGTGACCTGCTCGCCCTGGCTCGCGAGCGTTACGCGCGCATCGCGCACGCCGGCGGGCACCCGCGACGACGCGCCTTGCAGTGTGTCCGCCTGCACGGTGATGTCGCCGCGGCTGCGCGCGAGCGACGCATTGAGCCTGACCACGCGCCCGAGGCTGGCATCCCACTGGGCATCGAACACCATGTCGCCCGACAGCGCGGAGCCTGCCAGTTGCGAGCTGCCGACCAGCTCGAGCCATGCCATCGGCAAACCGGTGAGCCGGCCGGCGGTGCGCAATTCGCCGCCGCCCCAGCGCACCGGCTCCCACGCCAGCACGGCCTGGGTGGGCGCGCCCGCGGTCTTCAACGGCGGTGCGGTCAGCACGGCCTGTCCCGCGCCCACGTCGAGGCTCTTCGCGACCGGCGACCAGCGCAGCTCGAACGGGCGTTGTGAGGCGAGTTGCCAGTTGCCGGTGCTGATCGCCGGGTCGCGCGCGGAAACCGTCAGGGAGGAAACGCGTGCCTGCCAGACGCCGGGCCCGCCGCGCCGCAAGGGCCCGCGCCCGCCTTGTCCCGCGAAATCGACGGCGAACTCGCGCTGGGCCTGCCGCGCCTTCGCATGCGCGCTCAAGCTTGCGTCGCTCAGCCGTCCATTCAGTGTGGCGGTGGCATCGTTTATCGACCAGGGCGCGGCGGCGGCATCGCCGCCGGTGCGCATCTCCAGCGCGGGGGAAGTCAGGCCGGCCTGCACCAGCGGATCGCGCCAGCCGCCTTGCCATGCGAGCCGCAGGTTCGCACGGCCGGCAAGGGCCATGCTGCCGAAGGCGGGCATGCCGGGCAGGCGCTGCAGCCAGCGCTGCGCCTGCGTGAGCTCCTTGCCGTCGACCTGCAGCGTGCCGCGGCCGCGCGATTGCGCAAGCTCGCCGCTGGCCTGAGCGCTCAGGCCCGGCGCCTGCAACTGCAAATGCCCGCTGCCCGCGCGCTCCTGCGGCTGCAGTTCCAGCGCACCCTGCAAGCTGGCGTCGCGGGTGCGCAATTGCACCTTCGGCAGCGACAGCCGTCCACCCGCCCAGCGGCCTTGCGCGATCACCTGCCGCAGTTCCAGCGCGCGCACGGCGGCCGTGGTCTGCGACGTGCTGCCGCGCCGGGCCGTTTTCGACGCGCGCCCGCTGCCCCGCAGGCCGAGGTCGAACGCGATCGCGCCGCCTTGCTGCTGCAAGTCCACCCGGCCGCTGACCGGAACCGCCGCCATCCGGCTGTGCAGCGCCCCCGGATCGACGCCGGTCACCTGCCCGCGCAAGGTCCAGTCGTCCGAGCCGCTGCGCCATTGACCCGTGGCCTGCAGACGGCCGCCTCCCATGCGCGCATCGAGCTCCTGCACGAGCGCCGTGCCGGCGCGCCACTGGCCTTGGCCCTTCAGCTGCTCGATCGGAAGCAGCGCCCGGTCCCACGGCCCCGCCAGTTCGTTCTGCAGGTCGGCGCTGGCCTGCCACGTGGCCGTGCCGGCCGGCGCCACCTGCACCGTGCCGGCCAGGCGGGTCCGCGGCGCCTGCGGCCAGAGGTTCGCCAGGTCCAGCCCGGCCAATTGCGCTTGCGCCTGCGGCACCGGCTGCGCCGCCCACGGCGTGATGCGTGCGGTGGCCGTGGCTTGCGTTACCTGCGTTCCGGCGGGCCCGATCGCCGCGCGCAGCCAACCCTGCGCCTGCAGGTCCGCCAACGGGCCGCGCAGCTTCGCGGTGAACTCGAGCGGCAACTTCTGTGCGATGCCCGGCACCTCGGCGGCGAGCTTGCCGTCCAGCGCCGCATCCAGCGGAAAGGGCGCGACCGCGCCCAGGCTCCCATGCACGCCATACGTCCCGCCGTAAAGGCGCACGCCCCGCACCGCTAACGAATGCGCTTCGTGGTCGAACCAGTAGCGCGCCCGCAAGTTCTCGGCGCGGTAGCTCTGCGCCGCGTTCCACTCCACCTGCCCGATGACCACGTCGTCGAGCTGCAGCTCGGTGCGCGCCGCGAGCGACGCGGGCATCTGCCACGGCTGGCCGGAGGGCGGGCGCCGATCCGTGATGCGCAAGGCCGCGGCGTCGAGCCGGTCCACCTTCACGATGCCCTCGAGCAGCCACATCGGCTGCCACGACAGGTTCACGTCCTGCGCCTCGATCGTGAGGCCCGCGCGTTCCCACACGATGCGCCTCACGTGCCATTCCGAGCGCACCGCGCCGCGCACGCCTTCCATCGTCACCGGCTGCGACGCCGAAATGCGCCGCAGCACCCATTCCAGCGAGCCTTCGAGGCCGGACCACCACCACAGGCCGGCGGCCGCCGCGAAGAGCAGCACGATCAGCGCCAGCAGGACGGCGGGCAGGCGGGACGGGCGGCGCGGGCGGTTCAAAACACGAACCCCACGCTCATGTGGAGCTTCAGTTTGCGCACCTTCACGCCATAAGCCAGGTCGGCCTGCAGCGGGCCCACCGGGCTTCTCCAGCGCACGCCGGTACCGACACCGACCGATGGCCGCAGGTTGCCAACCCGGTCGGCCACCGCGCCGGCATCGACGAACAGGACACTCTCGAAATTGGTCGGCAATCCGCCGCGGCGAACCGGCTTTTGCCATTCGACGCTGCCCACCGCGAGGTAGCGCCCGGGCCCGACCTGCCCGCCGGGCAGCGCCACCCCGATGTCGCGATAGCCGTAGCCGCGCACCGTGGTGTCGCCGCCGGTGCGGAACAATTGCGTCGAAGGCACGCGGGCCGACGGGCGGGTCAGCACCGCGCCGGCCTCGGCACGCAGTTGCAGGCGCCCTTCGCGCAACGGGAGCAGTCCGAGCCAGCGAAACACCGTGCGCTGGAACGGGCTGCGATCGCCGCCCAGCGTGATGCCGCCGCCCAGTTCCAGCCCCAGGCCGTGGCCACGCGACGGGAAGGTCATATTGTCGAAATAGCGGCCGGTCCACACGTAGTTCGCGCTGAGCGCGCTGCCGGCGCCGCTCTCGGCCGACGTCACCGGCACGCCCGCCTGCGTCTGCACCCTGGCGCGGTCGAACTGCACGTACACATTGCGGTCGATGTGCTCTTCGGTGCGAAGGCGCCCGGCGCGCAGGCGCTGCCCATAGGTGACGAGGTTGCCATCGTCCACTCGCTCGACCCGTGCGAGCGCCGCCCAGCGCCAGCCTTTTTCGTCGGGCACCGCCGTCCATTCGGATTGCGCGAACGGCGCCTTGCGGTCCAGCTGGAGCTTGCTCACGGCGCGCCAGCCCAGACCCGGCACGCGGTTGTGGATGTGCTCGATGGAAGCGCGCGGACCGGTGTCGGTGGTGAGGCCGATGCCCAGCACCACCTTCTGCAGCGGCGCCTCGCGCACGGTCACTTGCACCGGCGCTGCCTGCGGATCGCTTTCCGGGTCCACCAGGATGAAAGCCGAGTCGAAATAGCCGCTGCTCGCGAGCCGCAACTGGCCCTGCAACAGCCGCTCGCGATCGTAGATGGAGCCCGGCGGCAGCAGAGCGATGCGCGGCACCAGGACGGGGTCGTAGCGTTCGACCCCGCTCACCCGCATCGGGCCGAGCCGAAACAGCGGGCCCGAGTCCAGGCGCAGCCCGAGGTGAGCGCGGTGCGCCGGCGCATCGATGTCGGCGAGGCTGTAGCTCATCCGCCCCGCCGGATAGCGGCGCGCGGTCAGGTCGCGCACCGCCTGCGCCTTCGCATCATCCCAGGTCGACTGGGTGAATGCCTGGCCCTGCGGCAGCCGCCACCCGCCCCGGATGGCCTCGCGCTGGAGCGCAGCGTCGGTGTCGGTGCTGGCCGCGATGTCGCCTTCGAAATCGATCGCAACATCGCCCACCCGGGCCGCTTCGCCCGGGTCGACCGCGATCACGACGGTCGGCCTGCCGGGCCCCGGTTCGCGAGCGATGAAGATCTTCGGAGTGAAATAGCCGAGCGTCGCCACCAGCTCGCGCACGTCGTTCTCCGCCAGCGCCAGCAGGCGAGCCAGCTCGGCGTCGTCCAGGTCGCTCACCTCGCGGTAGCGGCGCAGCTCGAGATGCCGCTCGAGCAGCGACTGCACCGCTTCGGGCGCGCGGATCACGAGGTCGAACGAAGGCGGTCCCGTCGGCTCGGCCTGAGCGGGATTGGAATCGGGCGCGCCCGCGGTTTGCGCGGCCACCGGCGCGAGACACAGCACGATGCTGGCGCCGAGTGCGCCCAAGAGCTTGCAGATCATGTCCGATGGCCGGCGCCGGGGCGCGATGAGCTTGCGGTAATGCTGCAACTATGAAGGCTCTGCGGGCAAAGCGCCGTAGTCCTTGTCCGACACGCCGTTAAGGCTGGTCTAAGCACGAGCGGCCCATAATCGTTCGCTGCCCACCTGAAGCCCAAGACACATGCGACTGCTGCTGGTCGAAGACGACGCGATGATCGGCGAGGCCATGCTCGATGCCTTGCGGGACGAGCATTACGCGGTCGATTGGGTCCGCGATGGGGCGATGGCCGATACCGCCTTGCGCAACGAGTCCTACGACCTGGTGCTGCTCGACCTCGGGTTGCCCAAACGCGACGGCCTGGACGTACTGCGCTCATTGCGGGCGCGCCACTCCAGCGTGCCGGTGCTGGTGGCGACCGCGCGCGATGCCGTCGGCGATCGCATAGCCGGGCTGGATGCCGGCGCGGACGATTACGTGGTCAAGCCGTTCGACACGGAAGAGTTGCTGGCGCGCATTCGCGCACTCATCCGGCGCAGCGCCGGGCGGGCCGAGCCGGTGTTCAGCCACAAGGGCGTCACGCTGAATCCGGCCACGCGCGAAGCCGCAGTGAATGGCGAGCCGGTATCGCTGTCAGCGCGCGAGTGGGCCGTGCTCGAGCCGATGATCGCCCGGCCCGGCGTGGTGTTCTCGCGCGCCCAGCTGGAGGAAAAGCTCTACGGCTGGAAAGACGAGATCAGCAGCAATGCGGTCGAGGTTTACGTGCATGGGCTGCGCAAGAAGCTCGGCAGCGACTGGATCCAGACGGTGCGCGGCCTCGGTTATGTGATCCCGCGGGAATGAGCATGGCACGCACTCCGGTCCACTCCCCCCATTCGCTGAGGCGCCGCCTGTTGTGGCTGGTGCTGGCCGCGATCGCGTTCGCGTCCGTGCTGCAGGCGAGCACCGCCTATCGCACGGCCTTGCAGCAGGCCGACATGATGTTCGACTATCACCTGCAGGAACTCGCGCGCTCGGTCCAGGGTGGCATGCACGTCACGCCGGCGGACCCGGGCTCCACCGATGTCCTGGTGCAGATCTGGGGGCCCGACGGCGCGCAGATCTTCCGCTCGACCGAGATGGCATTGCCGGAGCGCGCGGTGCTCGGCTTTTCGGACATGTCCGTGAACGGCGTGCCTTATCGCGTGTACTCGCTGCAGACACCCGAGCAGACGATCCAGATCGCGCAGGACCTGGACGAGCGGCAACGCCGGGCCCGCGTGCTCGCGGTGCGCGCGGTGCTGCCGGTCGCGCTGCTCGCGCCCCTGTTGATGCTGGCCGTGTGGTGGCTGATCAGCCGCTCGCTCGCGCCGGTCGAGCGCATGCGCCGGCAGGTCGCGAGTCGCGCGGCTGACGACCTGTCCCCCTTGCCCGACGCGGGCTTGCCGGAAGAAGTGCTGCCGCTGGTGCAGGAGCTGAACCTGCTGTTCGGGCGCGTGCGCGTGGCGTTCGCGGCCCAGCAGAATTTCGTCGCCGATGCCGCACACGAGTTGCGCTCGCCGCTCACGGCGCTGAAGCTGCAGGCGCAGGCCTTGCGGCGCGCCGGCGGCGACGCGACGGCGCTGGAAGCCGCCGTCGCCCGTCTCAACGAAGGCATCGAGCGTGCGATCCAATTGGTCGGGCAATTGCTGGTGCTGGCCCGCGAAGAGGGCGAGCGCGCTTCGGCGGCGCAGTGGCAGCGCATCGACCTGGAAGACCTCGCGCGGCAGGCCGTGGCCGATGTGTTGCCCCAGGCACAGGCACGGAAGATCGACGTGGGCCTGGTCACGCAAGGTCAAGTGTGGGTGCGCGGCCAGCCGGAGCCGCTGCACATCCTGCTGCGCAACCTGCTGGACAACGCCGTCAAGTATTCGCCCGAAGGCGGGCAGGTGGACCTCGCGCTGGGCGAGCATGGCGGCGCGCCGACCCTCACCGTCGAGGACAGCGGGCCGGGCATTCCCGAAGCCGAACGCGAGCGCGTGTTCGACCGTTTCTACCGCGCGGCCGACTCGCACGTGGCCGGCAGCGGCCTGGGGCTGGCGATCGTGCGCGCCGTCGCCCGGCGCCATGGTGCGCGGGTGAAGCTGGACCGCTCCGAGCGGCTGGGTGGCCTGAAGGCCGAGGTCGTCTTCCCCGCCTGATCGCCAACGGAAGGGCAGGCATCGCCTGCGCGCGCCGCCTTCGGGTTCCGCCGCTTTAAGACTGGCCTAAGCGCGCGTCCCCATACTTGCAATAGCTACAACCCACTCGAGGAAACACAGCTATGACACGAATTCAATTGAAGGCTGCGCCGCTGGTGCTGGCTCTGCTGGGCGCCGGCGTGATCGGCGGTGCCGGTGTCGAGGCATTGCATCGCAGCCGCGCCGAGGCCGCGCCCCCGGCCGTGATGGCGCCACCCGCCACGGCGGCGGGGACCGGCGCACCCGCTCCCGCCGTCGTCACGAATACGGCGGCGCCCGACTTTCCGCTGATCACGCAACGCTACGGCCCGGCCGTCGTCAACATCAGCGTGAGCGGCACGCGCAAGACCATGGGCGTGGACCCGGAGATGTTCAGCGATCCGTTCGAGTTCTTCCGGCACTTCCAGCAAGGCCAAGGGCAGCGCGGCCGCGGCGCCGCGCCGCGTGAGGTGCCCGTGCGCGGCATGGGCTCGGGCTTCATCGTCAGCCCGGACGGCATCATCATGACCAACGCGCACGTGGTGAAGGACGCGAACGAGGTGACGGTGAAACTCACCGACCGGCGCGAGTTCCGCGCCAAGGTGCTGGGCAGCGATCC
>JAGRPN010000353.1 GCA_019449555.1 Ramlibacter sp.
ACCTTCTTCTCGGCCAATTGCTGCTCCAGCACCAGCAGGAACTTGTCCACCACGCGCAGGATGACCTGCTCGTCCAGCGACTTGAAGCTCACCGTCGCATCCAGGCGGTTGCGGAACTCGGGCGTGAACAGCCGCTTGATGTCGGCCATCTCGTCGCCCTGCTCGCGCACCTGGGTGAAGCCCATCACCGCCTTGTTCATCGTCTCGGCGCCCGCATTGGTCGTCATGATGATGATCACGTTGCGGAAGTCGGCCTTGCGCCCGTTGTTGTCCGTCAGCGTGCCGTGGTCCATCACCTGCAGCAGCACGTTGAAGATGTCCGGGTGCGCCTTCTCGATCTCGTCGAGCAGCAGCACCGCATGCGGCTTCTTGCTGATCGCCTCGGTGAGCAGGCCGCCCTGGTCGAAGCCCACGTAGCCCGGCGGCGCGCCGATCAGGCGGCTCACCGCGTGACGCTCCATGTACTCGGACATGTCGAAGCGGATCAGCTCGATGCCCATGATGTAGGCGAGCTGCTTGGCCGCTTCGGTCTTGCCCACGCCGGTAGGCCCGGAGAACAGGAACGAGCCGATCGGCTTGTCGCCCTTGCCCAGGCCCGAGCGCGCCATCTTGACCGAGGCCGCCAGCACTTCCAGCGCCTTGTCCTGTCCGAACACGACGCTCTTGAGGTCGCGCTCCAGGTTCTGCAGTTTGCCGCGGTCGTCGTTCGACACGTTCGCGGGCGGGATGCGCGCGATCTTGGCCACGATCTCCTCGACCTCGGTCTTGGAAATCGTCTTCTTGCGCTTGCCCGCGGGCAGGATCCGCTGCGCCGCGCCGGCTTCGTCGATCACGTCGATCGCCTTGTCCGGCAGGTGCCGGTCGTTGATGTACTTGGCCGACAGCTCGGCCGCCGCCGTCAACGCATTGGCCGCGTACTTGACGCTGTGGTGCTCCTCGAAGCGCGACTTCAGGCCCTTGAGGATCTCGATGGTTTCGGCCACGCTCGGCTCGACCACGTCCACCTTCTGGAAGCGCCGCGACAGCGCCGCGTCCTTCTCGAAGATGCCGCGGTATTCCGTGAACGTGGTGGCGCCGATGCACTTCAGGCTGCCCTGCGACAGCGCGGGCTTGAGCAGGTTCGATGCATCGAGCGTGCCCCCCGAGGCCGCGCCCGCGCCGATCAGCGTATGGATCTCGTCGATGAAAAGGATCGCGTTCGGCTTGTCCTTGAGCGACTTGAGCACGCCCTTCAGGCGCTGCTCGAAGTCCCCCCGGTATTTGGTGCCGGCCAGCAGCGCGCCCATGTCCAGCGAATACACGTTGGAATCCGCCAGGATTTCGGGCACTTCCTTTTGCACGATGCGCCAGGCGAGGCCTTCCGCGATCGCGGTCTTGCCCACGCCGGCCTCTCCGACCAGCAGCGGGTTGTTCTTGCGGCGCCGGCACAGGATCTGGATCACGCGCTCGACCTCGTACTCGCGGCCGATCAGCGGATCGATCTTGCCGTCGCGGGCAGCCTGGTTCAGGTTCTGCGTGAACTGCTCCAGCGGCGAGGCCTTCTCGTTCTTCTCGCCGCTCTCCTCGCCTTCACCGGAGGACGATTCCCCGCTCTTGGAGGGCTCGGGCGGGTCGCTCTTCTTGATGCCGTGTGCGATGAAGTTCACCACGTCCAGGCGGGTCACGCCCTGCTGGTGCAGGTAATAGACCGCGTGCGAGTCCTTCTCGCCGAAGATGGCGACCAGCACGTTCGCGCCGGTCACTTCCTTCTTGCCGTTGCCGGTGGACTGCACGTGCATGATGGCGCGCTGGATGACGCGCTGGAAACCCAATGTCGGCTGGGTGTCCACGTCGTCGGTTCCTGCGACCTGCGGGGTGTTGTCCTTGATGAAGTTGGACAACGACTTGCGCAGGTCGTCGATGTTGGCCGAGCATGCGCGCAGCACTTCCGCCGCGCTGGGATTGTCCAGCAGGGCAAGCAGCAGGTGCTCCACCGTGATGAACTCGTGGCGCTGCTGCCTTGCCTCCACGAACGCCATGTGGAGGCTGACTTCCAATTCCTGGGCAATCATGAGATTTCCTTCTGCCTTGCTACGTACTACTTTAAATGCTCTAAATGGGTTCGATCCGGCTTTACTCAACCGGTTCACTCACACATTGCAGCGGATGCCCTGCCTGACGCGCGGCCTCTTGCACCTGCTCCACCTTCGTGGCCGCGACATCCCTCGAATAGACGCCGCAAATCCCCTTCCCGTCGAGATGGATCTTGAGCATGATCTGCGTCGCCGTTTCGCGGTCCTTGTTGAAAAACTCCTGGATCACCACCACGACGAATTCCATGGGCGTGTAGTCGTCATTCAGCATGACGACCTGGTACATCTGCGGCGGTTTCGTCTTCTGTGTCTTGCGCTCGACCACCACCGACCCGCCGTCGTCGTCCTTCGGCCGCGTTTTCGGGGCGACCGGAGCAGGGACGGGAATTTTGCTGGCCATGAAATTCATTCTATCGAGCGGACTTTCGCGCTGCAGCCTGAAGGTGAATTGGTGATGCAATCGTCACATTCAAGCGACATGGGCGTCGGTCCCTTTGCATTCAATTTTTGCCCCGGCCGCCACGGCATGCAACGTTTCGTACCATCTTGATACGCAGAAAACTTTAGTTCGTGAAAATATTGACAGCCCTACTCCAATCCGGGACACTTCAGGATAGTCAAGAGGGAAAACAAGAGGCTGAAGAAATGGCAACCGGAACGGTTAAATGGTTCAACGATGCCAAGGGCTTTGGGTTCATCGAACCCGACGGTGGCGGTGCGGATGTGTTCGCGCATTTCTCGGCCATTGCCATGGAGGGCTTCAAGACCTTGAAGCAGGGCTCGCGCGTCACGTTCGAAATCTCCGAAGGGCCCAAGGGCCAGCTCGCGCAGAACATCCAGGCGGAGGCGTCGCTCGCGCAGTCCGAGCCGGCGCCCGGCCAGGCTGCCGAGCGCGCGCCTCGCCATTCGAAGGTGCGCGCCCCGCAGTTCCATGCCGCCGGGCATGGTGACGTAGTCAGCAAATAAGCGCCCCGGCTGAAAAAGCAAGCCGCCCGAAGGCGGCTTGCTTCGGTGCTTGCCGTCCCGCTCACATGTTCTCGATCATCACCTGGCCGAACCCGGAGCAGCTCACCTGCGTGGCACCCTCCATCAGGCGCGCGAAATCGTACGTGACCTTCTTGCTGAGGATGGACTTTTCCATCGAGCTGATGATCAGGTCGGCCGCCTTGGTCCAGCCCATGTGGCGCAGCATCATTTCGGCCGAAAGGATTTCCGAGCCGGGGTTGACGTAGTCCTTGCCGGCGTACTTGGGCGCGGTGCCGTGGGTTGCCTCGAACATGGCGACGGTGTCGCTCAGGTTCGCGCCCGGGGCGATGCCGATGCCGCCGACCTGGGCCGCCAGCGCGTCCGAGATGTAGTCGCCGTTGAGGTTGAGCGTGGCGATCACGCTGTACTCGGCGGGACGCAGCAGGATCTGCTGCAGGAAGGCGTCGGCGATCATGTCCTTGACGATGATCTCCTTGCCGGTCTTCGGGTTCTTGAACTTGCACCACGGGCCGCCGTCGATCGGCTGGGCGCCGAATTCCCGCTGCGCCAGGGCGTAGGACCAGTCCCGGAAGCCGCCTTCCGTGAACTTCATGATGTTGCCCTTGTGCACGATAGTCATGCTGGGCTTGTCGTTGTCGATGGTGTACTGCAGGGCCTTGCGCACCAGCCGCTCGGTCCCCTCGCGCGAAACCGGCTTGATGCCGATGGCCGAACTGGCGGGGAAGCGGATCTTCTTGACGCCGAAGTCTTCCTGCAGGATCTTGATCAGCCGCTTGGCCTTGTCGCTCTCGGCTTCGAATTCGATGCCGGCGTAGATGTCCTCCGAGTTCTCGCGAAAGATCATCATGTTGGTCTTGTGCGGCTCCTTGACCGGGGACGGCACGCCGTCGAAGTACTGGATCGGGCGCAGGCAGACGTACAGATCGAGCTGCTGGCGCAGGGCGACGTTGAGCGACCGGATGCCACCGCCGACCGGCGTCGTGAGCGGGCCCTTGATGGAGACGACGTAGTCGCGCACGGCCGCCAGGGTTTCGTCGGGCAGCCACACGTCCGGGCCGTACACCTTGGTGGATTTCTCGCCGGCATAGACCTCCATCCAGTGAATCTTCTTCTTGCCGCCGTAGGCTTTCGCCACCGCCGCATCGACCACCTTGAGCATCACCGGGGTGATGTCCACGCCGGTGCCGTCGCCTTCGATGAAGGGGATGATCGGCTGGTCGGGCACCGTGAGCGACATGTCGGCGTTGACGGTGATCTTCTGGCCCTGGGTCGGGACCTTGATGTGCTGGTACATGGGGGAAAACTCTCTGGAAGGGGAAGAGGATCTGCTGATTGTTGTTTGCGCGACGAGCGCCCGCAAAGCCCTCGAATTCTAGCTGCGAAACCGGCTGTTCCCCGGCACGGAGAATTCTGATTCCGCCTGGGGCGCCGGCCGGTTTTCCGGAGGCCCCCGCCCGTTTGTCAACCATTTCACAACAACGCCCGTTACGGATGGGCCTTCCGATTCTCGGAGGTTTTTTCGAAAAAACGTGACTCCACACCCTGAAAGGACTCTTCAAATGACCAAACTGCTCGCCCTCCTGATCGGCACCGTGTTCGCCGTGTCCACCGCTTTCGCCGCTGACGCGCCGGCCGCCGCCGCTTCCGGCGCCAAGCCCGCCGCTTCGGCCACCAAGGCTGAAAAGAAGGAAGCCAAGGCTGAAGCCAAGGCCACCAAGAAGTCCGCCAAGAAGTCGAAGAAGGCCGCCAAGAAG
>JAGRPN010000026.1 GCA_019449555.1 Ramlibacter sp.
AGGTGGCGCAGGCGATGCGTGTGCTGTTCGCCGATACCCACAACGTCGCCGAGGGCGCCGGCGCCGCGGGCCTGGCCGCCGCCACGCAGCAACGCGGGCGCCGGCAGGGCCGCGCCGTCGGGGTGGCGCTCACCGGCGGCAATGTGGACACGGAAGTGTTCGCCCGCGTGCTGGCTGGACGCTGACTCCGTCGCGGCGGTGACTTGCGGCCGCGCTGTGCGCGGCCAGAATCGCCTGCATATGGGAACCCTCTATCTGGTGCGGCACGGACAGGCCTCGTTCGGCGCCGACAACTACGACCAGCTCAGCGAGCTCGGCCACAAGCAGAGCGTGCGTGTCGGCGAATATTTCGCGCGCAAGGGCATCCGCTTCGACGGGCTCATCGCGGGCACGCTGCGGCGGCACAAGCAGACGCTGGAAGGCATCCTGCAAGGCATGAACCAGGCGGGCGGGGAGCACCTGTCGTGGGACGGCCTGAACGAATACGACAGCCAGGCCGTGATCGCCAGCGTGCATCCGCACAAGCTGGAAAAGCCGACGTCGCCCGAGATGTACCGGCATCACTTCCGCCTGCTGCGCGACGGCCTCGCGCAATGGATGGCCGGCGTGGTGAGCCCCAAGGGCATGCCCAGCTACGACGACTTCGTGGCCGGCGTGGCCGGTGCGCTGGACCACGTGCGCGCCAACCACTATGGCCAGACGGTGCTGATCGTCACGAGCGGCGGGCCGATCGCCACTGCCGTCGGCCACGTGCTGGGCACCAGCCCGGAAACGACGATCGACCTGAACATGCGCATCCGCAACAGCTCGATCACCGAATTCGCCTTCACGCCCAAGCGCCACATGCTGGTGTGCTTCAACGCCATTCCGCATCTGGAGCACGAAGACCCGGCGTGGGTCACCTATTCCTGATCGCAGCCCTCCTGCCAGGGCGAAGAGCCGGCCGCCGCGTCTCGCGCAGGCCGGCTTGCTAAACTTCCGTGCGATGGACCCGAACACCGCTGCCCATGCCGACCACTGGCGCGTGATCTGCCTGTGCGCCGAGTGGTGCGGAGTCTGCCGCGAATGGCGCGCGCAGTTCGAGCAGCTTGCCGCGGCCCATCCCGCCCTGCACTTCGCCTGGGTCGACATCGAGGACGAAGCCGACGCAATGGGCGATGTCGACATCGAAACCTTTCCGACGATGCTGGTGGCGCGCGGCGACAGCGCGCGTTTCTTCGGGCCCGTGCAGCCGTCGGCCGCGCAGTTTTCGAGATTGCTGGCGAGCCTGCTGGAGGCGACGGCGCCGTCCGCCCCGCCGGCCGAAGCAGCCGCGCTGCTCAAACGCCTCGGGCCGGTCTTGCTATCCAAGTGATAGCAACGAATCGTAACCAGGCAAGGCCACGTCCTACACAGCCCTGCTTTTCTTCCTGACGAGCGAAGCAGCGGCGTGCACGCTCAATTGGGGGTATGCCCGGAAATGCACCCGGTCATGAATCACCCACCGTGTTTTTACCTTCAGGAGATCCGATCATGGCATCCAACAATCAAGGCAACCAGAGCGACCAAGGCAAGAAAGGCAGCTCCAATCGCGGCTTCGCTTCGATGGACCCGCAGCGCCAGCGCGAGATCGCAAGCGAAGGCGGCCGCGCCGCCCATGAAAAGGGCACGGCCCACGAATTCACCTCGGAAGAGGCCCGTGAAGCCGGACGCAAGGGCGGCCAGGCTCGCAGCGAGAGCAACCGGTCAGGCAAGACCAGCGGCAACACCAGCGCTGGCCGCTAAGCCGGGCTGCGCCGGACCGAGGGCGCTGCGCGCCCTCTTTGCTTTTTGCGGTGTGCCGAAATGAACGTGCCCCTCGCGGCACGCGAACTGGCGCGCTACCACTCTCCGACAAGGCGCACGCGTTCGTCCAGGTCGAGCGGCAATTCCTCGGCTCGCTGCGGCGCGGTTTCGGCTTGGCGGATCGGAGCCGATGGACGGGACGCCGCCACGCGGCGCAGCAGCGCCGTCGCCGCGATGCTTCGCAGCGGCTGCTTGGGTTCGGTGGCGGCTGGAAAACGCACGACGGCTCCTTTCAAGCCTCCAGTGTAGGAAGCGCCGTCGTTTCGCGCTGTGACGTAGCTCACAAACGCAGGCAGATTCCTGAATACGAGTCGCCGGCGCGCAACAGCAGCCCGGCCGTCGGCGCCAGCTCGTCCTTGCCCGGCGGTGGCGGCGCGGGGCCGCCGCAGTCCCTTACTTGCGGGACTTCCCCTGCTTGGGCTGCCCCCCGCCCGCGGCGCCGCTGGCCTGCGACTGGTTGGACCGATCGGGCCGTGCGGGCGACGAGATGTCGGCCAGCGACGTCGCCACTTCCGATTCGTCGTCGGGGTCCTTGTCCGCGATATCTCCCAGCGTCACGATCCCGACCAGCCGCTGCTGCTGGTCCACCACGGGCAGCCGGCGGATCTGCGAATCGGCCATCTCGCCCAGGATCTCGTCGATGTCCTGGTCTTCCTTGGCACAACGCACGTTGGTGCTCATCACGTCGGCGAGCTTGGTCGTCTTGATGTCGCATTCCTGCGCCACGCCACGCACCACGATGTCGCGGTCGGTCACCATGCCAACCAGCTTGTCGCCGTCGCACACGGGAATCACGCCCACATTGAGTTCGTCCATGGCCTGCGCGGCCCGGGCGACGGTATCCGAGGGAGACATGGTCCGCACGCCGCGGGTCATCACGTCAGCAACTGTTGTCATTTCGCGCTCCTTGAAAAAATGCCGGCAGGGGCGCCGGACACTCTCCCAATCTAGCGAGTGGGTGGCGGCATGCTGTCGGTGCCCTCGCAAGCTGGCGTAGGACGACGCTGATGCTCCCCCCGCGCCGGGAGCTTCAGGCGGCGGGGTCCGCCAGCGTGGACAGCGGCAGCTGCGACAACTCCTGCAACAGCAGGGCCAGCTGGCGCCCCGCGGCCGCGACCACCGCGTGGCCCTTGTCCGCCGTGGCGGCAGCGGCGTTGCCGGCCGCCCCTTCGGCGTTGTAGTCCTGCATCTGCCAGCCGAGCTTGGCGCTGCTGCCGTTGCCCAGGATGGGATAGCGCGCCGCGCGATGCTGCGAGGAGGATTTGAAATCGCGCGCCTGCTGCATCACCACATCTTGCGGCCGCAACAACAACATGATCGAGGTTTCGATTTCCCCCGCATGGACGCCGAACCGGTGCTCCTCGGCGCTGAACATGCCGTTCACCGCATCGCCGAGCGGCAGGTTCCACCAGCTGCAGCTGTACACGATCAGCTGGCAACGCGTGCGCAACTCGCGCGCGACGATGTCACTCAGGCTGACCTGCCCGCCATGCGCGTTGAGCAGCAGCAGCTTGCGCACGCCGGCGCGCGCGACGCACTCGCCGATCTCGATCCAGGTGGCGATCGCGGTTTCCCAGGACAACGTCAGCGTGCCCGGAAAACTGGAATGCTCGGGGCTGTAGCCCACCTGCTGCGTGGGCAGGAACAGGACCGGGAGCTCGGCCGCCAAATGCGCCAGCGAAGCGGCGATCACCCCATCGACCACCACCTGGTCGACGGACAAGGGCAGATGCGGCCCGTGCTGCTCGGTCGCCCCGAGCGGCAGCACGGCCACCGTGGCTGCCACGTCCAATTGCGCGAAGTCGCGCGTGGTCAGGTCGGCCCAGAAGCGGGATTTGGTCGGCATGCGCGCATATTAAGGCGATTGCGGGTCAAGCCCGCAATGACAAGGCGTGTTTGGCGGCGCGAACAATGCTGGCCGCATCGACGCCGAAGAACTGGCGCAGCGCCGCACGCGTGTCGCTGCGCCCGAACCCGTCGGTGCCGAGCGTGAGGTAGCGCCGCTGCGGCGGAATGAATGCGCGGATGCTTTCCGGGACAGCGCGCACGTAGTCGGTCGCGGCAATGACCGGTCCATCGCTGGCGGCAAGCTGCTGCGCGACGAACGGGACGGGCGGGACTTGCCGCTCATTCCGTTCGGGCTGAGCTTGTCGAAGCCCCGCAGGCCCTGCGACGGGCTCAGGACGGTCGGGATTCAGGGCCCGCCGCTCGCAAGCTTGCCCATCGCGCGCCAGCTCGCTCCAGCTGGTGACGCTGAACACGTCGGAGGCAATGCTTTCGGCGGCCAGTTGCTGCGCGGCCTTGACGACCTCGGTCAGGATCGCGCCGGAGCCCATCAACGTCACCCTGCGCGACGCGCCCGCGCCGGCCTCGAGGCCGTAGGTGGCGAACTTGTAGCAGCCGCGGACCACGCCCTCCTCCACGCCCGCCGGCAAATCCGGCTGCGCGTAGTTCTCGTTGGTCAGGGTGACGTAGTAGAACCAGTCCTGCTGCTCCACCAGCATCTCGCGCATGCCGCGGTCGATGATCACGGCCAACTCGCCGGCGAACGCCGGGTCGTAGGCCCTGCAGTTCGGCACCGTGGCCGCCACCAGGTGGCTGGTGCCGTCCTGGTGCTGCAGGCCCTCGCCCGCCAATGTGGTGCGCCCGGAGGTGGCGCCTAGCAGGAAGCCGCGCGAGCGCTGGTCGGCTGCGGCCCAGATCGCGTCGCCCACGCGCTGGAAGCCGAACATCGAGTAGTAGATGTAGAACGGCAGCATCGGAAAACCGTGCACGCTGTAGCTGGTGGCCGCCGCCGTCCAGCTCGCCAGTGCGCCGGCCTCGCTGATGCCCTCTTCCAGGATCTGGCCGTCCAGCGCCTCGCGGTACGACAGCACCGAGCCGATGTCCTCGGGCTGGTAGCGCTGCCCCACGCTGGAATAGATCCCGACCTGCTTGAACAGGTTGGCCATGCCGAAAGTGCGCGCTTCGTCGGCGACGATGGGCACGACGCGCGGCCCCAGCTCCTGGTCCTTGAGCAAGCCGCCCAGCAGCCGCACGAAGGCCATCGTGGTGGACATCTCCTTGCCGCCGGCCGCGGTGGCGAAGTTCCCATACGAAGCGAGTGCGGGCACGGCCAGCGGCTGCGACCGGGCGATGCGCTGCGGCAGGTAGCCTCCGAGCTTCGCGCGCTGGGCATGCAGGTAGCGCATCTCCGCGCTGTCTGCGGCCGGCTTGAAGAATTCGAGCTGGCGGGCCTGCTCGTCGGAGATCGGCAGGTTGAAACGGTTGCGGTATTCGAGCAGCGCCGACTGGTCCATCTTCTTCTGGCTGTGCGTGGTCATCCTGCCTTGGCCGGCGGCGCCCATGCCGTAGCCCTTCTTGGTGTGCGCCAGGACCACGGTGGGCTGGCCGCGGTGCGCGGCGGCCGCGGCGTAGGCGGCGTGGATCTTCACCAGGTCATGGCCGCCGCGCTTCAAGCGGTCGATCTGCTCGTCGGTCATGCCCTGGGCGAGGCGCTTCAGCTCCTCGTTCTGGCCGAAGAAGTTGTCCCGGTTGAAGCGCCCATCCTTGGCCGCGAAGGTCTGCATCTGGCCGTCCACCGTGTTGGCGAAGGCGCGGGCCAGCGCGCCCGTGGTGTCGCGCGCGAACAGGCCGTCCCAGTCGCTGCCCCACACCAGCTTGATCACATGCCAGCCGGCGCCGCGGAACAATTTCTCCAGCTCGTCGATGATGCGGCCGTTGCCACGCACCGGGCCGTCGAGCCGCTGCAGGTTGCAGTTCACCACCCACACCAGGTTGTCGAGCTTTTCGCGCGAGGCGAGCGTGAGCGCGCTCATGCTCTCGGGCTCGTCCATCTCGCCGTCGCCGAACACGCCCCACACTTTCCGGCCACCGCAATCCAGCAGGTTGCGGTGCGTGAGATAGCGCATGAAGCGCGCGTGATAGATCGAGCTGATGGGGCCGATGCCCATGGAGCCGGTGGGGAACTGCCAGAAGTCCGGCATCAGCCAGGGGTGCGGATAGCTCGAGAGGCCGCGCGCGCCGTCGGCCGGCGCCGTCAGCTCCTGCCGGTAGTGCGCGAGGTCGGCCTCGGTCAGGCGCCCTTCAAGGTAGGCCCGCGCGTACACGCCCGGCGCGCTGTGCGGCTGGAAGAACACCAGATCGCCGCCCTGCGATTCATTGCGCGCATGGAAGAAATGGTTGAAGCCCACCTCGAACAGATCGGCCGCGCTGGCGTAGCTGGCGATGTGGCCGCCCAACTCGCCATAGGCGGCATTGGCGCGCGCCACCATGGCCAGCGCGTTCCAGCGCATCAGCGAACCCAGGCGCTCCTCGATGGCCAGGTCGCCGGGAAAGGCCGGCTGCTGGTCCACCGCGATGGAGTTGACATAGGGCGTCACCAGCTCGGGCGACCAGGCGATGTGCGGGCTGCGCGCCAGGGCGGCGATCTCGTCGAGGATGAAGCGGGCCCGCGCCGGGCCTTCGGAGGCGACCAGCGCCAGCAGCGCATCGCGCCATTCGGCGGTTTCCACCGGGTCGATGTCGCCGTCCTCGGCGGCGAGGAAACGGGTGAGGCTGTGGTCGGTCATTTCGGGGACTCCTATCCCTCACTGTACGGAAATGGCCGCGCAACAGGGTTCCGGAAAATAAGCGCCTCGGCCAGCTCTGCGGCATAAAATGCCGTCAACGCTCAGACTGAAAGCATTTCATGCAACTGGACGCGGTTGATCTGAAGATACTGGCCGAGCTGCAGCAAGACGGCTCGCTGACCAACGTCGAGCTCGCGCGCCGCGTGCACCTCTCGCCGTCGCCCTGCCTGATGCGCGTGAAAGCGCTGGAGAAGAACGGCGTAATCGAGCGCTATGTGGCGCTGGCCGATCCCAAGGCGCTGGGCCTGGGCTTGAACGTGTTCATCAACATCAGCCTGAAGGAACAGACCAAGAAATCGCTGGCCGAATTCGAGCGCCGCATCGCCGAACACGACGAGGTGATGGAGTGCTACCTGATGACCGGCGACAGCGACTACCTGATTCGCGTGGCCGTGGCCGATATCGGCGCGCTGGAGAAATTCATCCTGAACCAGCTCACGCCGATTCCGGGGATCGAGAAGATCAGGAGCAGTTTTGCGTTGAAGCAGGTTCGGTATAAGACGGCGTTGCCGTTGCCTACGGCCGCTCGCGGGCAAGCGGTATAAGTGAACCGGTCTATGGGCGCAAACCGATTCCTATCGCGGCGTTCACGCGCGAGCCCATGCCTTCTTGTCAATCGCGAACCCAGCATTCAGAATCCAATTTCATTTCGAAAGAAAACATGGCAGGCAAACAAAAAAGCAAGCTGACGAACGCCGAGATAGAAGCCATCTACGAGGCTTCAGATTTTCAAATCGGTCAGGAGAGGAACGACTTCTTTCTTCCGCAGATCGTCGACTACGTTAGGCGAAACAAGTGGATTAATCTACGGCCAGAATACCAAAGAAGATTGGTTTGGGATCACGGCAAGAAGTCTCGTCTTATTGAGTCTTTCTTGTTGAATGTGCCAATACCAGCCGTCTTTCTGTATGAATGGGATTTGAATCGCTATGAAGTCATGGATGGTCAGCAGAGACTGAACTCCGTATTGGAGTTTTATTCCGATGGTTTTGCGTTAAGTAGCTTGGACAAGTGGGAAGTGCTTAACGGGTTTAAATATAGCGAGCTGCCCGAGCGAATTCGCAAAGGTCTTGACCGTCGACGGGTTACTGCAACCGTGCTGCAAGTGGGTATGGGCGCAGATACGAAAGAAAGGCAGGAACTCAGAAGATTGGTCTTTGAGCGACTGAACACCGGCGGACAAAGCCTTAACGCCCAGGAACTTCGAAATTGCTTATATCAGGGCGAGCTCAATACTCTTACTATGGAGCTGGCCAGTAATTCAAATTTCACTCGAATGTGGGGCATACCCAATCACAAGTATCCACTGCCCAAGGATGACATCCCAAAGCCGTTGGCTGAGAACAGATTCTTCAAGAGAATGCTCGACTGCGAAATAGTCCTTAGGTTTTTCGCATTCGGTGTACCTCCGTCACAAATTAAGGGCTCGGTTCGGAGCATGTTAGATAGGTGCATGGAGCGCCATCAAGAGATGACGCCCGCCGATGTCCGTCTTTATAAGAGGCGATTTGCTAGCCGCGTCAAGCTGGCGTTGGATATCTTTGGCGTCGATGCATTTCGACTGCCAAACGTAAACGAAGAGCTTGAGCGGTATTCCCCACCGCTATGGGACGGAATAATGGTGGCGCTCGATCGCCAATTTGACCAAGCAACGAGGCTTCGCAGCAGAAAGACACGAATTGCTAAAGCGCTGCGCTCCAAGCTCACGGACAGAGACTTCTTGGACGTTGTCGTTGGCAAGCCGAATACCGCGGAAGCAATTCGCGCGCGCATTTCTGCGATTGAACATCTTTTGGCCTAACCCGATGGGAGCATCGTCGATCTTCGTCACCTATGTCGACGAGCTCATCTACCATCTTGACACGATTACCTCTTTCTCAAGGGTAAGAGACACGGCGCTGAAACAGATCAATGTTGGCGCACTGCCGCAAGCTGAACGCGATTTAGCACTTGGAGCATTCAAATCCCCTGCCTTCAGCGTCGACAGGCTCTTGCCAATGTTTTTTTTGTCGCTTCACACTGGCTTCGAAGAGTTCCTTCGACAGCTTGTCATCGAATTTGCGGACGAAGTTAATTCGCGCGGCCTTTCATATGTCGAAGCTCTCTCCAGATGCCCGCCTTTATTGCAATGGAATATGAAGCAAACGGGCGCTGGTCTATTAACGGTCTTTGAACCGCTTGATCATTTGGATCTTGATTTCAATGCTCTGGCAAAAAACCTCGCAACAACCCTAGGGGACTCTGAGCAGGCTCTATTAAACGGAAGTACTTTGGCAATTCGTGAGAGGAGCTTCAATTCGACGGGGATCGCGTATTATTTCAAACGTTTGGGTTTAACTCTCAGCTGGACGGAGATGTGTAAGGAAAAGAGCTTGCAGCTTGCGTTCGGCGGCACTGGGCCTACAAAGACAGCAACAGATGTCCAAACTTTCCTCGACGCGTCTTTGAAGGCGAGAAATCGCTTGGCACATAGTCAAGCGGCTTCAATGCAATTTACTAGGCAGGAAATCGACTCAAACGCTGTCAAGTTAAAAGCATTGGCAGCTGTTTTCGATTCAAAGGTTCAAAACCAAATCAACTTCCTATGCCCGCCACGAAAGGCTAAGCAGCCGGCGCGGAAATAGCCGTCAGCGGGGGTCGAAGTTCAAACACCATAATTTTAGGTGAAGGACGGGATGGAGACCCACGATTTTCACGCTGTCACTTGCGCGGGATCTCGCACCCCGCGCTCAAGACAGTACCTTGGCTAGGCGGCCTTGAGACCTGTCGACGGATGGTCCGAGAAGTACATTTTGGATGTGTCGGGATCCCGGTTATCGGCGACGGCTATGGGTAGGAGTGCGGAAATCTTCCACTTCGCGGGTGCCACGCAGCCCATTAGCCTCTCGTATTCCTCGATTCATATGACGAACTCGTAACCCAATGCTAGGAGGGGCAGCGGATGCTTAAAACGCGAAACGTTTTCGCTTGCAGCTGGAAAGTCACGGTTGTCCCAAGAATGGGGCCAGCCGGTTGTCCACGAAGTGGTTTGGGCGCCAGCCGCCCAATAGCTTCTCGAGGAGGAGGGAATCCGTCAACGCGGCAACAGTCCCGATTGCAGGGTTATGAGCTTCCAGCGCTACCGTGAACAAGTATCGGATACCTTTAGCAGGTAGCTTCTGAAACCAACCTTCGGCGGAAACGTCATGCATGTACGAGCGCAGCACCCCCTCATCCGGCGACACTGATTTCAACCATTCCTTGAAACGAGCAGCTTTATCCAAGAGCACCAAGAACTCGTCAAAGGATCGTTCACCGGTGTCGAGCACTTCGCGAATTGTCGGCATGTCCGGCAACATAACCTCGTGGAAATATTGAATCGCTTCGGCGTCAATGCCAGTCCTTCGGAGAAGCTCTGAGTATCTGAGGCGGACCACTGCGGAGGTCATGGATGATGTTGAAAAGTCTCCGCCGTAGAAGGATGCAAGTGCCAAATCGGCACGAGCATCCAGGATGTTCGTCAGTACGTGCGCCTCCGTAAACGGCTCAAGTGCAGGTGTGGTCGCCGCCCGTCGTCGATTTACCTCCGCAAAATCAACGTTTGTGAAAACGAACAGACCGAGTTCCGATTGCAGAAGTTCGAACCGAAGCGATTCGGCAAAATCTTCCGCCCCCGGCGTCAGGCGCACTATTGCTCGTGCCGCCTTCAACAAAAAATCTGGGTCTAGGACGTCGCGCCTTGCAGCTTCCGGGATGCCTCCCGGCACGAAGAAATCGCCGCTATATCGGCGTATAGGGACTCCACGTAAGAAGACTTTTGCAAACCGGTCAGCGTCCTTCTTCGCCACACCTTCATTCTTCAGTGTGTACGCGATTCGCTCTTCGCGCGAATTGAACCTGACGCTCTCGTGCCCAACAAACCTGAAGGCGCCAAAGTCGTGCACGCGCTGGACACCAACAGAGTCGGTCTTGGTTACTAACGTTTCGTCGCAGAAGACGGCCTTGAAATCATGGCGCCGACACAGTGATATCAGCCTTCCAATTCCAAGTTGGCGCACCAGATGTATAAACGTGCCATGGTCAAGGATCAGATGGACGTTCTGGTAGAACAGCAGCGCCTCTGCGATCTGCCCTGCGGACACCGGGGCGCCCGATTCTGAACGGCGAAGTACGATCTTTTCGAGCATGGGATATGGGCGCCAGTAGTCTCGGGCAGTGTACGTCCGGCTCTTGCTATTGCGAGGGAAACTTCGATCGGTTCCATGCCACTTCCGCAGCGTGATCAGAAGTCATCATTCTGAACGCATAGAGCCGCGCCGGGCGGTGTTGCTCACCTCGCGGGGGCGACCATGGCTTTGACGCGGACGGCGCATCGGCCGCGATGAACCACCGGAGCGCTGGCCGATTCAAGGCCAAGGCGCTGCGTGAAGTCGATTCGTTGGATGACGTGGCGGGCCTAGGCGCGACACCAAAGTCCCCCCAGCTACAGTCGCGGATATCACCAGCGAAGCTAAAACATGGTCTTGCTTGAATTTGCCATGGCACCTCATGGCCAAGGGGAGAGCCTGAGCGCACATGTTGCGCGCATTCTCGACGTCATCGACAAGAGCGGCGTTCCGTACCAGCTCACGCCCATGGGCACCATCCTCGAAGGTGAATGGGAGGACGTGATGGGCGTGGTCACTGCCTGCTTCAAGGCGCTGCAAGCGGATTGCCCGCGCATCGGCATGAACCTGAAGGTGGACTATCGCGCGGGGCGGGAATCGCGACTGCGTAGCAAGATCGAGAAGGTCGAAGCGCATCTGGGCCGAAAACTGAGCACATGAATGCACAGTCCCAGACTCCAACCGTCGATCTGCTGCCCCTTCCGCCGGGCCTCGTCGCGGTCACAGGCGACGAAGGCGCGGGCAAGACCAGCTTGCTACGCAGCCTCGGAGATGCCCTTTGGCTCGACCTGTCTCTGCCAGGGCAGGATGAGCACGCTCCGCATCAAGTTTGGGACGCGTTGCGCCAGCGCTGCCCGCATTGGGACATGCAATTGCAACAGGACCTCATCGAGGCGCTGGACTTGCATCCCCATCTTGGCAAGAAGTTGTCCATGCTCTCGACCGGCAGCCGCCGCAAGGTCGCCCTGGTGGCGTTGCTCGCGAGTGGCGCGACGGTCACTTGCCTCGACCAGCCGTTCGCTGCGCTTGACGCATCTTCAGCCCGCGTCATCCGCGACTTTCTCGCCGACGCGGCCGACCACACGACCCGAACTTGGGTCGTCGCAGACTATGAGGCGGACCCGCGGCTGCCCTGGCGGCGCCATGTCGCCTTGGGCTGACGATCGTGCCTCGCACGCAACCTGACTCGCCGCCCGCCCCGTACTGGCTCTATCTGTTGGAGTGCGAGGACGGCGCGTACTACGCGGGCATCGCGCTCGACGTCGAGCAGCGGTTCTTCCGGCATGTCTTCGGCCTGGGCGCCAAGTTCACGCGCGCACGGCCTCCGCTGCGCGTGCTCGCAGCGCGCGAATACGCGAGCAAGGGCGATGCGTTGCGGGCGGAGTTGCAGCTCAAGGCGCTGCCGCGCGCGCACAAGCTGGCGTTCTTCGAGCAGACCAAGTAGTTCAAATCACCCGTCGCGACGGCGCCGCAGTCGGCTGCCGTCGGCTTGCCATCGCCCCTTACCAGCCCACCCCAAACCGCAGCGCCAGCATCACGCCGGTCCCGCACACGATCGTGCCGAACAGGCTGCGTTGCCAGGGATAGAACGCGAGGCCTGCCAGCGCGCCGAAGATGCGCGCATCGCGCCAGGTGTCGACCAAGTGGCCTTGCGTCATGACGAGCTCCGGGGCCACGACCGCGGCCAGGGCGGCGATGGGTGCATAGCGCAGGCCCTCGCGCAGCCACTGCGGCATCGGCAGGTCCTCTTCCGGTAGCATGAAGAAAGCCCGGGAAAGCAGGGTGATCAAAGCCATGCCCAGCGCGGTGAGAAAGATTTCCAGCGGACTCATTGCTTCGCCTTTGCACGATCGGGGCGCGCATGGTCGGCCAGCACGCCGAACGCAACGGCCGCCGCGATCGCGACCACGATATTCAGCTTCATGGGAAGGGCGTACGCCGCAACCGCGGCGCACGCGGCCACCACGGCCGCCACCCAGGTGGACGGGCTGCGCAGCTGCGTGCAGGTCAGCGCAAGGAGCGCCATCGTGCCCGCGAAACCGAGGCCCCACGACGCGGGGATTCCATGCCCCGCGACGATGCCCGTGATGATGGCCAGCTGCCAGACCCCGAACGTCACGACGGCGCATCCCAGGAAGTAGTCCTCGTGCCTGTACCCCGGCACGAGCTGGGGAAATCGGCGAATGAACAGTGCGAAGTTCGTGTCGCCCATCAGGAAGCTGAGCGCGATGCGCTGGCCTCGCGGCAGGTGCGCGAAGTAGGGGCGGTAGTGAAAGCTGAACGCCATGAAGCGCAGGCTGACGCAGAGCGTGGTGGCCCAGACCACCCACATCGGCGCACCTGCGGCTATCAGCGGCAATGCCGCGATCTGCGCGGAGCCGGCGTACACGAGAACGGACATGAAGATGGCCAGCGCGACACCCATCCCGCTTTTCGCCATCGCGACGCCGGCCACGAGTCCCCAGGCCGCGATGCCGATCGCCATCGGCATGCCGTCGCGCGCCCCTTCGCGGAAAGCAGGCCGGCGCGAAATCGCCAGCGCCTCGACGCGCAGCCATGCAAGAGCGGATCTCAGAGACAAACTTCCTTCACGGCGCCCAGACACGGCCCTCATTTCAAGGTTTGAGGATAGATTGTCTCGCCGCTCTTGAGCATCTGGACGAACGCCGCGATTTTTTTCTTTCGTCCGGCCTCGGTCTTCATGTGATGGAGCCGGAACGCAAGCGCATACCGGTTCTGCGCATTGAGCTTGGCCAGGGTCTTCCTGGCTTTCGGCTCGGCCTCCAGCGCGGCGAGCAGGTCTTCGGGCAGCGCCATGTCCCTGCCGCTCGCGTACGCGCGATGCCAGCGGCCCCCGGCCTTGGCCAACTCCACTTGCTTCAGGCCGTGTTCGGTCATGCGACCTTCCTCGATCAGGCGCGCGACATTGGCAACATTGATCTGGCTCCATATGCTCTTGGGGCCGCGCGGCGTGTAGCGCTGCAAGTAACTCTTGTCGTCGCGTGCCTTGCGCACCGCGTCGATCCAGCCCCAGCAGAGCGCCACGTCGATGGCTTCCTTGGGTGTGATCGACTTGAGCCCCGAATCCACCTTGTGGATCTTGATCCAGACCTCTTCCGCGCTGCCATGGTTCGCCCCGAGCCATTTGTAGAAGCTCTGCGCATCCTTGAATTCATGGACTTTGCCGGGATCGACGTACACGGTCGCCATGACGAATTTTCCCACTGGCATGGGAAAATTGCCCGATGCCAGGCGTCCACCTTCCCTATCTGCGCGGCTACCCGCCCGAGGTGCTGGTGCAGGTGCAGGACCTGATCAACGCCGGCCGCCTGGCGCAGATATTGGCCCGCCGCCATGCCCAGGCGCATGACGTGCGTAACGAGCGGGCGCTCTACGACTACGTCAGCGAGCTCAAGTCCAGCCACATGAGAAGTGCGCCGCCGCTGGCAAAGGTCACGTACGACCCGAAGCTGCATATCCTGAAGAATGTCCTGGGCACGCACAGTGCCGTCTCGCGCGTGCAGGGTAGCCGGCTCAAGGCCAAGCGCGAGATGCGCATCGCCACGCTGTTCAAGGAAGCGCCGGCGGACTTCCTGCGCATGATCGTCGTTCACGAGCTGGCGCATTTGAAGGAGCGCGAACACGGCAAGGCGTTCTATGCGCTGTGCCTGCACATGGAGCCGGACTATCACCAGCTCGAGTTCGACCTGCGACTGTGGCTCACCGCGCAGGAGCTGGCGGCGGCAAACTTGCCTTGCGAGTGCGCGAGACAGCAGCCACTTGGCCCAGCGTGACACCACGCTTCAAGGTTAATCGGGCGATTCACTGTTCGAATTGCCTCGCCGCGAATGCCCACAGGAGTCGCGACGCGTCGGGGCCCCGCGAGTCGCTGTAAAGCTGCCTGGCCGCACCGCCGCTCCACGCGTGCCCCAGTTGCGCTACTTCGACCAGCGTGGCCACCGTGCCCTTGTTGAGCTTGTAGTCGGTCACGGTCATTGGGTAGCGTTTGCCGCGCTGCACGTTGCGCCCTGCCACCGCGTGTGCGCCCGCGGCCCCGGCCCACACGCGCACCGCCGCGTGACCATTGCTGGCCGAAACCACGCGGTCCGAGCTGCCATGCACGACCAGCAATGGCGGCCACACCGCCGCCATCGCGCCCGGGCTCGCGCCCAGGGGCCGGGATGGTCGATAGCCGTGCATCGCGCCCACCGCCGACATCGGAGAGTGCGCGGTACCGGGCGGGATGCCCGAGTGCATCATGACGGCCTTGAAGCGCCCGGGATGCCGCGTAACCAGCAGCGCCGCCATGCTCGCGCCCGCGGATAGCCCCGCCACCGCGATGCGCGCGCGGTCGGCCATGTACAGCAGGCAGACCTGGTCGATGGCACGCACGATCAGTTCGGCTTCGGCATAGGCGCGGCCGGACCGCGTGTCGAACCAGTTCCAGCAGCCCTGGGGATTGGCCAGCCGATCCTGTTCGGGGTAGAGCACCAGAAAGCGCTCGCGCGCCGCGATCTGGTTCATGCGGGTGCTTTGGGCGAAGCTCTTGGCATCCTGGCCGCATCCGTGGAGCATCACGACCAGGGGGAGCCGCTCGTCGAATCGGACGTCCGGCGGACGGTAGAGGCGATAGCGGCGCACACCCGTGGCCCCCATCGCCACCCCCGCGATCCAGTCGCCTTTGCCCCGGGGCGCCTTGCGCTTCTCCGCCCCCCATTTCAACGCCAGTTCGGCCGCGCGTGCGCCTTTGGCGAGCGTCTGACGGGTTACCTGCGCGAAGCTGCGCTCGAATGCCTTTGCCCACGCGGGCTTGCGAATGCGTCGTGCCATTGACTGATTCTGGAGGCTGGCGCGTCGCAACAGGGCGCGCAAACGGTCTGTAGCAATTCACATTCCGCGGCGCGCCGCTGACGCCGTGCGGCCGCGTCACGCGGCTCGCGAACTTCGAGGGAGTGCAGTCGCACTCCCTCTGGTCAGCCGCTTACCGGCCGTCCCCGTCCGAGTCGCCCGGCACGGCCCTCTCGACGGCGTCGCTCATGCGGTGCCACGCGTCGCGCGATGCGTGCTTGGCGTGTTCCCACTCCAGCGAAGACTGGCCGCGCGCATTGGGCCAGTCGCGGCTCAGTTCCGGCTCGACCTCATCGAACGAGCGGTCCGGATACTTGGAGTACGAATCCCAGCCATAGCGATAGGCAGGTGCGTACTCGTCATAGGACGAGCCTGAGGTCACGTACGGCCGGCTTGAATAGTTGTCGCGCCAATAGGCATCCTCCACCGCGGGATCGGCGCGCATGCTCCTGCCCGCAATGGCGCCCGCCACGGCGCCGACGGCAGCGCCAACCGCCGCACCTACCGGACCTGTCATGCCGCCTGCTGCCGCGCCTGCGGCCGCGCCACCGAGCACGCCGCCCGTCACACCGCCCACCACGGCACCGGCGCCGGCTTTGGCTCCGGGATGATCCTTGTCTTTCGTCAGGTCGCGCTTGCGATCGGTCATTGATTTCCCCTTGGGTTGAAGGCCGGGCATCCCCGGGTCCCTGGGGACCGGGTTTGCGCACTGGCCGGTTGCTGAATCCCAACACGGTAAGACCGTCGCGCTTCGCGCCGGGCTGGCGTTTGCCGCGTAACGCTGTAGGCACTCGCCTACTCCCTGTCAACCGTCGCTTGGCTCACGGCCCGGCATGGCGTTGCCAAGTGGATGCATCCCGGGCACGATATTGCTCACTGCCGGAAACCCGATGTTCTTCCTGTGGCCCCAGTACCTCTGGCTGATGCCAGCGCTGGCCCTGCTGCCAGTGCTATACGTGTGGCTGCTGCGCCGTCGACGCAAGGCGGCGGTGCGCTTCAGCAGTCTCGGTGCGATCCGCGCGGCGGCTGCCGGCCGCAACTGGCGGCGCCACGTCCCGCCCGCGCTGCTCCTGCTGGCGTGCTCGGTGTTGCTGCTCGCCGCGGCCCGCCCGGTGGCGCGGGTGCCGCTGCCGTGGGCACGCTCCACGATCATGCTGGCCATGGACGTGTCTCTCAGCATGAGCGTCAGCGACGTCAAGCCGACCCGGCTGGCGGCCGCGCAGGAGGCGGCGAAATCGTTTCTGCGCGACCTGCCCCAGCAGATCGAGGTCGGGCTCGTCACCTTCGCCGGCAGCAGCCAGGTGGCCCAGCGCGCGACGCTGGATCGCGCGTCGCTGGTCGCGGCCATCGACGCCTTCCAGATGCAGTATGGAACGGCGGTGGGCAACGCCATCGTGCAGTGCCTGGCGGAGCTGTTTCCCGACCAGGGGATCGACGTGGGCGAGATGACGTTCGGCAGCAAGCGGCAGGGGCGCAGCCTGGATGACAAGGCAAAGCCGCCTCCCAAGCAGATCACGCCCGTGGCGCCGGGCTCGTACAACTCCGCCGCGATCATCCTGCTGAGCGACGGCCGCCGTACCACCGGCGTCGACACGCTGGAAGCGGCGAAGATGGCCGCCGACCGCGGCGTGCGCGTCTACGTGGTGGGGCTGGGGACGGCGGACGGCGCCGTCCCCATGGGCGAGTACATGTCCATCTACCTGCAGCTGGACGAGCCGACCCTGCGCGAAGTGGCGCGCATGACCGGCGGCGAATACCACCATGCCGGCACGGCGGAAAGCCTGCGCAGCGTTTACGAGAACCTGGGCTCGCGATTGGAGGTGCTGACGCGCGAAACCGAACTCACAGGCCTGCTGGCGTTGGTCTCGGCGATGCTTGCGCTGGCGGCAGCAGGGCTGTCGGTGCTCTGGTTCGGGCGCGTCACCTGAGCGCCGCCTGCGCTACAAGACTGCGCTGAAGCAGTTTGGGAGCCCCAATGCGTTCGGTCCATGCGGCGAAGGCGCGCGTGGGTCCGCGCCACCGCAACTCTTCGACATCGCGGAACAGCTTCGCATCGGTATCGAGTGTTGCAAGCCGCTTGAACAACATGGCGGTTTCGAGCTGGTCGCCCAACACACTTGGCGGAAAGCGCTCGATCGACCCGTATAGATTGAGCAGGCGCGCCGCACCGACGGCCCCGATCCCCTTGATGCCCGGGTAGCCGTCGGCGGCATCGCCGACCAGTGCAAGATAGTCCGGGATCAATGCCGGCTCCACGCCAAACTTTTCCCGGATGTCCTTGGCGCCATGAATTTTCTTGCCCTTGCGGTCCACCTGAAGCACACGGTCACCGCGAACGCACTGGGCCAGATCCTTGTCGGGCGTCCAGATGCGCACCAGCTCTACCCGCTCGTCTTCATCCGCGAGCCGCGCCGCCGACGCCAGCGCGTCATCGGCCTCGAGGTCGATCATCGGCCAGACCACGACACCCATCGCGGCGAGCCCTTCCTCCAGCGGATGGAACTGGGCGAGCAGCGCGGGCTCGATGCCCTCACCGGTCTTGTAGCCGGGCCACAGGCGATTGCGAAACGACTCGATGACGTGATCGGTCGCCACGCCGACATGCGTGACTTTGCTTTCGATCATCTGCAGCACGCCGTTCAGGACGCCGACTACGGCGCCGAAGGGCCGATCTTCGCCCTTCGTGAAGCGGCGCAGGCCGTAGAAATGCCGAAAGAGCTCGTAGGTGCCGTCGACGAGGTCGATGATCATGCGGCGGGGCCGCCTACGCCCGTGACAGCCGGCGCTGCGGCTGCGCCCCGCCACGCGGCAGGCTGGCGCTGACCAGCGCCGCGCCCAGCGTGATGAACCACGAGTAGTACACCCACACCAGGAAGGCGAGCAGGGGCGCGAAGGCGCCGTAGATCGTGCGATACGTGGGCACGTTGGCCAGGTAGATCGCGAAACCGCGCTTGCCGAATTCGAAGGCGATACCGGCGAGCAGCCCGCCCGCGATCGCATCGCGCCACCGCACGTCAGTGTGCGGCACGAAGCGAAAGAGGCACGCGAAGCCGGCGGCCGCCAGGATCACGGGCCCGAAGTTCAGGGCGTGCGGCCACCACGCGGATCGCGTCTTCACCAGCGCGCTGGAGGCAGTCAGAAGATGGGACGTGGCCCACAAGCTCGAGCCGATGATCACCGGCCCGGTGAGCAGCATGACCACATACAGGGCCAGCCGGCGCGCCAGCGGGCGCGGTTTCTTCGCCTGCCAGATCCGGTTGAGGGTGTTCTCCACGCTCAGCAGCAGCGCCAGGGCCGACACCAGCAGGACGCCGAAACCCACCAGCGTGAGCCCGCCGGCGTTGCCCGTGAACTGCGCCAGATGCTTCAGCACCGTCCTGGTGATGTCGGCCGGCAGCAGGCCGCGCAGCAGGTGCTCGCGGATCGTCGCCCCGGCCGGACGCAGGGCCGGGATGCGCGCGAACAGGGCGAAGCTCACCGCCAGCAGCGGCACCATCGACATCACCATCGCAAAGGTGAGGCCGCCCGCCGCCTGGGCGAGGCGTTCTTCCCGGCCGCGTCGCAGGATGAGGCTGGCCAGGCCGGCCCGGTTTCGAGTTGTTCTTGCCACCCGGAGCAATATATCCGCTCACAACGAGAGGGCAGCCGACCTCCAGCGCAGTCCATCCCGTCCGGAGTTCGCGAGTAAACGTAAATTCCACCGCTGAGCTTGGGTTGGAGGTTGCGGCCGCGCCACGCCGCTTTCAAGGCTGAACGGCACGCCCTCAAGCTCAGCAAGATGCTTGCCGAGCTTGCCTTCGGCTCTGCCCCATCCATTAGACAAGCGTATCGACGATGTCACGCCCGCCGTGACAAATTTCCGGATATCGGCCAACACAGGTCGAGTAAAGCGTTACGCCTGTAAGCCGCCGCGTTCGAGCTGTGTCGGACGGCTCCTACTAGAGTCGCGCTTGTTGCTGAGGCTCAGTTCGCCTCGGCCCGCACGCGCCGCGCGCATAGCCCTTCGGCAGTCCGCGCCGGTCCACACCATCCCTCTTACATCTTGGTGACATGAGAAGACGCCTATTCATCCAATCCGGTCCTGCTGCAGTCGCCGTCGCATTGAGCGGCTGCGGTGGCGGCGGCAGCGTCGACAGCGCGACGGCAGCCACTGGCGCGGACGCAGCAGCCACGAGCTTGCTCACGACCGCGGGCAGCACGCAGGCCGCCCCGTTGTCGCTGCAGTCCGCGCCGTCATCGCCGCAATCCGCTGCGCCATCGCCGCAGGAGGCGGTGGCTTCCGCATCCCCGGCAACGGGGCCGTTCAAGGTGGGCTTGAACCTCCACACCAACGGAGCCACCCTGTCACAGAACACCCAGATTGCAGCCATCCTGCAGGCGCGCAACTTCAGGCGCATTCGCATGGATTATTTCTGGGACCAGGACCAGGCACTGGCGCGCGACCTGATCACGAAGATCAACGGCTACGGCGGCAGTGTCGAGATGTCACTGCAAATCTCCTACCAGTGGGACCACACGGTCTCTGCCGACCTGGCCGCGGTGCAGTCCAACGCCTACAGGCAGACCTACGCCGCCGTCAACGCGATGAAGGACCTCGTCCATGATTTCGAATTGCTGAACGAGGTGCAGCTGCGGCCGGAAATCCTGGCGGCCGTGCCGTGGAACTCCGCCGGCACGAGCAAGTCCCCCTACCAGAACAAACCCGCCCTTGCGAACCTCGCCGCGATCCTGAGGGGAATGGCGAACGCGGTTCACGACCTCGCCGCGAGTTCTGGCCTGCCCCTGCGCGTGATCATGGGCGTGATCGGCCGGGACTTCGGCTTCCTGAGCTACCTGCAGGACGAAGGCGTGCAGTGGGACGTGACCGGCTACCACGTCTACCCGAGCGAGGGCAACGCCCCCTTGCAGACCGATAGCTGGTACGGCGCGGGCGGCCCGCTGGCGCAGCTTGCTTCCTTCGGCAAACCGGTGACGCTCAACGAATTCAATGCCGGCGAGATCTACAACGTCGGCTACGAGAACGTTCAGGGCCAGCCCCTCACGGAGCAGGGCTTCAGGTCCTATGCCAAGCACATGTTGGAGTTGTACAGCCAGACCCTTTGCAAACTCGAAAGCGTCGTGTTGTACGAGCTGCTGGACGAGCCCTCAAAACCTGCGCCCGAAAATCATTTCGGGCTGATGTTCGACCTGGGCACACCGAAGGTGTCCCTGTATCTCGCAACCGCACTTGCCGGTGGCACCCTTTCTTCGGCTGAACGAACTGCACTCACGAGCCGCGGCCTGCTCACGGCTGCACAGATCGACGCGATGCAACGGTGAGGGGTGGATTGCCCTATCCACGCCCCACCAGCGCGCAATAAGCCTTGCGCGTCTCCGGTCCAACGGCCGCGACGAGCTGCTCGTACGACGTCTTGTGCCGCGCCAGCATCCGCGCCGAGGCGACGGTCTTGGACTTGCAGAACCAGTGGC
>JAGRPN010000354.1 GCA_019449555.1 Ramlibacter sp.
TGCGATCTCGTGATGCCGGATGCGGCACGGATCGGCGGCGTGAGCGGCTGGATGCAGGCGGCCGGCGTGGCCGAAGCGCACGGCACGCCCATGAGCTCGCACCTGATGCCCGAAGTCAGCGCGCATCTGCTGGCCGCCACGCCCACGTGCCACTGGCTCGAATACGTGGACTGGAGCGATGCGATCGCGCGCGAACCGGTGCGCATCGAGAACGGCTGCTGGCCCATGGGCGATCGGCCCGGCACCGGCATCGACTGGGATCCCGGCAAGGTCGAACGCCTGCGGATCGCCTGACGGCCGGCATCGGGGGCTTCGCGCGGCACGGGTCGCGAGCGGCGGGACGCCCGCCGATTTATGCCAAACTCGTCCGCTTGAACCAGCCGACCCCCGCCATCGTTGCCCAGGATGCCGTTCGACGGCTGCCGCGCATCGCGCTGCTGCTGCTCTGCCTGGCGTATGTGGTGCCCGGCTTCGTGGGCCGCGAACCCTGGAAGAGCGCAGACATCACAGCCCTGGGCTACATGTTCGAGCTGGCCGGCGGCGCGTCGTCCTGGATGGCTCCAACGCTCTTGGGCCAGCCGCCCGAGTTCGACGCGTTGCTGCCGTATTGGCTCGGGGCCTGGGCCATGCAGCTGGCACCCGGCTGGATGCCGGCGGATTTCGCGGCGCGCATCCCGTTCGTGCTGCTGCTCGCACTGACGTTGTTCGCGACCTGGTACGGGGTCTACTCGCTGGCCCGCAGTCCGCGGGCGCAACCGGTTCCGTTCGCCTTCGGCGGCGAGGCCAATCCGACCGACTATGCCCGTGCGATGGCCGACGGCGGACTGCTTGCGCTCATCGCCTGCCTGGGTCTCGCGCAGTTGTCGCACGAGACGACACCCGCCCTGGCGCAAGTGGGCTTCACGTCGCTGACGTTCTATGCGACCGCAGCGCTGTCACGCCGGCCGGCCTCGGCCGGGCTGCTCCTGCTCGCCGGCATGCTGGGGCTCGCGCTCAGTGGCGCGCCGGCGATGGCGAGCCTGTTTGCCGCGGGTGCCCTGGCCATCAGCCTGCTGGAGCACGACGCTGGAGGCGAGGCGCCGCACGCGATGCCGTGGTGGAGCGGTCCCGCGGTGCTCGCCGGCGCACTCGTGCTGACGGTTGCCCTCGCATCGTGGCTGGGTCTCTGGCGCTGGCGCGTCGACATGGCCGGGCCCGCGCGCGACTGGCGCGCCCTCGGCCGCCTGATGATCTGGTTCACCTGGCCGGCATGGCCCCTGGCCCTGTGGACGCTGTGGCGGTGGCGGCGGCAACTGGCCAGCCGACACGTTGCCTTGCCACTATGGTTCGTGCTGGTCTCCGTGCTGACCACGTGGTTCACGCCGTCTTCCGACCGGTCGCTGCTGCTCGGCCTGCCGGCGTTGGCAACCCTCGCGGCCTTCGCCCTCCCGACGCTGCGACGCAGCGTGGCCGCGCTGATCGACTGGTTCACGCTTCTTTTCTTCAGCAGCTGTGCGGTCATCATCTGGGTCATGTGGTTTGCGATGCAGACCGGCGTCCCCGCCAGGCCCGCGGCCAATGTGGCGCGGCTCGCGCCCGGCTTCGAGCCCAGCTTCTCGCTGCTGTCCTTCGTGCTGGCGCTGGGCGCCACGATCGCCTGGGGCTGGCTGGTGCGATGGCGCACCGGGCGCCACCGGCTCGTGATCTGGAAGAGCCTGGTCCTGCCGGCCGGCGGCGCCGCGCTCTCGTGGTTGCTGCTGATGACGCTCTGGTTGCCCGTCCTGGACTTCGCGCGCAGCTACGCGCCGGTGGTGCGCGCCGTCACGCGCCAGATGGATCGGCCCGGCTGCGTGGAAACGTTCGGGCTCACCCGCGCCCAGGCAGCCGCCTTCCGTTATCACGGCCGCATGGACCTCCAACTCGCCAGCGCCCACGGCGGCTGTCCATGGCTCCTGGCGTCGGCCCCATTGCAGCCGGCAATGCGGATCGTGCTCGACATGCGCAACTGGCAGCTGGTTTCCAGCATTCGGCGGGCCGCCGACGCCGATGACAATGTCCTGCTTTATCGGAGAGCCGCCGGCCGGTGACTGAAGCGCGCGTGATCGGTCAGCATGCGGGCACGGTGCTGGTGGGACAGCTCGCGGTGATGGCGTTCGGGGTGACGGACACGATCGTTGCCGGCCGCTACTCGCAGCAGGCGTTGGCGGCGCTCTCCGTCGGCTCGGCGGTGTACATCAGCGTTTTCGTCGGGCTGATGGGCATGCTGCAGGCCCTGCTTCCCACCTGGGCCGAGCTGCATGGCAGGGCGATGTTCGCGCCGGCCGGCGGCGGCACGCAGCGTCATGCGGACGTCGGCCGATCCGTGCGGCAAGCACTGTACCTGGGCGCGTTCGGCATGCTGGCCGGCGGCTTGGCCCTGCTCTTTCCGGGGCCGGTGCTGCGCTGGACCGAAGTGCCGCCGACACTTCAAACCGAGGTCGGCCGCTATCTCTGCGTCCTCGCGCTGGCCTTGCCGCCGGCCCTGCTGTTTCGCATGTACGGCACGCTGAACCAGAGCCTGGGAAAGCCTTTGCTCGTGACCTGGCTGCAGGCTTTGTCACTGCTGGTCAAGGTGCCCTTGACGATCTGGTTCGCGTTCGGCGGCCTGGGCCTGCCGGCGCAGGGCACGGTCGGCTGTGCGTGGGCGACCGTGGCCGTCAACTACCTGTTCCTGGGCTGCGCGTTGTGGCTGGTGCGAACGCAGCCGCTGTACCGGCCTTATGCGATCTGGCAGCCGATTGAGCGCCCCGATTGGCATGCGATCGGGCAGTTCGCGCGGCTCGGCGTGCCCGGCGGGCTGGCCGTCATGGTGGAAGTCACGTCCTTCACGCTGATGGCGCTTTTCATCGCGCGCCAGGGCACGCTCGCGTCGGCGGCGCACCAGATCGCGGCCAACCTCGCGGCCGTCCTGTACATGGTGCCTCTGTCGATCGCGATCGCGACGAGTTCGCGCGTCAGCTACTGGCTGGGCAGCGGCGATGCCAAGCGCGCACGCCTCGCGATCCGCTCCGGCTTCAAGCTCGGGTTCGCGCTGGCGCTCACGATGGCCGGGGGCGTGGCTTTGGCTCGCAGCGGCATCGCGGCGATCTACTCGCGCAGCCCGGAGGTGGTCGCGCTGGCGGCCGGGCTGCTGGCGTGGCTCGCGGTCTACCACGTGGGCGACGCGGCGCAGGTGCTGTGCGTGTTCGTGCTGCGCTGCTACCGCGTGGCGGTGGCACCCCTGGTGGCGTATTGCATCCTGCTGTGGGGCATCGGGCTGACCGGGGGGTACATGCTGGCGTACGAGAACGTGGGCCCGTGGAGAGCGCAGCACTCGCCTGCGGCATTCTGGGCCGCGGCGGCCGTGGCGCTGGCACTGCTCAGCCTCATCCTGCCGGTGATTCTCTGGCGGGCCGTGCGCTCCCATCGCCGCCCGGTGCCCGGCTGACGATGGCGTGCGGGCAGCCCCGGGCGTTGAAACGTTTCAATATTTCAAGTATCATTGAAATGTGACGGATCCGGCCATCGACGAACCTGCGACGCTGAAGGCATTGACAGCGTTGGCGCAGCCGCAGCGGCTGCGCGCGTTCCGCGCGCTGGTGGGGGCGGGGCCGGACGGCATGACGCCAGGCGCGCTGTCGGAGCATTTGGGCTTGGCGCCCAGTGCGCTTTCGTTCCATCTCAAGGAGCTGGCAAATGCCGGCCTGGCAGACGTCGAACCGCGCGGCCGCAACCTGATTTATCGCGCCAGCTTCGAACGGATGAACGCGCTGCTGGCCTACCTGGCTGCGCATTGCTGCCGCGGCCAAGGCTGTGAAGTCGACGCGATGGCGAGCCGCCGCAGGTGTTGAGGGAAGTTCGAATGACGATTGCCGAATCGCTGAACCTGGGCTGCCTGTGCAGCACTTTGCAACCCGACCTGCTGCGCTCGGGCCTTGCCACTCCGGGCGATGACGCCGACTGGGCCGATCAGTTCGCGGCCAAGCGCCCGCACCTGTTCTCCGCGACACCTGTGTTCATTTCGTCGGCCGATTTCCGGATGCTCGAAAGCAGCGTGGCTGCATTGCATCGCGTCTCGGCCCTGCGCGGGTACACCGCCGCGGCGCTGCAGCGCGCGCCCGGGATCGCCGCGCACGATTTCGGTCCGCAGGGCGCGTTCATGGGTTACGACTTCCATCTCGCAGCGGGCGGTCCCCGCCTCATCGAGATCAACACCAATGCCGGTGGCGCGCTCCTGCATGCGGCGGCGGCACGCGCGCATCGCGCCTGTTGCACGTCGCTGGACCGGCAGTTCGGCGCGCCCGCCGACCTGGACCATTTCGACGCGCTCGTGTTCGAAATGTTTCTCTCGGAGTGGCGCGCCCAGCGTGGCGCCGCGCCGTTGCGCACGGTCGCGATCGTGGATGACGAGCCCGAGGGGCAGTACCTCGCACCCGAGTTCGAGCTGGCCCGGCGCCTGTTCGAAGGCCGTGGCATCCGGGCCGTCGTCGCCGATCCGCGCGAGCTCGAGTGGCGCAGCGGTGCGCTCTGGCATCCGGCCTGGCCCGAAACGCCGGTGGACCTCGTGTACAACCGGTTGACCGACTTCTATCTCGCGGAAGGCGCGCATGCCGCGCTGCGCGAGGCGTATGCCGGCGCAGCCGTCGTGCTGACGCCGCACCCCCGCGCCCATGCGCTGCATGCGGACAAGCGCAACCTGGTAGCGCTGAGCAATGACGCGCTCCTCGCTTCGTGGCATGTCGCGGACGCGGACCGCACACTCCTGCGCAGCGTGGTGCCTCGCACGCAGCCCGTCACATCCGAGGCCGCGCCGGCGCTTTGGGAGCAGCGACGGCACCTCTTCTTCAAGCCCGTCGCCGGCCACGGCTCCAAGCGTGCATATCGGGGCGACAAGCTCACGCGGCGCGTCTGGAGCGAGATCACTCAAGGCGGCTTCGTGGCCCAGGCGCTGGTGCCGCCCAGCGAGCGCGTCGTGGACGTGGACGGGGCGCCGACGCGCCTGAAACTCGATATCCGGGCATATGCGTACCGCGGTCATATCCAGCTGCTGGCCGCGCGCACCTACTCCGGGCAAACGACCAATTTCCGTACGCCCGGCGGCGGCTTCTCGCCGGTCGTCGTGCTCCCATCGCTGCCCCACACGCCGGACGTCGAAGCTATGAACGCAGCCACGGCGAGCGCGTACGACTGTTGAGGATCGATTCCATGACCACCCACGTGCTGATTCTCTGCACGCACAACTCCGCCCGTAGCGTCCTCGCGGAGGCAATGCTCAACCACCTGGCCGCCAAACTTGGCAAGGACGTCCGCGCCCACAGTGCGGGCAGTTCACCGAGCGGCGGCGTCAATCCCTTTGCCATCGAGGTCCTGAACGACGCCGGGGTCGACACGCGAACTCTGCGCAGCAAGAGCTGGGACGAATTCAGCCGAAGCGACGGTCCGCCGCTCTCGATCGTCATCACGGTCTGCGACAACGCTGCCGCCGAAGTGTGTCCGGTTTTCTTTGGCGGCAGCGCCGGACAGCCGGTGAAGGTGCATTGGAGCTATCACGATCCCGGGCACACGGTAGGCGACGACCCGACGGTGCGCCGCGCATTCGAGCTGACACGCCAGGCCATCGCATACCGGATGCTGCAGCTGCTTGCCTTGCCGCTCGAGCACATGGACCGCCGGTCGTTGCAGACCGCGCTGAACGAGATCGGCCGCAGCTGAGGACACATTGATGACCACGACCACCCTGGCACGCAAGTCGTCGGCAGCGGCCGGCATGAACACGTTCGAGCGTTTTCTCACCGTGTGGGTGTTTCTTTGCATCGTCGCGGGGGTCGTGCTCGGGCAATTGCTGCCCGGGCCGGTGCGCGCCATCGGTGCGATGGAAATCGCCCGGGTGAACATCCCGGTCGGCCTGCTGATCTGGGTGATGATCATCCCGATGCTGCTGAAAGTGGACTTCGGCGCACTGCACCAGGTGCGCCAGCACTGGCGCGGCATCGGCGTCACGCTGTTCGTCAACTGGGCCGTCAAGCCGTTCTCGATGGCCCTGCTGGGATGGATTTTCATCCGGCACGTGTTCGCGCCGTACCTGCCGGCGGACCAACTCGATAGCTACGTCGCCGGCCTGATCCTGCTGGCGGCGGCGCCCTGCACGGCGATGGTTTTCGTATGGAGCCGCCTCACGAACGGCCATCCGCTGTTCACGTTGTCGCAAGTCGCGCTGAACGACACGATCATGGTGTTCGCCTTCGCACCCCTGGTCGCGCTGCTGCTGGGCCTGTCGGCCATCACCGTGCCATGGAACACGCTGATCACGTCCGTCGTGCTGTACATCGTGATTCCGGTGGTGCTCGCGCAACTGTGGCGGCGAGCCCTGCTGGCGCGGGGACAAGGCGCGTTCGACGCGGCGCTCAGGCGCATCGGGCCCGCGTCGATCGCGGCGCTGCTGGCGACGCTGGTCCTGCTGTTCGCCTTCCAGGGCGAGGCCATCCTCGAGCAGCCGCTGGTGATCGGCATGCTGGCCGTTCCGATCCTGATCCAGGTGCTGTTCAACTCGGGCCTGGCCTATTGGCTGAACCGGCGGCTCGGCGAAGCACACAACGTGGCCTGCCCCTCGGCGCTGATCGGCGCCAGTAATTTTTTCGAGCTCGCGGTGGCGGCCGCCATCAGCCTGTTCGGCTTCGAATCGGGCGCCGCGCTCGCGACCGTGGTCGGCGTGCTGATCGAGGTGCCGGTGATGCTGCTCGTGGTGCGCATGGCCAACGCCAGCCGAGGCTGGTACGAGCGCGCAGCGACCTGAAGCCTAGAACCGCATGCCGGCCGAGAACCGGACCTTCTCCTGCGGCGTCGGGTTCAACCCGCTGTCCCACGACATCCGCACGAAATAGCGCGGCCAATCGTAGCTGACGGACAGCCCGAGACGATTGCCGCCGCGCGCACCGGTGACCTGCAGCGAAAGCGCCTGGCCGTCGATCCAGCGGTAACCCCCGGCGATGCTCAACGCCTCCCGCGACGGCGTTGCGCCCGCGGTCAGACCCGTCGCGAGGCTGCGCCCGACAGCGACTTTCGCAAACCAGTTCTGGCCGGTGGCCACTGACAGTCCCGCTCCCAGGAAACGCGAATCGCCCTGAACCGCCGGAGCGATCAGCAGCCCGCGTGCGCCTTGCAAGCTGGAGCCGCGATGCACCGGCAGGCCACCCGGCGGCGCGAGTGCGTAGTCTGCGGCGAACGCCTGCGCCAACGCGCCGGACGGGCAGGCCAGCACCATTGCCGCAAGCAGCGGCGGGCCAAGCGAGGGCGTGAATTTCGCACGCATGAGGTCAATGTAGACCTTGCGCGGCGTTCCGCCCAGCTCGCCCCGGACAAGCTGTCGCTTTAGCGCGACGAGCGGCGCGCTGTCACGCCGCGCGTGCAGCTTCGGCGAGACGTTCGGCCGTGGTGCGGGCCTGCTTTTCGTCGCGCGCCTCGACCATCACGCGCAGGACGGGCTCGGTGCCACTGGCGCGGATCAGGACGCGGCCGTCGTCGCCCAATTCGGCCTGGACACGTCTGGTTTCCTGCGCGAGCGCCCGGCTTTCCTTCCAGTCCCGGCCCGCCTTCAGCCGCACGTTGATCAGCATCTGCGGAAAGAGCTGGATGCTCTGGAGCAATTGCGCCAGGCTGCGGCCGGTGCGCACGCTCGCCGTCAGCACCTGCAACGCGCTGATCAGGCCGTCGCCCGTGGTGTGCTTGTCGAGCACGAGGAGGTGGCCCGAGCCTTCGCCGCCGAGGAGCCAACCGCGCTTTTCGAGTTCTTCCAGCACGTGGCGGTCGCCGACCTTGGCGCGCACGAACTCCACACCGCGTGCCTTCAGTGCGACTTCGACGGCCATGTTGGTCATGAGAGTGCCGACGACACCTGGGACCGGATGACCTCGCTCGAGCCGGTCGGCCGCGATGAGGTAGAGCAGTTCGTCGCCGTTGAA
>JAGRPN010000355.1 GCA_019449555.1 Ramlibacter sp.
GACGCCGATGCCATCCTCCGTCACGTAGTCGAACACAGTGAGGTTGCCCTTGTCGTCGAATGTGCGGCTAATGCGGTACGAGAAGATCTTGCAAGGGTCGCTCGGGTCGGCGATGCGACTTCGATCGTCGAAACCGTAGAGCGTGGTTACGTTGTCGCGGGTGATGCTGCGCCAGTGGCTGAGGCCGGTATCCGCCGCCACCCAGCGCTCGATACGCGCGAACAGCCCCTCGATGCGCGGCCGGTAGACATAGATGTCGTAGACCACCTTGTGCACGGTGCGTTGCTTGTGAAGGCGCTTGCCTGCGTTGTCCAACACGGGGACCAGGTCTTCCGCGCCGGACAAAATAAAGACATCGGACTCGTCGGCATCGCGGTATTGGGGCAAGCCCTTATCGGTCTTTCGCGTGATGGACGGCAGACCCAGGCTCCAGCCGAATCCATAGGGACCATTGCCGGCGCCGGAGTCATAAGACAGGCTGAGTTGCGGGCCGAAACCGGCGCGCCCGGGGCTCGATGCGATGGGAACGGTGAGCGAGCCGGTTCCCGTGACGGGATTGACGGCGAATTTCTCGCCGATACCACGGATCGCGCCGCCGCCCTTTGGCAGAGAAACCGCTGCCAAAGGGCTTTTTTCGTCATCCCCGGCAGACTCGGTTGAACTGATGTTCTTCTTTGACTTCACCTTGAGACTCCTCAACCTCGGTCGGTGTCGGCGCCGCGCGCACGGCGATCAAACTCGCAAGCGCGCCTACTGCGTAATGGCGCAGGTGGGCGTGAGTGCACTATCTGCGCTCGGACCCACAAAAAGCAGAACCTGATCGATCGACCTCCAATGTTGCAGCAAGGGCCCGGCAAAGCGGCTCGTGAGCGGGGCCGTTTCGCATCGGTGGCGAAGATTTGAACGCTCGCGAGTCAAGCGAGTTCGTTATGTTCCTTTTAGAGCCTGAGCGGGAGGGAACCCCTGTCAAGGTTGACAGGGGGTTACGGGTAAACACGCGGGAGCAAAGAGACGATGAACAGCATTGGGAGCGACAAAACTAAGCCGCCGAAGAATCGAATGCAGCGCCGTGAAAGCCTTATGGCAAGGCGGTTCAATTCGACGGTATTTCCGACGTTCAGCCGTCATTCAATTTCGCTACCCACTTTCAGCCGGGCACGTGCGTGTTCGCCACCACGTGCCAGGAGCAGTGCGCATTCGGCATGGTCCAGCAGTTGCTTGAGCACTAGCGCACGTCCAGGGCCAAGCGAGCCGTGCCAGCCGAGCGCCAGCAGGCTGCTGCGATGGCGGGCAGCCTCGTCGAGCAGAACCGACGCAGGTTCGCCGCCGCGCAGCAGGACATCGCCGACGCAATCGACTTCATCGGGCGCGCAACCCGCCAGGGCTGGTCGGAGCAACTCTTCAAGCCGGTGACGAACCTCGTGATGAGGCGCGTCGGCATAGCCGCCGAATTGTCTTGCGCCCGCCGCGCGTGCGCGGTAATCGGCGTGGACCACTGTGACCCTGAGCCGCAAGGCCCCAGCCAACTGCGCAGCGGCCTCAAGCGCCTTATCGGCTACTGCTTCGCCGCTGATCGCCGCCAACATCGAAGTCCAGGGCAGCGATTCGCGATAGTGCGCCGGCAGCAGGATGACAGGCACCGGGCTTCGTTCAATGACTGCCCGTGCAACGGACCCGAGCCGGTGTGACAGCGTTTGATTTGCGTGGGCCGATTGGCCGCGGGCGCTCATGACCACCAGGTCGATTCGATGAGCGGCGATTTCCGCGAGCACCGCTGCTTCCGCACTGCCGGAGGGCTGGTGCAAGATCACGCAGGCTGCACCTTGCGCTCCGGCGGCGCGAAGGTGGGCGAGGGCGTCGCCTGCTGGCAGCGGATGCGCCGTTGCATTCAAGACGTGCAGCGTGGCGCCGATCGCATCGGCCAGCCACAGCGCGCAATCCGCACCCTTGGCTGCCTCGGGCGAGCCGTCCAGCGGCAACAGGATGGAAGCGAAGCGGCTCATGTGTTCCCCACTTTCACGGCATGCGTCTTGCCGCGCCAGGCCAGGGCCAGCTCAACGCCTCCCCAGCCGCGAGGCAGCCGGGCCGCGGCGCGGGGGTCCGGCTGCGGTCCCGCGTCTGTAAAACGGACGCCGAGAAAACCAAACACCAGCGCCTGCCATGTCCCGCCCATCGCCGCCGCATGGACGCCCAGCATGCTGTTTTGCATGGCGTCTGAGAGATCCAGCCAGAGACTCTGCTTCCAATAGCGAAGAGCATCGTCCGTTCGACCGATGCGGGCGGCGATCGCGGCATGGACGGCGGGCGAAAGGCTGCTGCCGTGGTCGGTGAGGGGCTCGTAGTAGCGGTAATTCGCCGCTACGACCTCGTCGGAAAACGCGTCCGGGAACAGCAGCGGCAGCATCAGCACGTCGGCCTGCTTGAGCACCTTGAAACGGTTGATTTCCTTCCAGTCGAAGAAGCGGCTGACCGGCCCGTCGAGCCGCTCTTTCTTTGGCAGTGGGAGGTCCGCCAGCGCGAAGAAGCCGTCGAATTGTTCGATCACGCCGTCGGCGCCCGGCGCCGGGCAATGAAGCGAGCTCGCCAGCGTGGTCCATTGAAGCGCTTCCTGCGGGTGCTTCCCGTAACGGTGCGCGGTCCACGCCGCCCGCTCCAGGTTGAAACGAACCATCCAATTCGTATAAGCATTGTCGTTCACGGCAAGGTGATATTCGTCCGGTCCCATGACACCCCGGATGTGGTGATGCCGCTCGCCCGGTGTCACGCGGCTGGCCCAGAAGCGTGCCGTCTCGAACAGGATTTCCGCCCCCGGACCGGCGAGAAACTCCTCGTCGTGCGTCGCGTCCCAGTAGCGCCACACCGCATAGGCGATATCCGCCGTGACATGCATCTGCTGGCTGCCGGTGAATATCGGTACTTCCTCGTCCGTGCCCTCCACCAGCACCTTCGTTGGCGTCACGTCGTCGCCGGTCACCGTCGATTCCCACGCGAAGCAGGCACCGGCAAAGCCCAATTCCCGGGCCCGCCGGCGCGCACCATCGAGCGTGTTGTGGCGGTAAAGCAGCAGCCCGCGCGCACGCTCCGGTTCGGTGCACAGATAGAACGGCAGCATGAAGATCTCGGTATCCCAGAACACGTGGCCCTCGTAGGCGCGGCCGGTCAGTGTGCGCGCGCCGATCGAAACACGCGCATC
>JAGRPN010000356.1 GCA_019449555.1 Ramlibacter sp.
ACCGACGCATTCAACGTCGCATTCCGCATTCCCAACCTGTTTCGCCGCCTGTTCGGGGAAGGCGCGTTCAGCCAGGCCTTCGTGCCGGCGCTGGCACATTCGAAGGAAAGGGACGGCGACGCCGCGACCCACCGCCTGATCAACAGCGTGGCCACCGTGCTCGCCTGGGCACTCTTGCTGACGTGCGTGCTGGGCGTGATTGCCGCGCCCGTGCTGGTGTGGGCGTTGGCCAGCGGCTTCCAGCAGGCGCCTCACAGCTTCGAAGCCGCCGTGTTCATGACGCGCTGGATGTTCCCCTACATCGGATTCATGTCGCTGGTGGCGCTCTCGGCCGGGGTGCTGAACACGTGGAAACGATTCGCTGTGCCTGCCTCCACGCCGGTGCTGCTCAACCTGTCGATGATCGGGGCCGCGTGGCTGGGTGCGCCGTGGTTCGCCTCGCTCGGTATCGAGCCGATCTACGCCATGGCCGGCGGCGTGATGCTGGGCGGCGTGTTGCAGCTCGCGGTGCAGATCCCCGCCCTGTACCGGCTGGGCTTGTTGCCGCGCGTCGGCCTGGGCTGGTCGGCGCTGCGCTGCGCGTGGGCTGACCCGGGCGCGCGCCAGGTCGCGCGCTCGATGCTGCCGGCGTTGCTGGGCGTGGGCGTGGCGCAGGTTTCGATCCTGATCAACACGCAGATCGCCTCCTGGCTCGCACCGGGCAGCGTGACGTGGCTCGGGTACGCGGACCGGCTGATGGAATTTCCCACGGCGTTGCTGGGGGTGGCCCTGGGCGTGGTGCTGATGCCGCAGCTCGCGAGCGCCCGGGCCGGCAACGATCCCGAGCGCTATTCGGCGATGCTCGATTGGGGACTGCGCCTCGTGGTCCTGCTGGCCGTGCCTTCGTCGGTGGCGCTGCTCGTGTTCGCCAAGCCGCTGGTTGCGACCCTGTTCCATTACGGCGCGTTCAAGGACAGCGACGTGTCCCAGGTCGCGCTGGCGCTGGGCGGCTACGGCGCGGGGCTGGTCGGGCTGGTGGCGATCAAGGTGCTGGCCCCGGGCTTCTATGCCAGCCAGGACATGCGCACCCCGGTGCGCATCGCCATCATGGTGCTGGTGATCACGCAATTGCTCAACATTGCGCTCGTGCCGTTCCTCAAGCATGCGGGGCTCGCGCTGTCGATCGGCCTGGGGGCGTTGATCAACGCCGGCACCTTGCTGGTCTTCCTGATCAGGAGAGGCAGTTATCGGCCAGCGCCCGGCTGGGGTTATTTCTTACTGCAGGTGCTTGCCGGCAGCGCGCTGCTTGCCGTGTTCCTCATGTGGGGCGCGTCGAGTTTCTCGTGGACCGCGATGCGCGCCCACGCGTTGCAGCGAGTCGGCTTGATGGCGTTGATGCTCGCCGGTTCCGCTGCGATCTACTTTGCAGCCATCTCGGCCGCCGGGTTGAAGCTCAGGCAGTTCGTCACGCGCTGAAAATCCGAGCTGCGCCGCAGCCGGAACTTGACGGCTGTGGGTCTCTCAATTACAAAGACCGCATGCTGCTGAATCTGACCGCTCCGACGCCACTCGAGTACTTCAGCTCGCTGGTGCAGAGCGACGATCATTTTCCGCTGCTCGAGGCCGCGGCCAGTCTCGCCCAGGACGAATATCCCGACCTCGACGTGCAGCAGGTGCTCGGCGACGTGGACCAGCTGCTGTCGCGCCTGAAGCGTCGCCTGCCCGCCGACGCGGCCCCGCTGCAACGATTGCGTGCGCTCAACCAGTTCTTCTTCCGCGACCTGAGCTTCGGCGGGAACGTGAACGATTACTGCGACCCCGACAACAGCTACCTGAACGTCGTGCTGCGCACGCGACGCGGCATCCAGATCTCGCTGGCCGTCCTGTGGATCGAGCTGGCGCAGGGGCTGGGCCTGCACGCGCGAGGCGTGTGCTTTCCCGGCCACTTCATGGTCAAGGTCAATCTGCCCAAGGGACAGGTCGTGATCGATCCGTTCACGGGGCAGTCGCTCTCGCGCGAGGAACTGGCGGAGCGGCTCGAGCCCTACAAGCGCAGCAGTGGGTTGGTGGATGAGTTCGAGGTCCCGCTGGGCCTGTACCTGCAGGCGGCGCCGGCGCGCGACATCATCGCCCGCATGCTGCGCAACCTGAAGGAAATCCATCGCGCCCAGGAAGACTGGCAGCGCCTGATCGCGGTGCAAGACCGGCTGGTGATCCTGCTGCCCGATGCCTGGGCCGAATACCGCGACCGCGGGCTGGCGCACGCCGAGCAGGGACATTCGGGCCTGGCCGTCATCGACCTGGAGACCTATCTGGTGCACGCGCAGGACGCGCTGGACATCGACGCGGTGGCCGACCGGGTAGCGCAATTGCGGCGCGCCAGGAGCTGAGCAGCAAAGGCGGCCGGGCCGCGTCGCACTTCAGCGCTTCAGGTGCTGGACACCCCCGGCGGGCTGCAGGGTTCGACCTCGCGCGGATCGACGCGGCCGGTTCGCTAGTGGTTTTGCAGCAACCCGGCGCCCGAGGGGCTGCCGCCCTGGCCGAACCGGCGCCACGCGCGCCGCAACTGGGTGTCCGAACTGAAGCCCGCCAGCTCCGCTGCCTGGGTGACGTTGCGGCCGGATTCCAGTGCGGCCTGCGCCACGGCCAGCCGGATGCGGCGCAGGTATTCGAGCGGCGCGACGCCCGCATGCGCCAGGAACAGGCGCGTCAGGTGCCGCGGCGAAGCGTGACCCGCTGCCGCCATCCGGGGCACTGTCCATTGGCGTTGGGGCTCCGCGCTGATCGCGTCCTGCACCCGGTGCAGCACCGGGTGCATGTGATTGCGGTAAGCGAGGAAAGGCGACAGCTCGGGATCCTGGGGCCCGCGGCGCAGCGCGACCACCATCGTCTGCGCGGCTTTGGAAGCCAGTGGCGCACCGCACTCCTGCGAGACGAGGTGCAGTGCCAGGTCGATGCCGGTCGTGACGCCCGCGCTGGATGCGATGCC
>JAGRPN010000357.1 GCA_019449555.1 Ramlibacter sp.
AACAAGATCCACCCGGGCGAGGCCGCCACCAAGGACCTGTACCACCTTCCGCCGGAAGAGGACGCGAAGATCCCGACCGTGTGCCACAGCCTGGATCAGGCGCTGGACTACCTGGACAAAGGCCGCAGCTTCCTGACCAAGGGGGGCGTGTTCACCGACAGCATGATCGATGCGTACATCGAGCTGAAGATGCAGGAAGTCACGCGCTTTCGCATGACGACGCACCCGATCGAGTTCGACATGTACTATTCGTTGTAACGGACGTGGGGGACACACGTCCTTGAGGGGACACGTGTCTTGGTCTGTTTAAATCTACAGCGTGTGGTTTGAAAAGGACGGCTTTGGCCGTCCTTTCTTGTTTGGAATCAAGGGCTTAGTTGGTTTTTCTGAAGAGTTGCGCGATACTGCAAGGCCGTCCTGTGCACTTCCCGTGCGAGGAGCAACCGATGAAGTACGCTTTCCTGATCCCGCTGGCGATCGCCGCATTGGCAGCCAATTCCCACGCGCAGTCCCGCATCTATCGCTGCGGCAACACGTACACCAATAACGCCGCTGAGGCTCAGGCCAAGGGCTGCAAACTCATGGAAGGCGGCAACATTACCGTTGTCGAGGGAACTCGCGTCAATTCCGCGCCGGTACGCGTCGCCACGGCGCCCCAGACGGCGGCCAGCCCCGGTCAGCGCGTGGGTCCGGACGATCAGCGCGAGCGCGACGTGGCCGCGCGGGGCATCCTTGAAGCGGAGCTGAAGAAGGCGGAGGCCCGCCGGGCGGAACTGCTCAAGGAATACAACAACGGCGAGCCCGAGATGCTCGGCCCCGAGCATCGCAATCACCAGAAGTACCTGGACCGCGTCGCCGAGCTGAAGGCAGGCATTGCCCGCACCGACAACGACATCGCCGGCATCAAGCGCGAGCTGGGGCGCGTTACGTCAAAATGAGGGCTTGACCCCACCGGCAGCCATCACCAAACGCTTCCAGTCGCTGGACCTGCTGGCCACGCTGGTGGCGGTGGTCGGCGCCGATGGTTCGGTTCTGTTCGCCAACTCCGCGCTCGAAGACGCCCTGGGCAGCTCGCGGCGCACCATCGAGGGTTCGAGCTTCCCCGCATTGTTCAAGGAGCCGCAGGTGCTGCTCAATGCGCTGGAAGGTGCGGCCGACAACGAATTCGCCGCTTTGCGTTACGACGCCTGGCTGTTGCGCCAGGGCGGCGAGCCGCTGCCGGTGCATGTGGTGGTCGCGCAGACGGACCAGCCCGGCGAGTTCGTCGTGGAACTGCTGCCCCAGGAAGCGCAGACCCGGCAGGACCGCGAGGAGCGCCTGATCGACCAGGCACTGGCGAACAAGGAACTGATCCGGAACCTCGCCCACGAGATCAAGAATCCGCTCGGCGGCATCCGCGGCGCCGCGCAGCTGCTCGAGATGGAAGTCGATTCGCGCGACCTGAAGGAGTACACGCGCGTCATCATCCACGAGGCGGACCGGCTGCAGACGCTGGTGGACCGGCTGCTCGCACCGCACCGCCGGCCGCATGTGGTGGGTGACGTCAACATCCACGAGGTGTGCGAGCGGGTGCGTTCGCTGATCCTGGCCGAGTTCCCGAAAGGGCTGACTGTCGTGCGCGAATACGACACCTCGCTTCCCGAGTTTCGCGGCGATCGCGAGCAGCTCATCCAGGCTGTCCTGAACATCGCGCACAACGCATGCGAAGCCCTGGCGGAACGGATTGCCACAGGCGATGCACAGCTGGTTTTCCGCACCCGGGTCGCCCGGCAGGTGACCTTCGGCAAACAGCGCTATCGACTGGCACTGGAATTGCATGTCATCGATAACGGGCCCGGCGTGCCGGACTCGATCAAGGACCGCATCTTTTTCCCGCTCGTATCGGGCAGGGAGGGCGGCTCAGGCCTGGGGCTGACGCTGGCGCAAACCTTCGTTCAGCAGCATCATGGGCTGATCGAGTGCGACAGCGTGCCCGGGAGGACGGACTTCAAGCTGTTGATTCCGTTGCCCTAAACCGAACGAGCCGACCCGAGGTGACATGAAGCCGATCTGGATCGTTGACGATGACCAATCCATCCGGTTCGTGCTGGAAAAAGCGCTGCTGCGCGAAGAGCTGCCCACGCGCAGCTTCACCAATGCGCGCGAGGTCCTGCAGGCCCTGGAGTCCGGCAGCGAGGAGAACGGCCCGCAGGTCCTGGTGAGCGACATCCGCATGCCTGGCGCGTCGGGCCTGGACCTGCTCAGCAAGGTGAAGGAGAAGTTGCCCGGGCTGCCGGTGATCGTGATGACGGCGTTCTCCGACCTCGATAGCGCGGTCTCGGCGTTCCAGGGCGGTGCATTCGAATACCTGCCCAAGCCTTTCGACGTGCCCAAGGCGATCGAGTTGATCCGACGCGCGGTGGAGGAAAGCCAGCGCGAAGAGGTGGCCGAGGAACGGATGGCCGCCGCGCCGGAAATGCTGGGCCAGGCGCCGGCGATGCAGGACGTGTTCCGCGCAATCGGCCGGCTGTCGCAGAGCAACGTCACGGTGATGATCACCGGCGAGTCGGGCACCGGCAAGGAACTCGTCGCGCGCGCCCTGCACAAGCACTCGCCACGCGCCAATGGCCCGTTCGTCGCGATCAACACCGCGGCAATCCCCAAGGACCTGCTGGAAAGCGAATTGTTCGGACACGAGCGGGGAGCTTTCACCGGCGCCCAGACGATGCGGCGGGGCCGCTTCGAGCAGGCCGACGATGGGACCTTGTTCCTCGACGAGATCGGCGACATGCCGTTCGACCTGCAGACGCGCCTGTTGCGCGTGCTGTCCGACGGACACTTCTACCGCGTGGGCGGCCACAGCGCGGTCAAGGCGAACGTGCGCGTCATCGCGGCGACGCACCAGGACCTGGAGCAACGTGTCAAGGAAGGCGCGTTCCGCGAAGACCTGTTCCACCGCCTCAACGTGATCCGGCTGCGATTGCCGGCGCTGCGCGAAAGGCGCGAAGACATCCCGGCGCTCGCGCGCCATTTCCTGCAGCAAAGCGCCAGCCAGCTCGGCGTCGAGCCCAAGCGAATCTCGGATGCAGCACTCGTGCGGCTGGCGAGCTTCGCGTTCCCCGGCAACGTCCGCCAATTGGAGAACATCTGCCATTGGCTGACCGTGATGGCGCCCGCCCAGGTGATCGAACCGAAAGACCTGCCGCCGGAAGTGGGATCGGTGCCGGGCGAGGTGAGCGGCATCGAAGTCGCGGGCTCCGCGGCCGAATCGTCGCGATCGCCGGCCGGCGAGGCTCGGGCCCCGGAAGCGCCGGCGGCGCTGCTGCCCCTGTCCACAGGAACAGCGACCGCCGCGCGCGCCACGAACGGCCACGACTGGGAGTCCGCGCTGGCAGCGGAAGCGCTTGAACTGCTGGCCAGCGGACGGCACGACGTGTGGGACGAACTCACCCGCCGGTTCGAGTCGAAACTGATCCTCACCGCTCTGGCCAACACGCGCGGCCGCCGCATCGAGGCGGCGCAAAAGCTCGGCATCGGGCGCAACACGATCACCCGGAAAATCCAGGAATTGGGCTTGGAGTGATGGCGGAGGAAGGGCCGCTTCAGGCGCGCTCTATCCACAGAGGCAACCACGAGTAACCGCTGGCGGGATACGACGCCTTCACGGGCGTTTTCCCCTCGACCGGGGCAATGCGCCGCGTGCGCTCCAATAAGGCCTGCATGACGATCGTCAGTTGCATGCGGGCCAGCGGCGCGCCGGGGCAGACGTGGATGCCCGCGCCGTACAGGAGGTTCAGGTCCGGGTCGCGATCGAGGCGGAATTCGTGCTCATCCTCGAACACCGATTCGTCGCGATTCGCCGAGGCCCACACGAGGGTGACACGCTCGCCTGCCTCGAGCGGCCGGCCGCCGATCTCCACGTCTTTGCGCAGGATGCGCCGGTTGGCAATCAGCGGCGCGTCGAGGCGCAGGATCTCGTCGGTCGCGGCAGTCGACAGGGCGGGCTGCTCCCGCAGCTGTTGCTGCAGTTCCCGATGCGTCGACAGGAAATGGGCCAGGATGCCCATGCTCGAAGACATCGTGGAAAGCTCGCCGACGGTCCAGTTGCGCACAATGCTGACGATTTCCTCGTCCGCGAGCGGCCGGCCCTCGACCGTTTCGCGCAATAGCCGCGAAGTGACATCCGCCTCGTCCGGCGAGGCCGACCGGCGCGCCTCGAGCTGGGCCCGGATGTAGCCGTCGAACTCGAACGCAATGGCCGCCATCGCCTGCCGGTCGCCCGCCAATGTGGCCAGCTGATTCTTGCGCGTCCATTCACGAAGCGGTTCGTGCAAGTCGGCCGGCCATCCCATGAAAGCCGACAACATCCGCAGCGCGCAATCCTGCGCGAATTGCCCCATCCATTCCACCTCGCCGGCCGCCGGCAGGCCTTGCGCCAGGTCGTGGGCGATGCGGCGACACGCCGGCTCGTAAGCGGCGAGTTGCGACGGCCCGAAATAAGGTTCGATCAGCCGCCGATACGCCGTATGCGCCGGCGGGTCCATGCCGTTCGGCACGGAGGGATGCGCGGACGAGACCGCGTTGCTGAAAGTTGCCGGGTCCAGCACCGCGCGCAGCACGTCGCCATGGCGGAACAACGACCAGTGCAGATAGTCGCTGTACGCCACGGGACATTTGTGCCGCATGTCGTCATAGGCCCCGATCTGGTCATCGAGTACGGTTCTGGATCGCGGGTCCCAATCGGGAGGTGGACTTTGGCTCATCGTTCGGACCTGGTTGCCTCACGCCGGAAACCATACACGCAACTTTGCGGACGGGCTGCAACCCGCGCAATGCTCGCGCTACATCCGCCGATGCAATTCCTGAGGCGCTCGATCACCCGATTTCCACCGTCACCGGAGCATGGTCGCTCGGCTGCTTCCACTTGCGCGAGGTCCGGTCGATGGCACAGCCCTTCACCTGCGGCTTGAGCTGGTCGCTCACCAGGATGTGGTCGATGCGCAGGCCGCGGTTCTTCTGGTAACCCAGCATCCGGTAGTCCCACCAGCTGAAGCTTTTCTCCGGCTGCTCGAACAGCCGGAACCCGTCGCACAGGCCCAGCTCCACGAGCCTGCGGAAGTGGTCGCGCTCCTCGGTGGTGTGGTGGATGGTTTCGCGCAGACCGTCCGGGTCCCAGGAGTCCCGGTCCTCCGGCGCGATGTTGAAGTCACCGAGCAGCATCAGGCGCGGATGGCGCGCCAGCTCCTCGCGCACGTAGTCGCGCAGGCCGCGCAGCCAGCTCATCTTGTACTCGAACTTCGGCGTGCCAGGCGCCTGCCCGTTGACAAAGTACGCGTTGACCACCCGCAGCTCGCCTTGCGGGGTGTCCAGCGTGCCGGCGATCACCCGCGAATGCTCGTCGGCGAACCCGTCGATGTTTTTCACCACGTCGCGTACGGGGTGGCGGCTCATGAGCGCGACGCCGTTATACGTTTTCTGGCCGAACACGGCGCAGTGCTCGTAGCCGGCCGAGCGCAACGCCTCGAGCGGAAACTTGTCGTCCGTGAGCTTGAGTTCCTGCAGGCAGAGCACATCGACTGGGTTTGCCGCCGTCCAGTCGAGCACGTGCTGCAGCCGCGCCGTGAGCGAGTTGACGTTCCAGGTCGTGATCTTCATGGCTTCGGTCACCGGTCTCGCGTCAGATGTGCAGCATCGCGAGCACGCCGATGGCGGTCCCGATCGCGGCGACGCCGAACATGCCCCATTCCAGCCACTTCTTCTTCGTCAGCAGCGCGATGGCGGCGAGGGCGATGGACACCTGCAGCGCCGTGGTGGCTTGCGCCCAGCGGTGGTGCTGGTGCATCTGCTCGTCGCTGCGCCGGTCCCACTGCGTCGCCTGCGCTTCGAGCTTGCGCGCCTCTGCCTCGATCTCTTTCTTTTCCTTTTCGTAGCGGTCCAGCTTGGCCTGGTACGCGGCCTGCCGCTCGGGCGGGGAAAGGTCGCGCGAGACTTCGGCCAGCGACTGTTTCGTGCTCTTGGCCTGGAAGTAGTTCCACTGATTCGAAGCTTCGGTCTTCTTGATGGCCGCGTTGTTCTTGTACAGGCCGGCATCGGCTTGGGTCGCGCCGCCCATGTACGCGAAGATGGCGCCGACGGTGGCGATCACCGCGGTGAACACGGCGATCTGGTTGACCATGCCGCCGGCCGCGCCAGCGTGCCCCGCGGCATGCTGGGTCGCGTGCTCCAGTTCATGGTCGTGCGGGCCATGCACGTGGAATCCTGCTCCTGACATCTCGAGCTCCTCGGTGTGTGTTCAGATGAGTAAAGGCGCACATCCTACAATCATTGGCATGCGCCGCATTGAACTGCTGCTTGAGCATATCGACATCGAGCACCAGCAGGGCCTTGAAATCGGCGCGCTCTGCAACCCGGTGGTGCCGCCGGAGTGCGCCGGGATCAGCTATGTCGATCATCTGGATCGTGCCGGATTGCGCCAGAAGTACGCTACCGACCCGAATGTGGACACCGAACGGATCGTTCCCGTCCGTTACGTATGGACCGGCGGGCCCCTGGTGGATGTGGTCGGCGCCAGGAGATTCGATTATGTGGTCGCCTCGCACGTGATCGAGCATGTGCCGGACCTGGTCGGCTGGCTCCGTTCCGTCGCGCAGGTGCTCCGTCCCGCAGGCGTGCTGTCGCTGGCGGTGCCCGACATGCGCTACACCTTCGATTGCCAGCGAAAACCGACGACCATCGCCGAACTGCTGGAGGCTTACCTGATGCAGTACCGCCGCCCTTCGATCCGGCAGGTGCTGGACCATTTCGTGCACAACGTGGACGTTCCCGGGCACTGCTCCGCTGCGAGCCTCTGGGCGGATTCGACGCTTGCGGCGCGCGTGCCGCGTACCCGTCCGATGCTCTTGAAGGAGCTGGGCGAGGCCGGCGTGCGCAAACATTTCGATGCCATCCAGGCGGGCGAGTACATCGATACCCACTGCACGGTGGTGACCCCTGAATCTTTCCTCGGGCTGTTGACCGAACTGGCCGGGCTGGACCTGATCGGCTTTTGCGTGAAGGCATTCCATCCGACGGCAATGAACGACCACGAATTCATCGCCTGCCTGGAGAAGCTGCCCGATGAAATTGCCCGCGCCGACCGCGCCGTGCGCGAGCGCTGCATCCTGGACCGGATGCCGCGGCCTGGCGCTCAGCCTGCTTGCGGCTGACCGGCGGCCTGGGCGTTCCGGTAGCTGACGAAACTGTATTCGAGCCCGTCGGCCGAGCTGCCGCGGCGCCGCGCCACCTCGCGCCACTGCGGCCCCATCGGGGGCGCGAAGGCATCGCCTTCGAAGTCCGCATCGATCTCGGTAATCTCGGCGGTATGCGCGAGCGGGAGTGCCTCGGCATAGATTTCCGCCCCGCCGATCACCCAGGCTTGCGGCTCGCCCGCGCACAGCGCAATCGCCTCGGGCAGGGAGGCGGCGCGGGTGGCGCCCGGCGCGTGCCAGTCCGGTTGGCGGGTGACAACGATATTGGTGCGGCCCGGCAAGGGGCGGAACCGGGGGGGCAGCGAATCCCAGGTCTTGCGGCCCATGATCACGGGGTAACCCAGGGTCACCTGCTTGAAATGCGCCATGTCCTCCGGCAGGCGCCACGGCAGTCCGCCGGCCTTGCCGATCACGCCGTTGCGCGCCCGCGCATAGATCAAGCCCAGCTGCATGGCAGATTCAAACCGCGACAGGCGCCTTGATGGCGGGGTGACATTGGTAATCCTGCACTTCGAAATCCTCGTACTCGTATTCGAAGATCGAAGCCGGCCGGCGCTTGATGTTCAACACCGGATACGGGTGCGGTGCGCGGCTCAACTGCAGCTCGACCTGCTGGTGGTGGTTGCTGTAGATGTGGCAATCGCCGCCGGTCCAGATGAAGTCGCCCACGCCCAGGTCGCACTGCTGCGCCAGCATGTGCGTGAGGAGCGCGTAGCTGGCGATGTTGAACGGCACGCCCAGGAAGATGTCGGCGCTGCGCTGATAGAGCTGGCAGGACAACTTGCCATCCGCGACGTAGAACTGGAAGAAGGCGTGGCAGGGCGCCAGCGCCATCTTCGGGATGTCCGCCACGTTCCAGGCGCTGACGATGATGCGGCGCGAGTCCGGGTTGGTCCTGATCGTGCGGACGGCTTCCGCGATCTGGTCGATGTGGCCGCCGTCCGGAGTGGGCCAGCTGCGCCACTGCACGCCATAGACCGGGCCGAGGTCGCCGTCCGGCCGGGCCCATTCGTCCCAGATCGTGACGCCGCGTTCCTTCAGCCAGTTGTTGTTGCCCGAGCCCTGGAGAAACCACAAGAGCTCGTAAATGATGGACTTGAGGTGGACCTTCTTCGTGGTCACCAGCGGAAAACCTTCGGCCAGGTCGAACCGCATCTGGTAGGCGAAGACGCTGCGCGTGCCGGTGCCCGTGCGGTCGGTCTTCGGCGTGCCGTGCCGGTACACGTGGCGCATGAAGTCCTCGTACTGCGTGCGGACGGGGCGGCTGGTTTCGGTCATGTGCGAATTATGCTCACGTGCAGGGCGCTTTAAGCGCGCAGGACGCGCCCCGGGTTCATCAAGTTGGCGGGATCCAGCGCCCGCTTGATCGAGCGCATCAGGGCTAGCGCCACCGGCGACTTGTGCTGTTCCAGCTTGGCTACCTTGAGGCTGCCGACGCCATGTTCGGCCGAGATCGAGCCGCCGAAACGGCTCACGGAATCGTAGACCAGCGTGTTCACCCGTTCTTCGTTGTCCGCCAGGAACGCGGCCGAGTCGCCGCCCGTCGGGGCTTGCACGTTGTAGTGCAGGTTGCCGTCGCCGAGGTGCCCGAAGTTCACGATCCTCACGCCGGGGATTTCGCGCGCGAGCAGGGCGTCCGTGCCGCGGCAGAACTCGGGAATGGACGACACCGGCAGCGAGATGTCGTGCTTGATGTTGAGGCCTTCCTCGGCCTGCGCGAGCGGAATGCATTCGCGGATGTGCCACAGCTGGTGCGCCTGCGTGAGGCTCTCGGCCACCACGGCGTCCGTGACGCACGCTTGCTCCAGCGCGGTTTCCAGCAGCCGCTCGAACCGGCCGCGTGCATGCGGCTCCGATTCATGGTCCGAGTTCTCCAGCAGCACGCAGAATGGCACCTGCTCGTACAGCGGCACGCGCATCTGCCGGAAGTGCTTTGCGGTGAGTTCGAGCGCGAACCGGCCCATCACCTCGAACCCGGTGAGGCTCGCGCCGAGTGATTTGTGCGCGAGGCCGAGCAGTCGCACCGCATCTTCCATCGAGGGCACCGCGGCCCAGGCCGTCAGCGTCGCAGCCGGCCGGGGGTAGAGCTTCATCGTCGCGGCGGTGATGATGCCCAGCGTGCCTTCGCTGCCGATGAACAGGTCGCGCAGGTCGTAGCCGGTGTTGTCCTTGCGCAGGCCCGACAGGCCGTTCCAGACCTCGCCTTGCGCAGTCACCACTTCCAGCCCCAGGCACAGCTCGCGCGAATTGCCGTATCGCAGTACCTGCGTGCCGCCCGCGTTGGTCGCGAGATTGCCGCCGATGGTGCAGCTGCCCTCGGCCGCGAGGCTGAGCGGAAACAGCAGATCGGCCGCTTCGGCTGCGTGCTGCACGTTCTGCAGCACGCAGCCGGCTTCGGCCGTGATGGCCAGGTTGGCGGTGTCGATCCCGCGCACCGCATTCAGCCGCTGCAAGCTCAAGACCACCTGCTGCCCCGTCGCATCCGGCACCGACCCGCCGACCAGCCCCGTGTTGCCGCCTTGCGCGACGATCGAGGTCCCGGCCCCGGCGCACACCTTCACCACCTGGGCAACCTCCGACGTGGATGCCGGGCGCACCACCGCCAGCGCCTTGCCGCGCGTGCGCTTGCGCCAGTCCTGCTCCCAGGCGCCGAGGTCGCCTTGCGACAGCACGTTGCCATCGCCAACGATGCGGGCCAGGGTTTCCAGCAATGCATTCATGCTCCAGCCTTTCCGAGGCGCACTCTCACATGCAGCACGCAAGCCGCGAACAGCGTCAGGCACAGCGCGATCTCGATCAGCGCCAGCCGGGCGCCGAGGCCCCGGTCGCTGTATGCGCGCACCACGCCTTCTATGAAATACAGCCACACCATCAGGCTCACCCAGCGGTACGTGTACATGCGGTTGCGCAGGAGCCCCGCCAGGGGAATGCACAGTGGCAATACCTTGAGGACCAGCCACGATCCGCCCGGTCGCAGCGGCGCGAGCCACAGCTCCCAGGCCAGTCCCAGCGCGATCAGCGCGAGCAGGCTGCCCGCAGCCAGCCAGCGGCTCATTCTGACGATGGCGCCGGGATCGGCGGGCCGGGTGGAATCGGACGTGTGCATGGGCGATGGCATCATAGCGGCGATGGACTTGCCCGCGCTGCTCGCCAATCTCGCCCGTTTTCCGTGGAAGTCCACCGCGCTCACGCTGGGTGAACGGTTCCGCGAAGACCGGCTCGGCCTGACGGCCAGCAGCCTGACCTTCACGACCACGATGGCACTCGTGCCGTTCTTCACGGTGGCGCTCGCCGTCTTCACCGCGTTTCCGATGTTCGGCAAGTTGCAGGGCGCGTTGCAGGCCTGGCTGGTGCAAAGCCTGATCCCGGACGCGATCGCCAGGCAAGTGCTGGGCTACCTGACCCAATTCGCGGGCAAAGCGAGCCGGCTCGGCGCCTTCGGTCTCGGTGCGCTTTTCGTCACCGCGCTGGCGCTGGTGCTGACCATCGACCGCACCCTCAACAGCATCTGGCGGGTCAGACGGCCACGCCGGCTGGCGCAGCGGGTGCTCATCTACTGGGCGGTCATGACGCTCGGGCCGTTGCTGCTGGGCGCGAGCCTGAGCATCACATCCTATGTCGTGTCGGCATCGCGCGGGCTGGTGGCGGCCGTTCCGGGGCTGGTGCAGTTCCTGCTGAACGTCGTCGAGTTCTTCCTGCTCGCAGGCGGCCTTGCGGCCTTGTACCGCTACGTGCCCAACACGCCCGTGCGACGGGGCCACGCGTGGGCCGGCGGACTGTTCGCGGCTGTCGGCATCGAACTCGCGCGGAAGCTATTGGCCCTCTACATCGGCATCGTGCCGACCTATTCGCTGGTCTATGGCGCGTTCGCGACCCTCCCGATCCTGCTGGTGTGGATCTACGTGGCGTGGGTGATCGTGCTGCTCGGCGCCGTGATCGCGGCGTACCTGCCCAGCCTGGTCGCCGGGACGCGGCGCAGGGCGGGTGGGCACGGCTGGCAGTTCCAACTGGCGCTGGAGGTGTTGCGCGAATTGCAACGCGCCCGCACGTCGGCCCGGCGCGGCCTGAGCGTGCCGCAACTGTGCTCGGTGCTGGAACTCGATGCATTGCAGCTCGAACCCGTGCTCGAGGCGCTCGTGACGCTGGACTGGATCGGCCGCGTCAACGAGGTCGAGGACGAGGAGGGCACGCGCTACATCCTGCTCGCCGATATCCAGGCGACCGCGCTGGAGCCGTTGATGCGGCACTTGCTGCTGCCGCATTCGGAGGCGACCGCGAAACTGTGGAAAAGCGGCCGGCTGTCGTCGGTCTATCTCAAGGACGTGATCTAGGCTGCTTCACGCCGCCGTGAACGGGGCCCGCAGGAAACCGCGAAAACGGGCCCGTCCGCCGCGCGTGGGGGACGCCGTGAGGCGGTAATCGGGAAACCGCCGCAGGAACCGGCCGATCGCGATCCGGCCTTCCAGCCGCGCCAGGCTCAGGCCCGCGCACTGGTGGATGCCGAAGCCGAACGCGAGATGCCGGTTGTTCTCGCGTGTGAGATCCAGCACGTCGGGACGCGTGAACTGGGCCGGGTCGCGGTTGGCCGCGCCGATGCCAAGAGTCACCAGCGCGCCTTCTTCCAATCGCGAGCCGCCGACCTCGCAATTGCGCACCGCCCGCCGGTTGCCCAACTGGTTGGACGACTCGAACCGGAGGAATTCGTCCACCGCGACGGTGAGGGCGGCTTCGAGCGCGGCGGGCTCGCTGCGCAGGCGCGCCATGCGGGCGAGCAAGGCCGCCTTCTGGTCCGGCCATTCCTGCAATGCGACCAGCGCGTTGCCGATCAGGTTCGTCGTGGTTTCGTGGCCGGCGTTCAGGATGAACACGCAGTTCTGCAGCAACTCGGCTTCGCTCAGTCGCTCGTGCGCCGCTTCGCCCTGGATCAGCCGCGTGAGCACGTCATGCTCCGGGTCGCACGGGTTCCTGCGCCGCTGCGCCACCAGTGTCTTGAGGTAGGCGGTGAACTCCGTCACGCTGCGGTTCCCGAGTTCTTCCTGCTCGCGCGTGAGCTTCGGCTCCAGCGCGCCGAGGATCGCGAGCGACCAGCCTCGCAGCGGCCCCCGGTCGGCATGCGGCACCCCGAGCAGGTTGCCGATGATTTCCACGGGAATGGCCGAAGCGAAATCCTCGATCAGGTCGCCGCCGCCGTTGGCTTCGATCCGGTGCAACAGGCTCTCGACGAGCGTGACCAGCCCCGGCTCCATTTCCGCGATGGCCCTGCGGGTAAGGGCGCCCATGATCAGCTTGCGCACCCGCGTGTGCAGCGGCGGGTCGTTGAAGACGAGGCTGGTCGTGTGGTGCTCGAGCAAGGGCGAACCCGCGCCGTACTTGGGTGTGAACTCCACTTTCTTGTCGGAGCTGAAGGTCTGCGCGTCGCGGTACACCTCCACGAGGTCCGCGTAGCGCGTGAGGAAGTACGAGCCGTCGGGCATCTCGCGGACCGGCTCGGTCTCGCGCAGGAGGGCATAGACCGGATACGGATTCGCGTAGAAGTCGGGCGGCAGTGCCCGCAGGTCGAAGCCGGCCGCGACTTCCTGCGCCCGCGCCGCGGTCATCGGCGGCGTGATCGCGGGAGCGGCACTCATTTGCCGAGGAAGTCGCGGATCGCGAACAGCGTCGCATCGGGTGCTTCGGTCATCTGGTGATGGCCGACCGGCAGCTGCACGACCTGGACGGATTTGCCGGCTTCGCATGCGGCGCCGATCAGTGGCTGCGCAGCCTTCGGCTGCGTCATCTGGTCCTGCGCGCCGAGCAGGAACAGCACCGGGCAGGTGATCGCCGCGATGGCCTTCTCGCCATTGGCGTAGCTGTCGCACGCCTTGAAGCCGCGATGGAAAACGTTGACCCGTGGATTGCTCGCCAGCACGCGGCGGCCGAGCGCCATGCTCGCGCCGTACACCCAGGTGCCCGGCCCGAGCGACGAAGGGGGCGGGGCCAGCGTGCTGCGCATGAAGATGTTGATCATCTCGAGCGCCTTCATCGGCTGGCTGAGCGACGCATCCAGCAGGGCGGGCGACACTTTCATCGGGTAAGCCGTGCCGACCAGCACCAGGTGCGTGACGCGCTCCTTCAAACGGGCCGCGGCCTCCAGCGCGATCAGCGATCCCCAGCTGTGGCCGACCAGCGCCGCTTTCGCGACGCCGGCTGCATCGAGCAGGGCCGCGACGAATTGGGCTGCTTCTTCGACGGTCGACGGCGCCTCGCCTTCGCTGCGGCAATGGCCTGGCAGGTCGAGGGCGAGCACGTTGAATCCGTGATGGGCCAGATATCGCGATTGCAGGATCCAGACGCTGTGGTCGCCCAGCACGCCATGGATGAAGACCACCGTGGGCTTCGCGGCGTCGAATGGCCTGCCGCCCGTGTAGCAGTAGGTGCGATGTTTGTTGACTGTGAGATCCATGCGCATTCCCTTCGTCCCCGCAATGACAAGTCCTATGCCTTCTCGGCAGCTTTCAGCGCCCGCTTCAGGTCGTCGATCAGGTCGGCCGGGTCCTCGAGTCCGATGGACAGCCGGATCGTCCCCTGCGTGATGCCGCCGGCGGCCAGCGCTTCGTCGGTCATCCGGAAATGCGTGGTGCTGGCCGGATGGATCACCAGCGAGCGGCAATCGCCGACGTTCGCCAGATGGCTGAACACCCTCAGCGCCTCGATGAATTTCTTGCCCTGTTCGCGGTTGCCTTTCAGGTCGAAGCTGAACACCGAGCCCGCGCCCTTGGGCAGCAATTTTTGCGCGAGCGCATGGCTGGGGTGCGATTCCAGCATGGGATGACCGACGTGCTCGACAAACGGATGAGCCGCGAGGAATTCGACCACCTTGCGCGTGTTGCCCATGTGCCGTTCCATGCGCAGGGGCAGCGTCTCGATGCCTTGCAGGATCAGCCATGCGGTATGGGGGCTCATGCACGCGCCGAAGTCCCGCAGCCCTTCGCGCCGCGCGCGCAGCATGAACGCGCCCACCGTGGACTCTTCGCTGAACACCATGTCGTGGAAGCCGTCGTAAGGCTTGGTGAGTTCGGCGAATTTGCCGGAGCGCTCCCAGTCGAAACTGCCGCCGTCGACCACCACGCCCCCGATCACCGTTCCGTGGCCCGAGAGGAATTTGGTGGCCGAGTGATAGACGATGTCCGCCCCGAGCGCCAGCGGCTGCATGAGGTAAGGCGACGTAAGAGTGGAATCGACGAGCAGGGGCACGCCGGCGTCGTGGGCGATCGAGGCCACCAGCGGGACATCGAGCACCTCGAGCCCTGGATTGCCCACGGTTTCCCCGAACAGGAGCCGCGTTTCGGGGCGGATCGCCGCGCGCCAGCCGTCGATGTCGCCCGGTTTCACGAACGTGGTGGCGATGCCGAAGCGGCGCAGCGTGTAGTGCAGCAGGTTCTGCGAGCCGCCGTACAGCGCGGTGCTCGCCACGATGTGCGAGCCCGCGCCCATGAGCGTGGCGATGCTCAGGTGCAGCGCGGCCTGGCCGCTCGCTGTCGCAATGGCGCCGATGCCGCCTTCCAGCGCGGCGACGCGCTGCTCCAGCACCGCGGTGGTGGGGTTGCTGATGCGCGAGTAGACGTGGCCGGAGCGCTCGAGGTTGAACAGCGCCGCGGCGTGGTCGGCCGATTCGAACACGAACGAGGTGGTGAGGTGGATCGGCACCGCCCGGGCCCCGGTGGCTGGGTCGGGTGCCGCCCCGGCGTGCAGGGCCAGGGTGTCGAAACCGGGGTCCGAGTAACCGGGCATTGCAGTTTCTCCTCGAATGTAGCGCTATGGAACTGCCCCCGATTGTGGGCTATATTCACCTGACCGGCACCTTACCGGTGCCACCGAGGAGACGACGATGAAAGTGAGCGACATCCTGCGCGTCAAGGGCAACCGGACCCTCTACACGGTCACGCCCGACGAACCCCTGGCGCAGGCAATCGGCGTCATGGCGGAAAAGGACATCGGCTCGCTGGTGGTGATGGAACATGGCGCACTGGCGGGAATGCTCACGTTCCGCGAGGTGATCGCCTGCATCGTGAAGAACGGCGGATCGGTCGGCAACGTGGTGGTGCGCAAGGCGATGGACGATCATCCGCTCGCGTGCACCCCCGAGACGGAACTGGACGATGTGCGCCACATGATGCTTGACAGCCACGCGCGCTACATGCCGGTACTCGAAGACCGGGTGCTGATGGGCGTGATCAGTTTCTACGACGTCGCCAAGGCCGTGGTGGACAGCCAGAATTTCGAAAATCGCATGCTCAAGGCCTACATCCGCGACTGGCCGGGCGGCGAAGAGCAGCCGGGCGCGCAGCTCTGACGTTCGCGCACGCTCTGGGATAATCCGCGCTCGACCCCGCCCCAGCCCGCCCCCGGGCAGGGTGGAAGCGGTTCGGGAAAGTTTCAGGCATGAGCGGCAACACCTTCGGCACTCTCTTCGCGGTCACGAATTTCGGCGAATCGCACGGGCCGGCGATCGGCTGCGTGATCGACGGCTGCCCGCCCGGCATGGCGCTGGCCGAAACCGACATCCAACCCGACCTGGACCGGCGCCGGCCGGGCACCAGCCGCTACGTCACGCAGCGCCAGGAGGCCGACCGGGTGGAGATCCTCTCGGGCGTGTACGAGGGCCAGACGACCGGGACGCCCATCGCCCTGCTGATCCGCAACACCGACCAGCGCAGCAAGGACTACGCCGAGATCGCGCAGACCTTCCGGCCGGGCCATGCCGACTACACCTACCTGCAGAAGTACGGCGTGCGCGATCCGCGCGGCGGCGGCCGTGCCTCGGCCCGCCTGACCGCCCCCATGGTGGCCGCCGGCGCCGTGGCCAAGAAGTGGCTGGCGCAGAAATACGGCATGGTGTTTCGCGGCTGCATGCAGCAGATCGGCGATATCGCGATTCCGTTCGAAAGCTGGGAACACGTCGGCCACAACCCGTTCTTCGCGCCGGTCGCGGACGTCTCGCAACTCGAAAGCTACATGGACAGCCTGCGCAAGGCGGGCGACTCCTGCGGCGCGCGCATCCGCGTCATGGCGTCGAACGTCCCGGTCGGGCTGGGCGAGCCGCTGTTCGACCGGCTCGACGCCGACATCGCCTGGGCCATGATGGGCATCAATGCCGTCAAGGGTGTCGAGATCGGCGCCGGGTTCGCCAGCGTGGCGCAGCGCGGCACCACGCATGGCGATTCACCCACGCCGCGGGGCTTTCAGACCAACAACGCGGGCGGCGTGCTCGGCGGGATCAGCACCGGGCAGGACCTCGAAGTGTCCATCGCGGTCAAGCCCACCAGTTCCATCCTCAGCCCGCGGGAAACCATCAACCTGCAAGGCGAGCCAACCCAGGTCGTCACCAAGGGGCGCCACGACCCGTGCGTGGGCATCCGCGCCACGCCGATCGCCGAGGCCATGCTGGCGCTGGTCGTGATCGAGCACGCGCTGCGGCAGCGGGCGCAGAACGCCGACGTGGTTTCGCCGGTGAAGGCGATCCCCGGATCCGTGCGGTGAGCCTGGAGTGCGAGCGTACGACACGCTCGCCGTGCTGTCCGAATTTGCACGCGTTCATGCGCTGGTCGGTGCCGGTGCGCCCTCGGTCATTTTCTTTCTTGCGGTTTTCGTACTGTTGGGCTACGCCCCGGCGGTGCTGCTGCTCTTCGGTCTGATCGACTTGGCCGGGGCCGCGTAGACGTGGATCGCACTGCGCCAGGAGAGCGCGCTTTCGCATTCGGCCGCCTGACGGCGGTGCGGCCCCGGGGGATGCGCCGCTCTCCCCAAATCGGGCGAATCGGGCTACGCTTGCGTGATCAGCTTCGCGCCCACGTCAATGCCCGACCGCACCGCGCTTCCCAAGGAAAACGAGTTTCACGATGACCCGCAAGAGCAGTTGCGGCAATTGGACGAAAGGCTGAAGGCGAGCGAAGCGCGGCTCCAACTGGCGCTGGACGTCGGCGGGATGGGAATCTGGCAAGCCGACCTGGCGAGCCTGCAAGTCACCTGGTGGCCCGGCATGGCCTCGATGCACGGCCTGCCGCCCGGAACTGCGCCCTTGCCGATGCGCGAATACCAGCACCTGATCCATCCCGATGATCGGGGCAAGGTATTGCAGGCGCTGCGGGATGCGGAGGCGTCCAGGTCCGATGCGCGCGCCGAATACCGGGTCGCCTGGCCGGATGGATCGCTGCACTGGATCGAGGCCCGCGCCAAGCTGCTGTTCGATGCCAAGGGCGAGCCCTGCGGCATGGCCGGCGTGTGCCTGGACGTCACGGAACGCAAGCGCATCGAAAGCGACCTGAAGTTCCTCGCGGACGCAAGCGGCGAACTCGCGGGCCTGGGCGACTACGAAGCCGTCCTGGAAAAGATCGCCCGGCTGGCGGTCCCGCACTTCGCCGACTGGTGCCTGGTGGATCTCCTGAACGAGCGCGGCTCGCTCGAACGCGTGGCGGCAGCGCATGTGGATCCGGCCAAGGAGCAATTGGTGCGCGAGCTGCACCGCCGCTTCCCACCGGATCCCGGCCGCATCATCGGCGGCGGTCCATGGAACATCATGCGCACCGGACAGCCCGAACTGGCGAGCGAAATCACGGACCAGGCGCTGGAGCGCGCTATCCACGATCCCGAGTACCTGGCTGCGGTTCGCACGCTGGGGTTGCGCTCGTACCTGGGCGTGCCGCTGGCGGCGCGCGGCCGCACGCTGGGCGTCATCACGTTCGTCGCGTCCGGGTTGGACCGCCGCTACACCGACAAGGACCGGGCACTGGCGTACGACATCGCCTGGCGAGCCGCCGTGGCGATCGAGAACGCCAAGCTGCTGCGCGCCATGCGCGAATCGGACCGAGCGAAGGATGTGTTCCTGGCGACGCTCGCCCACGAGCTGCGCAATCCCCTGGCGCCGGTGTCCACCGGGTTGTCGATCATCAAGCGGGCGCCCGGAGACGCAGCGCGGGTGGAACAGATCGCCGGCGTCATCGAGCGCCAGGTGGCGCAACTCACGCGCCTGGTGGACGACTTGCTGGACGTGTCGCGCATCACCACCGGCAAGATCGAACTGAAGAAGAAACCGACCAATCTCGTCACCGTCCTGCGCAGCGCCATTGAGACCAGCCGGCCGCACATCGAGGCGGGCCAGCACAGGTTGTCGGTGCAGATGCCCGACGAGCCGACCGACGTCGAGGCGGATCCAGTGCGGCTCGCCCAGGTGTTTTCGAACCTGCTCAACAATGCGGCGAAGTACACCCGGCCCGGCGGCAACATCCACGTGGTGCTGCAGGTGCAGCCTGAGCAATTCGTGGTGCGGGTGCGCGACAACGGGGCCGGCATCGCGCCGGAAATGTTGAAGAAGGTCTTCGGCCTTTTCACGCAGGTGACGCACCCCGCCGAGCGCAGCCAGGGCGGCCTGGGCATCGGCCTGTCGCTGGTCGAGGGCCTGGTGCGGCTGCACGGCGGCAGTGTCGAGGCGCGCAGCGAAGGGCCACAGAAAGGCAGCGAGTTCATCGTCTATCTGCCGCGCACGCGCAGCAGCGCAATGCCGGCGGCTCATCTGCCGGGCGCACAGTGTCCGCAGGCCAGGGTGGGCCAGCCGCAACGCATTCTCGTGGTCGATGACAACCAGGATGCCGCGGAGACGCTGGCTGAGTTGCTCAACATGCTCGGCAATGAAGTGGCGGTGGCGCTCGATGGCAACTCGGCCGTCGCGCGTGCGGCGCAGTTCCAGCCCGACGTGGTCCTGCTGGACATCGGACTGCCCGACATCAACGGCTACGAGGTGGCGCGCCGGGTGCGCCAGCTGCCGGGCATCCACCAGCCGCGCCTCATTGCGCTCACCGGTTGGGGCCAGCAGCAGGACAAGCGGCTTGCCGCCGAAGCCGGTTTCGACGAGCACTGGACCAAGCCGGTCGACATAGAGCGGCTGCAGGCACTCTCCAGGAGCTCGACCGAACGAGCCGTTATGACCAGCCCGTAGGCGAGCTCCTACCGCTGGCGTTCAGGTCTTTCGACAGGCGGCCCCACGTGCGCCGGCGATAGTAATCGTTTGCGTGCCAGAAGGAGCAGCCACATGCCCAAGCCCACCGCCAGGAACACACCCCGCGAGACCGGGAACGACGCCGCCGGTGAAAAGCAGCGCGAACTGCAGCGCGAGCAGGACCGCAAGGACGAAGCGAAGAACCGCCAGGGCGGCGAGAAACAGGACAAGGCCGTGCAGGCCGGTGCGCGCGAGCAACCCGAGCCTCCGCTGCCCGAGCAGCATCTCGAGAAGCCGGGCGTCGAAGCTCAGATGGCGCTGAAACCGCAGTTCCTCGCACCCGACTACCGGGGCAGCGGCAAGCTCAAGGGGATGGTCGCGCTGGTCACCGGCGGCGATTCGGGCATCGGCCGATCGGTGGCGGTGCTCTATGCGCGCGAAGGCGCGGACGTCGCCATCGTCTATCTCAACTCGCACGAGGACGCCGAGGAAACGAAGCGGTACGTCGAGAAGGAAGGGCGGCAATGCCTCTTGATCCCGGGCGACGTGAAGGATTCGAAATTCTGCAAGACGGCGGTCGAAAAGACGATCGAGCAGTTCGACCGGCTCGACGTGCTGGTCAACAACGCGGCGTTCCAGTTGCACGCAGGGTCGCTCGAAGACATCACCGACGAGCGGCTCGACGAGACGATGCGCACCAACATCTTCGGCTACTTCTACATGGCGCGCGCCGCGCTGCCGCACCTGAAGCGGGGCTCGTGCATCATCAACACGGGCTCGGTCGTGGGGCTGCGTGGCAGCTCGCACCTGCTCGACTACTCGGCGACCAAGGGCGCGATCCACGCGTTCACGATGTCGCTCGCGAGCAACCTGATCGACAAGGGCATCCGTGTCAATGCGATCGCTCCCGGCCCGGTCTGGACGCCGCTGAACCCCGCCGATGCGCCCGCCGCGAAAGTGGCCCAATTCGGCCGACAGAGCGACATGAAGCGGCCCGCGCAACCGGAGGAGCTGTCGCCCGCGTACGTGTTCCTGGCCTCACCGGTCTGCTCCAGCTACATCACGGGCATCGTGCTGCCGGTCACCGGCAGCGTCGGCGACTGAAATCCGAGGGCATTCGAAAACGCATTAGCATGGCTCACATGACCACGCCCCTCAAGATCGATTTCGTCTCCGACGTCTCCTGCCCCTGGTGCGCGATCGGGCTCGCCTCGCTCGAGCGGGCGCTCGAGCGGCTCGCAGGCGAAGTCGACGCGGAAGTGCACTTCCAGCCGTTCGAGCTCAATCCGCAGATGGCGCCCGGTGGCCAGGACATCACGGAACACCTGACGCAGAAATACCGGACCACGCCGCAGCAGCAGGAGCAGTCGCGCGACGCGATTCGCGAGCGCGGCGCCGCGGTCGGTTTCGAATTTCGCAAGGAAGGCCGCAGCCGCATCTACAACACCTTCGATGCGCATCGCCTGCTGCATTGGGCGGCGCAGCAAGCACCGGAGCGGCAGCGCGCGCTCAAGAAGGCGCTGCTGAAAGCGTACTTCACCGACGGGCGCAGTCCCGAGGACCATGAGGTGCTCGTCCAAGCCGCGGGCGAAGCCGGCCTCGACACAGCGGCTGCGCGCGACGTGCTCGCGAGCGGCCGTTTCGCGGACGAGGTGCGCGAGCGCGAGCAGTTCTACCTGCAGCACGGCATCCACGCCGTGCCGTCGGTCATCGTCAACGACCGCCACCTGATCCAGGGCGGACAGCCGCCGGAAGTGTTCGAGGAAGCATTGCGCCGCATCGCGGCGCCGGCCTGAAGGCGCGCCTCACGGGCCGGCCGGCCGGTGGCTCTCAACGGCCAGCTCGGCCATTGACACGGCGCGGCGTCCTACAAGATGAGATGCCTCGCGCCGACAAAATGGCCCAAGGGGAATGCCCCGGCGGTCAGGTCCGCGCAGTTTGGGCCAGCGCCAGGCAATACTCGATCAGTGCATCGGTTTCCATGGATTTGTCGAACACACCATCGCTGCCCAGCGCCTCGCATCTCCTGCGAACTTCGGGGTTCGCGGCCCCGGTGAGCACCACCACTTTCTGCTCGGGCTTGCGGTTGCGGCAGGCCGCGAGCACACCGAAGCCGCTGCCTCCGGGCTCCAGGATCAGGTCGATGATCGCGATATCCCACTGGTTGCCCGCGTCGGCCAGCCACGCGATGGCTGCTTTCTCGGTGCCGGCCACACCGCACGTGACGACGCCCGCGAGTTCCGAAAGGGCCTCGACGAGGCTGTCGCGAATAGACACGTTGTCCTCGACTACGAACGCCCTGAGCTCCAACTCCGGTCTCCTTGCTGCACTTGCCGCCGCTGGGGATGATGATCACGCCGCGCCCCGTTCGCGCGGCGCGGATTCGACGCATTTTGCACGGAACCCGTGCGTTTGGGGGGCGGTTGCATGAGCCCCCAAGGCGATCACGAACTGGCCGCCTTGCGGCGCGAGCTTCAGGAAACGCGCGGGCTGCTGGAAGCCGAGCGCGAGCATGCCGCCCAGTGCCAGACACTCCTGGACCAGGAGCGCACGGCCCGCGCTTCCGCCGACAACGTGAACGCCTTGAAGGATGAGTTCCTGGCGATCGTCTCGCACGAGCTGCGCAGTCCGCTCACGTCGATCGCGGGCTGGGCGCATATCCTGCGGCGCGGCGCGAGCGCGGAGGACCTCGACAAGGGGCTGGAGGTCATCGACCAAAGCGTGCGGCTGCAGGCCAAGCTCATCGAGGACCTGCTGGACATCAGCCGCATCACTTCCGGGCGGCTGAGCATCGACCTTCAGCCGGTCGAGCCGCGCGGTTTCATCGACGCGGCCGTGGAGGCGGTGCGGCCTGCCGCCGAGGCGAAGGACATCCATATCCGCAAGGTCCTGGACCTCTCGGCCGGACCGGTGAGCGGAGACGCCGGCCGGCTGCAGCAGGTGATGGTGAACCTGCTGTCCAACGCAGTGAAATTCACGCCCGAAGGAGGCCGCGTGGAAGTGCGGGTGCAGCGGTGCGAAGAGCACGCGCAGATCAGCGTGAGCGACGACGGCATGGGCATCCCCGCCGCTTTCCTGCCGCACGTGTTCGACCGATTCCGGCAGGCGGACACTTCGATTCACCAGCGCCACGGCGGCCTGGGCCTGGGGCTGGCGATCGTGAAGCACCTGGTCGAGCTGCACGGCGGCAGCGTCACCGCCGCGAGCCCGGGCGAGGGGCAGGGCGCCACGTTCATTCTGCGCTTGCCCCTGCGGGCGCGGCGCGCCGCGCCGGCGCCG
>JAGRPN010000358.1 GCA_019449555.1 Ramlibacter sp.
CGTCCGCGCCCGTGGAGAACCGTGCCGAACACCGGCGCGAGCACCTGCTGCAGCGCTATGACGCGATCCGCGCCGACACGATGGCACTGGCCCAGCCGCTCTCGGCCGAAGACCAGTGCATCCAGTCGATGCCCGATGCCAGCCCGACCAAATGGCATCTCGCGCACACGAGCTGGTTTTTCGAAGCCGTCGTGCTGATGCCGCACGCCGGCGGCTACGAGCCCTTCGACCGGCGATTTTTCCATCTGTTCAACTCGTATTACGAGTCGCTCGGCCCGCGTCATCCCCGGCCGCAGCGAGGAATGCTGACGCGGCCGGGTCTCGCGCGGGTGCACGCCTATCGCGAACACGTGGATGCGGCGATGCGACGCTTCATCGCGGACGCGGGCACGCAGGCGTGGCAAGCCGCGGGGCCGCTGGTGGAGTTGGGCCTGAACCACGAGCAGCAGCACCAGGAATTGATCCTGACGGACATCCTGCACGCGTTCTCCTGCAATCCGCTATTGCCCGCGTACCGCGGCGTGGAAGCGCCGGCGCTGCGGCTCGCCGCTTCGATCCGGCCGCTCGAGTGGATCGACATGCCGGGCGGCGTGGCCGAGGTCGGGCACGCGGGCAGCGGCTTCGCTTTCGACAACGAGGCGCCGCGGCATCGCGTGCTGGTCGCGCCGTACCGGATCGCGCACCGGCTGGTGACGTGCGGCGAGTATGCCCAGTTCATCGCCGATGGCGGCTACCAGCGCGTCGAGCTGTGGCTGTCCGATGGCTGGGCCGCCATGCAGGCGGGCGGGTGGAAGGCGCCGCCGTACTGGATCGCGCCCGGTGACCCGCGCGCGCCGGCGCCGCACTGGCAGGTATTCGGCCTCGACGGCGTGCGCCCGCTCGACCCGGCGGCACCCGTGAGCGTGCTCAGTTTCTACGAGGCCGCCGCCTACGCGGAATGGGCCGGCGCGCGGCTGCCCACCGAGTTCGAATGGGAAGCGGCTTTCGATGGCGCCGGCGTGGAGCAGATGAGCGGCCACGTGTGGCAATGGACTCGTTCTTCCTACGATCCTTATCCCGGATTCAAGCCACTGGCGGGCGCGGTGGGCGAATACAACGGCAAGTTCATGGTCGGCCAACTGGTGCTGCGGGGCGGCAGCCGCGCCACGCCGCGGGGGCACACGCGCGCGACCTACCGCAACTTCTTTCCGCCGGGCGCGCGCTGGCAATTCTCCGGCCTGCGGCTCGCGAAGGATGCGTCATGCTGACCCGCGGCCTGGTGAGGACGCCGGAGACCGGCGAGTCGGCGCCGCTGGACTCCAGCACGCTGCGCAGCGCGTTCGCGCAGGACCTGATGAAGGCGCTGGCAACCCGGCCGCGCAGCATTTCGCCGAAATACTTCTACGACGCGAAGGGCTCGCAATTGTTCGACCGGATCTGCGAGCTGCCGGAGTACTACCCGACGCGCACGGAGCTGCGCATCCTGGCGGACAACGCGGGCGAGATCGCGGCCCAGATGGGACCGCGCGCCGAGATCGTCGAATTCGGCGCCGGCTCGCTGCGCAAGGTGCGGCTGCTGCTCGATGCGATGGTGCATCCGGCGCGCTACCTGCCGATCGACATCTCGGGCGAGCACCTCGCGCAGTCCGCCGCCGCGCTGCAGCGCGACTATCCCGGGCTGGACGTGCAGCCGGTGATCGCCGACTACACGCAGCGGCTATTGCTGCCGGCGCGCCTGCCCGGCGCGGGCAAGCGGGTCGGATTTTTCCCCGGCTCGACGATCGGGAACTTCACGCGCGAGGAGGC
>JAGRPN010000359.1 GCA_019449555.1 Ramlibacter sp.
CGGTCGCGCAGTTCGTTGAAGAGAAGTTCGTAATTCACGAGGCTGCGACCTCAGCGCGGCTTCATCACCGCCTGCGTCGTGCGGTGCACCTGGTCAAGATGGCGGCGCATGGCCGTCACCGCGGCGTCGGGAGCGCCCGTGCGCAGCGCGTCGACGATCTTCTGGTGCTCGACGACGCTTTGCGCGATCGCGTTCTTGCGCACCAGCGCCAGGCGCCGGTACTCGAGCGCGTAGCCGTAGAAGTCGAACACCACGTCGGCCAGCAAGCCGTTGCCGCAGGCCCGGTACAGCGTCTGGTGAAACTCCTGATCGGAAATCTGGAACCGCACCGGGTCATCCACCATCGAGCGCTGCTCGTCGACCAATGCCTGCAGCCGGGCCAATTGGGCCCGCGTGATGCGCTGGGCGGTGAGCCAGATCACCTGAACCTCCACCGCGGCGCGGGCCTCGGCCACCTCCTTGAGCGAGCGATGCTTCAAGTCGCCAAGAATCCCCACCGACTCGTGCAGCGGCATCGAGCTGCGCCCGAGCACCTTCGTGCGCGCGCCGTGGCTGACCTCGATCATCTTGCGGGCCTGCAGCACGCCGATCGCCGCGCGCACGGTCTCGCGCGAGACCCCGAGCGTCGCGGCCAGCTCACGCTCGGACGGCAGCTCGTCCCCGGGCCGCAGCAGCCCCGAGTGGATCATGTAGGCGAGCTTGTCGCTGATCTGATCCTTGACGGTGCGCTTGACGATCGGCCCCCGGTCACCCGGGATGCGTTCGATGAGCTGCAGGGGACGGGGCATGGAGTGCTGGCCAACTGGTCTGGTCAGCATACCACTTGGCGTCGAATGTCTCAACACCGCAGCCCATCGGGGTTTTCACCGAGCGACTGAATGGGCTGCCGCCGCTGGTGACGCCCGCCAACAACCAGGTCGGTGTCACGCTGGCCCTGGCTGCGCCGGGCGTGATCCGGGATTGCGAGGATTTCCCCGCGCGCCCATTCCGGTAGCATCGCGCCCAACAGGAGACGTGCCGATGCGTTACACCACCATTGCAGGGATCTTGGCGGGCCTGCTGCTCGCGACCGCGGCTTGCGCCCAGGGCGATCCGCTCGCCGCGATCGACCGGTTGCAGGGTGAAGCGCGCACGCGCGCACTGGTCGAGGGCGCGAAGAAGGAAGGCGAGGTCCTGGTCTACCACTCGACGCAAACCGAAGACCTCAAGCCGGTGTTCGACGCATTCACCCGCAAGTACGGCATCCCGGTGCGCGACTGGCGCTCGAGCTCGGAAAACGTCGCGCAACGCGTGATCAACGAGACGCACGCCGGCCGGCTGGAGGTGGACCTGATCGAGAACAATGCGCCCGACCAGGAGGCCGTGCGCCGCGAGAACATGCTGCGGCGCATGCAGTCGCCCTATTTCGCCGACCTGCGGCCGGGCACGCTGCCGGCGCACCAGCAGTACGTCACCACCACGCTCGACGTGTTCGTGCAGGCCTACAACACCGAGAAGGTGAAGCGCGAGGAACTGCCGAAGTCCTTCGAGGACCTGCTGGATCCCCGCTGGAAGGGCCGGCTCGGGATCGAAGCGACGGACGAGGCCTGGTTCGGCACCTTGCTGGAAACGATCGGCGAAGCCAAGGGCGAGAAGCTGTTTCGCGACATCGCGGCCAGCAACGGCATGTCGGTGCGCAAGGGGCACACGCTGCTGGCCAACCTGGTGGCAGCGGGCGAGGTTCCGTTCGCACTCACGGTGTACAGCTACAAGCCGCCGCAGCTGAAGGCCAAGGCCGCGAGCATCGACTGGATCGTGCTGCAGCCGGCCATTGCCTCGATGCATGCGGTCGCGGTGCACGCGAAGGCGCCGCACCCGCATGCCGCGGCGCTGCTCTACGACTTCTTCCTCGACGAGGGCCAGGCCCTGCTGGCGAAGAAGAACTTCACGCCTTCCAGCCGCAAGGTGCCCTCGCCGTTCGGCGAGATGGTCATCAAGGGCATCGACGGTGGCGAGGCGATCGACAAGCAGGACGCCTGGCTCAAGCGCTTCGAAAGCGTGTTCCTGCAGCGCGGCAAGTAGCCGTCGGCGCCGCGCTCAGCGGAAGCCAGAACACGCGTCCACGCCCAAGGACGCAAGCGCCGATAACAGGGACCCGAACGCGCGATGCACGGCAATGCGGATGCAGGGTCGAAGAACAGCTCGAGCGGCGTAACTTCGCGCAACGGGGCGGGCCGCCCGGAAGCTTCGGCCTGGGTCACGGTGCTGCTGCGCGCCCGCGACGCCGCACTGCGCCGGCCGCATGCTCTTTCGGGGTGAGGACGAAGGCCGGGTTATCGGCGAGCCGCTGGATGGCCAGGTCGATGAACGCCCGAACCCGCCGGGGCTGCGCCGCCCGGCTGCCGTAGTAGAGGTACAGGCCCATGTGGTCCGTGACATGTTGCGCAAGCAGTGGCACGAGCTTGCCCGCACGCACAAGCTCGAGGAGTTCGGCAATGTGATCGCTCGCGGCGGCTCGGGCGTCGTGATCGCATCGCAATCCGGGCACCGGCTGCCCGGGTTGTCGCCCGAGCAGAACAGGGATTTGGCGCTTACACCCGCCGACCAGCTGCTCGCACTTCCCACGCTGCAGCCGGATCGGGTGTCGGACTCCCTGCATGCGTACCAGCTTTCCAAGCGCGGAAACTCGCTGCGCGTCATGGCCGAGGCCGCTCGCTGGGGCAAGCGCGGTGCACGGGTCAACACCATCAGCCCCGGAATCATCATCACGCCTTTGGCGAGAGACGAGCTGACGGGGCCGCGAGGCGCCGGCTACCGCCGGATGATCGAGCTATGCCCTGCGAAGCGCGCCGGTACCCCCGATGAGGTCGCGAACGTCGCGGCGTTGCTCATGGGTCCCGACGGTGGATTCATCACGGGCAGCGACTTCCTCATGGGTGGCGGAGTGACCGCCTCCTACTGGTTTGGCGAACTTGCTCCGTCGTGATCGCCCCGCAGGTGGCGCCGCTCGTAGGGCACTTACTCAAGACGAGATCGAAGCAATCTGGTGTGACACGTCGTGACCGCTTGATCACTCAGCGTTGCCACGACCGCTTTCGACCCAAACCGGGCCTACGTCGCTCCGAATTCGAGGCCTGAAAGCGGTCCTTCGATCCTTGCTGGCCGACGTTGCTTGATCCCGTGCTGATCGCTGTCGGCACTGCGCCGCCACCGCGGGCTCTACGCCGGGTTGCCACTTCGACTATTTCCATTCGACGCGGCCGAAATGCTCATGCCCCAGCATCGTATAGAAGATGCCGACCGTGCCGCGGGTCTGGGAGCGGTCGCTCAGGCCGGAAAAAGTCGCATCGCGCCGGTTCCAGAGATATTTCACGGTGATTGCATGCTGCTTCTGGATTCGCCACGTGTAGGCAATATCGGCGCGCGCGATGTTGTCGTGCCCGCCAGTGCCGGCGCCGCCGACGCGGCTCACGAAATACTCGCGGCCCGTGATGTCGAGCGATGACCGGTCGCCGAAAATGACGCGCAGCGACAGCAGTGCCTGCGGCGCCACGCCGTAGTGATAGTCGCGCTCGCCGATCCCATGGATCGTACCCACGGCGGCGTAACCCAGGCCTGCCATCGCGGTGCCCTGCACCGCCACTGCTTCACTGGCGTTCCACTGCCCGGTGGTGCCCAGCGACACTGCCGTGGTCGAGACGCGGAAGGTCTGCGGCGAAATGTAGTCATAGCTGCCGTACAGGCCCCAGATGCCGCGGTACCTGTCGCCCGCTTGATAGTCTTTGCCCAGCAGCAGCCCGCGTGTCATGACGTTCTCGAACCCGTTGGCGCTGGAGACCGTCGCCCGAAACGCGAAGTAGTCGAACGGCCGCCGATAGCCGTAGCCATCCTTGCCCGGCATGCCGTAGTCCAGCGCAAAGTCCGTCTGGATCTCGTTGCGTTTGAGGATGGTGGAGGCGCCCTGGGCGTTCTGTGCGGTTGCCATCAGCCCGAATTGAACGCGGCTGTAATAGGCCGGGTCGCGGCTGGCGAAGATCGCATCCAGCCGGCGGCCCATGACCAGCCGGTTGAAACCGGCGGAGGGTGAGATCGCGGTAGCGGCGGTCTCGCGCCAGAATGGCGACAGGCCCCCGCCTTTTTCCAGCAACAAGCTGGACATGCGATACAGCGCTTCGCCCAGGAAAGTACCGCCGACGCCCGAGGCGATCTGGTCGTTGCGCGAGGGGCGTGTCGTTTCGCCGGCGATCTCCCACAGCGCGCTGCCCGCGAAGGTATATCCCAGCGATTGCCAGTAGTTGAACCCGGCCGATCGGGCGAAGCCGTGGTACATAGACCCCTGGTAGGGATGGCCCAACTGGTTGACCTTGAAGGCATCCGCATCCACGCCCCAGCCGCTGTGCAGATTGCGCCGGATCGACTCCAGGCTGACGGCGTAATCCTGGCGATCGCTGCCGATATTGCGATTGATGCGGTTCAGCAGGAAGTCGAAGCCGATGATTTCGAGTGCCGGCAGCGCATAGTCAGGCGCACGTTCCGCAGGTTCCAAAGCCGAGACTGTTTCGGTGGCCGGAGAGGATGCGGCTCCAGGCGCCTGCGCCCGCGCTGACTCGCACAACGTGCACGCAATGACGAGCAGGCAAGCAAGTGAAGTGCGCTTTCCTACTGCGAGAAACTTTTCGTCCATGGAGAGCTGCCTTGTGCTGAGAATCTGCAACTATTTTGCCCCTACAGAACAACGCGGGGTATGACCCCCTCCGAACATATCGTAGACGTCGCGCTGCGCAATAACGACGGCCGCTTTCGACCCAAATCGGTCATGCCGCGAGCCGACCTACTCTCCCCTCGACCTCCCGAGCAACCTGATCCGGCTGGCGCCTGTCACCCCGGCACGATCAGGGTCTTGTCACGCGCGCGGCCTGGAACGCATCTAACGCACAGGACCCGCAAGCCGAGATCAGGCAGCAACGACGGTGACCGAGCCGGCTGCCATGCGCCAGCCCGCGTTGCTCTGTGCTTTGGATCGAAACAAACGAAAGGGGAACCGATGAATGCTCCCGAGCGGATTTCATTCCTGGTCGACGTCCAGTCGCAGGCCGACGACCGTCTGCTGGCCATCGATGCCGTCGGCATCAAAGGCGTTCGCCACCCGGTCAGCATCCGCGCCGGGGCGCGGGTCGTGCCGACCGTTGCCACGTTCTCGATGACGGTCGGCTTGCCGGCCGCCGTGAAGGGGACGCACATGTCGCGCTTCCTCGAGTGCCTGCAGGCGCAGGTACACCCGTTCGACCAGCGGGCGTTCAAGGCCATGGTGTTCGACATGCTCGACCGCCTGGACGCGCGCACTGGCTGCGTCGAGATGCGCTTTCCGTATTTCGTGCGCAAGACCGCGCCAGTGTCGCGGGTGCAGAGCCAGCTCGATTACGACGTGTGCTGGCGCGGGGAGGTGACGACCGGCGGTCGCCATGCATTCACGATGCACGTGACCGTGCCGGCGACCAGCCTGTGCCCCTGCTCCAAGGAGATCTCGGCCTACGGCGCGCACAACCAGCGTTCGCACATTGCCATCGAGGCGGAAATCGTGCAGGACATCGACATCGAGGAACTCATCGCGATCGCTGAACGCAGCGCGTCGTGCGAGGTCTACGGACTGCTGAAGCGGCCCGACGAAAAATACGTCACCGAGCGCGCCTACGAGAATCCGAAGTTCGTCGAGGACCTCGTGCGCGATGTCGCCATCGCGCTCCAGCGGCAACCGCGCGTGGCCCGGTATGTCGTGGAAGCCGAGAACTTCGAGTCGATCCACAACCACTCGGCCTGCGCGCGCATCGCCGGCCAGGGAGGCGCACGATGAGCACGACCGAGGTGCGGCTGCTGCGCCGCGAGCGCATTGCTCACGCCACGACGGCGTTCCATTTCAGCAAGCCAGCCGGGTTCACGTTCAAGGCGGGCCAGGCCGTCGACCTGATCCTGCCCGGCGCCAACGCGGCGGAAGGCGACGACGGGCGGCACGCCTTTTCCATCGTGAGCGCGCCCCACGAGAACGAGCTGGTGTTCGCCACGCGGATGCGCGACAGCGCGTTCAAGAACGCCTTGAAGGACCTGCCCATCGGGTCGGCGGCCCAGATCGATGGCCCGTTCGGGGCGCTCACGCTGCACCGGGACGCAGCGCGTCCAGCGGTGCTGATCGCCGGTGGCATCGGAATCACGCCATTCATCAGCATCCTGCGGCGCGCAGCCAGCGAAGAACCGCAACGGCGCATCACGCTGCTCTACGCGAACCGGCGGCCGCAGGACAGCGCCTTTCTGGCTGAACTGCAACGCCTCGCTCAGGAGAACAGCGGCTTGCGCCTGGTCGCAACCATGACTGCCATGCGCGACAGCGGCGCGGCTTGGCCCGGCGAGACCCGACCGATCGACCAGGCCCTGGTGAGCGAAATCGGCGCCGCACTCGGCTCGCCTGTTTACTACCTCGCCGGCCCGCCCGGGATGGTCCGCGGGCTCCAGGCGACCTTGGCCGCCGCGGGGATCGACGACGAGGACGTCCGAGTCGAAGAGTTCTACGGGTACTGAGCCAGGCGCTGATCGACCGGCACGGTGGCCCAGGACAGTTCCCCGGAGTCTGGTGGTCGGCCGCCTGACAGCCTGCCGCGGCTGAACCACAAGTTCTGAACCACAATATACGTTTGGTCGAACCTGGAGACGCCGATGCGCTATGAAGCGCCCGAAACGCTGGATGCCGCGCTCACTCTGCTGGCCAGCGCCGGCAACACCGCGCGTGTGCTGGCCGGCGGCACGGACCTGCTGGTCCAGCTACGCGCCGGCCGAATAGCGCCGGAATGGCTCGTCGACGTCAAGCGCATTCGCGAACTGCGAACCGTGTCCGCATGCGAAGGCGGCTGGCGCATCGGCGCTGCCGTCACGTGCATGGAGTTGATCGAGCACGAGCCCTTTGCGGCGGCGTGGCCGGGCCTCATCGATGGGGTGCGCATGATCGGCTCGATCCAGGTCAAGGGCCGCGCCACCCTAGCCGGCAACCTGTGCAACGCCTCGCCGGCCGCGGACAGCGTGCCGGCGCTGATAGCGGCGGGCGCGCTGGTGACCATCGCAGGTCCGCAGGGACGTCGCGACGTGCCGGTGGAGCAGATCGCGACCGGCCCCGGGCGCACCTGCCTCGCACCCGGCGAGATCGTCGTGTCCTTCCAGCTCGCGGCTCGGCCGCCGCGCTCGGCGGATGCGTACCTTCGCTTCACGCCGCGCACCGAGATGGACATCGCCGTGGTCGGCGCGGGCGTCAACCTCACGCTCGACGACAGCGGCGTGTGCCGGCAGGCGCGGGTGAGCCTTGGCGCTGTAGCGGAGCGCGCGCTGCTCGTGCCCGAGGCCGCGGCTGCGCTCATCGGAACCAGCGTCGACGAGCCCGCGCTGCAACGGCTGGCCGAAGCGGCGAGCGCCGCCTGCCGGCCCATCGACGACAAGCGCGGCACCCGCGAGTACCGCATCCGCGTCGCGGGCGTGCTCGCCCGGCGCGCGGCCCAGCGCGCGCTGGAACGTGCAAGGAGATCCAGCTGATGGACAAGAATCATGTGGTCGCGACCGTGAACGGCGACCGGCGCGAATTTCTCTGCGACACCGACCAGACGCTGCTGGAGGTGTTGCGCGACGAGCTGGGGCTGACCGGTAGCAAGGAAGGTTGCGGCACCGGCGATTGCGGCGCCTGCAGCGTCACCATCGACGGGCGGCTGGTGTGCTCGTGCCTGGTGCTGGGCGTCGAGGCGCAAGGCAAATCGATCGAGACCGTGGAAGGCATGGCCAAGGGACGCGAGCTGCATCCGCTGCAGCGCAAGTTCATCGAGCATGCCGCGCTCCAATGCGGCATCTGCACGCCGGGCCTGCTCGTCGCCGCGCGATCGCTGCTGGAGCGCAACCCCGACCCGACCGAAGCAGAGGTGAGGTTGTGGCTGGCGGGCAACCTGTGCCGCTGCACCGGCTACACGAAGATCGTCGATGCGGTGCTCGATGCGGGCCGCGAACTGCGGGGCGAATCATGAGCGGTCTGCCGAAATACGAGGCGAAATCGCTGCAGGTGATCGGCACCCGGCCGCTGCGCCCCGACGGCGCCGACAAGGTGACCGGCCGAGCGCGGTTCGGCGCCGACTACAACCTGCCGAACCAGTTGATCGGCAAGGTGCTACGCAGCCCGCATCCGCACGCGCGGCTGGGCGCTATCGACGTCTCGCAGGCGCTGGCGCTGCCGGGCGTGAAAGCGGTCGTCACGCGCGACGACTTTCCCGACCTGCCGGAGCAGTTCGCGCTGTCGGGCGAGCTGACCATCAACTACCGCGACGTCACGCGCCAGGTGATGGCGCGCGAGAAGGTGCTGTACGAAGGCCATCCGGTCGCCGCCGTCGCCGCCGTGAGCGAAGCCGTGGCGCTGCAGGCACTGGCCCTGATCCGGGTCGACTACGAAGTGCTGCCGCACGTGATCGACGTCGTGGAAGCGATGCAGCCCGGCGCGCCGCTGCTGCATGAGCGCCAGTTCACCGTCGGCATCACGCCCAAGCCGGCGCAGCCCTCCAATGTCGCCAAACGCATCGAGTTCACGCTAGGCGATGTGGCCGCCGGGTTCGCGCAGGCCGACGTGGTGGTCGAGCGCGAGTTCAATACGAAGCCGGTGCACCAGGGCTACATCGAGCCGCAGGCCTGCATCGCCAGCTGCACCGAAGACGGTCAGGCGGAC
>JAGRPN010000360.1 GCA_019449555.1 Ramlibacter sp.
AAGAAGCCCAAGAAGGACACGGCGCCGCCCAAGCAGGGCGGCCCGTCGGACCGTCCGACGCCGCCGGTGACGGCCGTGATCCCGCGCGGCAAGATCAAGTCGAAATAGCGCCGGGTTTGGCCGGCAAACGAAATCGTCCGGCCGCGCTGCTGGACGATGTGCGCGGCGGCGTGCGCCTGGTGATCGACGGCGTCGCCGGGGTCACTGGCATGGTCGAGGCGATGCATGGGCGCATCGCGCGCCGCGCGCCCCCGCTGGGCTTCGTGGCCGACGCGCCGACCACCGGCATCACGGGTCTGGTCTATCGCAGCGTGCGCGCCACCACGGGGCTGGTCGGAAGATCGCTGGATGCCGCCCTGGCCGGCGTGCAATCGATGTTGCAGGCTTCGCTGCGCACCGTGCCGCAGGAGCAGGCCGGGCCGCTGCGCGATGCCGTGGTGGCAGCGCTCAATGGCGTGCTCGGCGATCACCTGGAGCGCACGGGCAATCCGCTCGCCATCCCGCTCGAGTTACGCTCGCGCAGCCGTGGGACTGAAACCGGCGGTCACGTGCTGTTGCTGATCCACGGCCTGTGCATGAACGACCTGCAGTGGATGCGCGGCGGGCATGACCACGGACAGGCGCTGGCCGCCCTGGGCTACACGCCGCTTTACCTGCGCTACAACAGCGGCCGCCATGTCTCGGCCAACGGGCACGACCTGGCCGTCGCCCTCGAAGAAGCGATCAGGCAGTGGCCGGTCCCGGTGGAAAGCATCGCGATCGTCGGCCACAGCATGGGCGGGCTGGTCGCGCGCAGCGCCATGCACCAGGCGGCGCAGGCCGGCATGGCCTGGCCGCAGCGGGTGCGCACGCTGGTGTTCCTCGGCACGCCGCACCATGGAGCGCCGCTGGAGCGCGGCGGCAACTGGCTGCATCGCGGCCTGGGCATCAGCCCCTACGTGGCGCCCTTCACGCGCCTGAGCGGGCTGCGCAGCGAAGGGATCACCGACCTGCGCCACGGCAACCTGCTGGAGCAGGACTGGAAGGGCGGCCGCTTCGAGTCGCGCGATGCGCGCGCGGCGGTGCCGCTGCCCCATGGCGTGCACTGCTATGCCATTGCGGGCACGCTCGGCCCGGCGCAAGACGACGGCTCACCGGACGTGCCGCGGCCATCCGCCGGCGCGCGCGCCTTGGCGGCAGCGTGGCTCGGGGACGGGCTCGTGCCGGTGGCCAGTGCGCTCGGCCGGCACGCCCGGCGCACCCGCGACCTGCATATCCCCCCGTCGCACCAGTGGATCGCGCACGGCGTCGACCATCTCGACCTGCTGGCCAGCCAGGCCGTCTTCGAACGGCTGCGGCGCTGGCTCTCGCTGCGGTAGAACGATAGAACTCAGGCTGCTTCACGCGTTACGCCAGCCTGCTCTTCCGTTGACCGCCATCAAGGCTGCCGCGCACGGGGGTGAAAGAATGTCGTCGGCCATTTCGCCCCGCCCTCACGAGATCCAATGGTTTCGACCATGGCGCAGAAGACCCACCTCGACGAGACGGCACTGCGCGTCCTTCTGGACCAGGCACCCGACGCCATCTTCATCGCCGACAACGACGGCCGGTACACCTATGTGAACGACGCGGCCTGCCGCCTCGTCGGCTACGCGCCCGACGAAATGATCGGCTGCCGCATGGCGGACATGATCCCGGCCTGTGACATCGAACGCCTGGGGCGAGCCAGGGCCGCGATGCTGGGAGGCGCGACCGGTCCAGGCGAGTGGACGCTGCGCCGCAAGGACGGCGCCTGGGTGCCGGTGGAGGTCAACGCGAAGATCCTGCCGGACGGCCAGTGGCAGGGGTTCGTGCGGGACATCAGCGCCCGCAAGGCCCAGCAAGCCGAACGCGAAGCCTTGATGCAGCGCGTCGAAACCGAGCGGCGCTGGCGGCAAGCCGTGATGGACACGTTGCCGATCGGGGTCGTGCTGTTCGAGCCGGATGGCAGGATATCAGCGAACCGCCACATGGAAGAACTGTTCGGCAGGAAGGTGTCCGAGTCGGCGGGAAGCGAACAGTACGGCAGCCACATCTTCTATCCGGACGGCACGCTGGTACCGCCGGAGGAACTCGCTTCGCACCGGGTGATCTCGCACGGCGAGACGGTGATCGGCACCGAATACCTCCTCGAGCGGCCCGACGGCACGCGCATTCCCGTCCTGGGCAGCGCCGCGCCGATCATCGACGGCGAAGGGCGCGTCATCGGCGGCGTCGGCGTGATGCTGGACGCCAGCGAACGGATGCGGCTCGAGCAGGCCGTGCGCGCCAACGAGCGCATGCTCAAGGCGGTGTTCGACATCCTGCCGGTGGGCATCTGGATCGCCGACCAATCCGGCCGCATCGTGAAGCACAATCCCGCCGCCGAGCGCATCTGGCGCGGCGCCC
>JAGRPN010000361.1 GCA_019449555.1 Ramlibacter sp.
CAAGGCTGAAGAAAAGAAGTCCTGATCCAGCGACGGCTTCCTGCCTCGCGCCCGCATCTGCGGGCATCTCGACGCCCGCTCGCGCGGGCGTTTTCGTTGGCGCGCACGGGCCCGCGCACGCGTCAGCCGGGCGCTGCACCGCCGCCGTTTGGCGGCCACAATACCCTCCATGAAACGAGCGATCTCCACTCACTTGCTGGCCGTGGCCCTGGCGGCCGCAATGGCTCCCGCCGTGGCGCAGGAGGCCCAGACCCAATTGCCGCGTGTGACCCTGTCGGCCGGCATGCACCAGATCGATGCCCAGGTCGCCCAGACCCCGGAACAGAGATCCATCGGGCTCATGTTCCGCAAGCAAATGCCCCAGCATGAGGGCATGCTGTTCGTGTTCGAGCAGCCTTCGGTGCAATGCTTCTGGATGAAGAACACGCTGCTGCCGCTCACGGCGGCGTTCGTCGCCGACGACGGGACGGTGGTGAACCTGGCGGACATGGCGCCGCAGACCACCGAGTCCCACTGCTCGGACAAGCCCGTGCGTTACGTGCTGGAGACGAACCAGGGCTGGTTCGCGAAGAAGGGCATCAAGCCCGGGATGAAGCTCGCAGGAAAGCCGTTCGCGGGCCGGTAACACCTGCGGCAAGGAAGACAACGAGGGCCGCAAAGCGGCCCTCGTCCTGGGGTGCGCCTATGCGCTTAACCGAAGTTCTTTTCGGCGAAGCTCCAGTTCACCAGCTTGTCGAGGAAGGTTTCGACGTACTTGGGACGCAGGTTGCGATAGTCGATGTAGTAGGCGTGCTCCCATACGTCCACTGTCAGGAGCGCCTTGTCCGCGGTCGTCAGCGGCGTGCCGGCCGCGCCGGTGTTGACGATGTCCACGCTGCCGTCGGGCTTCTTGACCAGCCCGGTCCACCCCGAGCCGAAGTTGCCCACGGCAGATTTGACGAACGCATCGCGGAACGCCGCATAGCCGCCCCACTTGCTCTTGATCGCGGCGGCCAGCGCGCCGCCGGGCTCTCCGCCGCCGGACGGCTTCATGCAATTCCAGAAGAACGTGTGGTTCCAGACCTGGGCCGAGTTGTTGTAGATGCCGCCGGACGATTTCTTGATGATCTCCTCGAGCGTCATGTTCTCGAACTCGGTGCCCTTCTGCAGGTTGTTGAGGTTGGTCACGTAGGCGGCGTGGTGCTTGCCGTGGTGATACTCCAGCGTCTCCCTCGAATAATGCGGAGCCAGCGAATCGATCGGGTACGGGAGCGGGGGCAGTACGTGTTCCATGATGGGCCTCTTGTTGTCTGATGAGGGGGCTGATTCTAAGAACTAATTGGGCGCGGTGGGGACACGGTCAGATCAACCTCGCCATCCGCGAGGGTTGCGCGCAAAGACTGTCCGGGATGGGTCTGCGCGACGCTGCTCACAGGGTGCCCCGTCTCGTCGGTCAGCAATGCGTAGCCGCGCTCGAGCACGAGCCGCGGGTCGAGCAGCTCCAGCCGCAAACGCGATCGGTCGAGCTTCTGCGCGGCTCGTTCCAACCGGAGTTTCAGCGCGTGGTTTAGTCGCGTTTCGCCCGCCTGCAAGCGCTGCCGATCGCGCTCCGCCCGCGCCACGAGCGCGTAGCGCAAGCGATGCGCTGCCGTGCCCAGCCGCAGGTGTTGCGCGGCCATCCGCGCCAGGGGCCGGCCCAGGCGCGAAGCGGCGATGTCCAGGCGCTGGCCCATTCCATCCAAGCGGGCCGACACGGCGCGGCGCAGCCGCTCATCCGTGCGAGCCAGGCCGGCCAGCCAGTCGGCGCGTGATTGCGCCGCCAACTCGGCTGCGGCCGTCGGCGTCGGCGCGCGCACGTCGGCGCAGAAATCGGCGATCGTGAAATCGGTTTCATGGCCGACGCCGCAGACCAGCGGAACCGGGCTTTGCACGATCGTGCGGGCCAGCTGCTCGTCATTGAACGCCCAGAGATCCTCGATCGAGCCGCCGCCGCGCACGAGCAGGATCACGTCCAGCCGGCCGGCCTCGGCCAGACGGTAGAGGGAAGACAGCGCCCGGACCAGCTCGCCGGGCGCCTGCGCCCCCTGCACCGCTGCCGGAGCGAGCACGACCGGAACGTGGGGAGCCCGGCGCCGCAAACACGTGACCACGTCGTGCAGCGCTGCCGCACCGGGCGAAGTCGCGATGCCGATCGCCCTCGGAAAGACGGGCAGCGGCCGTTTGCGCCCCGGATCGAACAAGCCCTGGGCCTCCAGCCGCGCCTTGAGCTGCAGGAACTGTTCGAACAGCGTGCCGGCGCCGGCGCGCGCCAGGCTTTCAACGATCAGCTGAAGATCGCCACGCGGCTCGTACACGGCCAGGCGGCCCTGGACTTCCACCAGTTCGCCGTCGCGCGGCATGAACTCCATCAGCCCGGCGGCGCGGCGGAACATGGCGCAGCGCAACTGGCCCTGGGCGTCCTTCAAGGAAAAGTAACAATGCCCGCTGGACGCGCGCGAAAAGCCTGAAATCTCCCCGCGCACCGCGACGGGATTGAACCTTGCCTCCAGCGCATCAGCAATCGCGCGGCACAGAGCCCCGACTTGCCAGATTCGCGGCGCCAACGCTGGAGCGGACTGCGCGGCCATCAGTAGATTCGCGGGTTGCAGACGGGTCGCGCGTCGAATTTAGTCCACAGCACCTTCAAACCACGCAACTGGTATGGAGACTCGTCCGAAAAGCGTGATTTTGTGGAGCAAGCCGTTGAATTCATTGGGTTATTTGTTGCTCAAATTGTGATCGATGTGTCAGATCGAAGGATTGGCGCGGGTTGCCGCTTGCAGGAGGGCACCTTCTACACAAAGTTATCCACAACTTCTGTGAGTGACGTCCTACGAACCTGGGGCGTTTTCCTACAACCCGCGGAGTACACGATAATCGGCCGCTACTCAGCATTCGCATCCGCGCGGAGATCCTTTGTTTTCCATCATACAAGCCGCAGGCTGGCCGATCTGGCCGTTGGTAGCCTGCTCCATCCTGGCGCTTGCCCTCGTGATCGAGCGCTTCATCAGCCTGAAGACAGCGAAGGTGGCGCCGCCGAGACTGCTGGATGAGGCGCTGGCTGTGTCGCGGGCCGCGGTGCCGAGCCCGGACATCGTCAACCAGCTCGAGCAGAACTCGGCGCTCGGCGAGGTGCTGGCCAGCGGCTTCCGCGCCCTGAACTCCGATCCGCGCTGCAGCGAAGTGGACCTGCGCGCCACCATGGAAAACACCGGGCGTGCCGTGGCGCACCGGCTGGAGCGCTACCTGAGCGCACTGGCAACCATCGCGTCGGCGGCCCCGCTGCTCGGGCTGCTGGGGACCGTGATCGGAATGATCGAGATCTTCGGCTCGCAGTCCCCCTCCGGCGCGGGCACGAGCGGCAATCCGGCGCAGCTGGCCCACGGCATTTCGGTCGCGCTGTACAACACGGCGTTCGGTCTGATCGTGGCCATTCCGTCGCTGATCTTCTGGCGTTACTTCCGCGTTCGCGTGGACGAATACCTGCTGACGCTGGAGCTGTCGGCCGAGCGCTTCGTGCGCCACCTCAACTCGCTGCGCATCCGATGAACTTTCGCCCGCGCAACAAGGAAGAGCCCGAGATCAACCTGATCCCGTTCATCGACGTGCTGCTGGTGATCCTGATCTTCCTGATGCTGACCACCACGTACAGCAAGTTCACGGAACTGCAGCTGAAACTGCCCGTCGCCGACGCGGACGCGCAGCGGGACTATCCCAAGGAAGTGATCATCGCCGTCAGCAGCGACGGTCGGTACTCCGTCAGGGGCACACCCGTGGCCGGCCGGAGTGTCGAAGCCGTTGCAGCCGCATTGACCGAGGCGGCGAAAGCCGGCAAGGACAGCGTCGTGATCATCAGCGCCGACGCCGCCGCGACCCACCAGTCCGTGATCACGGTGATGGAGGCGGCCCGGCGGTCCGGCCTGATGCAGATCACCTTCGCAACCCAGTCCTCGGCCAACGCCGGGAGCCGCTAGGCCATGGCGCCGGCGTTGCAGCACGCGTGGCTGCGGCGCGGCATCTTGGCGCGGCTGTTGTGGCCCGGGTCGGTCGTCTTCGGGACGCTCGCGGCGCTTCGTCGCGCCGCCTATCGCTCGCAGCTGATCAAGAGCGAAAAACTGCCCGTACCGGTCGTGGTCGTCGGCAACCTGGTCGCCGGCGGCGCCGGCAAGACGCCGGTGGTGATGGCGCTGGTCGAACACCTGCGTTCGCGCGGGCTGGCGCCAGGCGTCGTGTCCCGCGGGTATGGCCGCAAGCTCTCGGACTGCCGCCCGGTGCGCCCGGACAGCAGCGCCGCCGACGTGGGGGACGAACCCCTGCTGGTGGCGCAGCGTTGCCTCGTTCCGGTGTTCGTCGCGCCAAACCGCGTGCAAGCGGCCCGGGCGCTGCTGGCCGCTCATCCGGAAACGCGCGTCATTGTCAGCGACGACGGACTGCAGCACTACCGGCTGCGCCGCGATATCGAGATCTGCGTGTTCGACGAGCATGGGATCGGCAACGGCTGGCTGCTGCCCGCCGGACCGTTGCGCGAGCCGTGGCCGCGCCGAGTGGATTTCGTGCTGCGCAGCGGAAGGCCCGCCGGCATTCCCGGCTTCGACGCGCAGCGGCGGCTGGCCGGTGTGGCGCATCGAGGCGATGGAACGCGCATCGAGCTGGCGAGCCTGAAGGGCCGGCGGCTGAAGGCGGTCGCCGGCATCGCAAGGCCCGATGCATTCTTCGAGATGTTGCGAGCCGAGGGCCTGCACCTCGAGAAGACCGTCGCGCTGCCGGACCATCACGACTTCGACGCGCAGCCGCCCGGCGAAAACGGCTTCGACCTGCTCTGCACCGAAAAGGATGCCGTCAAGCTCTGGCGGCGGCAGCCGCAAGCCTGGGCCGTGCCGTTGCTGCTGTCCATCGAGCCCGGATTCTGGGCCGGCTTCGACCGGTTGCTCGACGCAAAGCTATCATCGCCGGATGGACCCGAAACTTCTTGAGCTGCTGGTGTGCCCCGTGACCAAGGGACACCTGGACTACGACCGCAGCCGGCAGGAACTCGTTTCGCGCAGCGCGCGGCTGGCGTATCCGGTGCGCGACGGCATCCCCATCCTGCTCGAAGAAGAAGCCCGCACCTTGACCGACGAGGAACTGGAGCGGCTGCCCAAGCGCACACCGCTGGCGTGACGCGGCCCAGGCAATGCGCTTCCATGTCCTGATCCCGGCGCGGCTCGCATCCACCCGGCTGCCCGACAAGCCCCTGGCGGACATCCACGGCCAACCGATGGTGGTGCGCGTGGCCCAGCGCGCGGCCGCCTCGTCCGCGCAACGTGTCGTGGTCGCAGCCGATAGCGAAGCGATCGTCGACGCATGCCGCGCCCACGGGGTCGAGGCGGTGCTCACGCGCGCGGATCACGCTTCGGGCAGCGACCGGCTGGCGCAGGCTTGCGAACTGCTGGGCCTGACCGGCCAGGACCTCGTCGTGAACGTGCAAGGTGACGAGCCGCTGATCGAGCCGGCCCTGATCGACTCCGTGGCGCGCCTGCTGGAAACGCACCCGGATGCGAGCATGGGCACAGCGGCCCACGCGATCGGGAGCGTGCAGGAGTTCACGAATCCCAACGTGGTGAAGGTGGTGCTCGACGCGCGCGGTTTTGCGCTTTATTTCAGCCGCGCACCGCTGCCGTGGTGGCGGGACGGATTTGCGCAGGGTGTTCAGTCGCTGCCGCAGCCGCGCCCGTTGCGCCACGTCGGCATCTATGCATACCGCGCCGCTTTCCTGCGCGATTTTCCCCGGCTGCCGCAGGCGCCGCTAGAAGTGGTTGAGGCGCTGGAGCAACTGCGTGCCCTCTGGCACGGGCACCGCATCGCCGTGCACGTGACGAGCGGCGCGCCGGCGCCGGGAGTCGACACGGCGCAAGACCTGGAGCGCGTGCGTGCGCTGTGGCACGACGCTCGCGCGTAACCGGAAGCGGCGAGCCCGCGTGCTATCCTTTCGCCCAATGATGCGCAACGGCCGGAGACCGCGAAACCGGCCCGCAGCGCCCGCCGACTTCTAACATCCGAGGACATCCATGAGACTGATCTTGTTGGGCCCGCCCGGCGCAGGCAAGGGCACGCAAGCTGCGTTCATCTGCCAGAAGTTCGCGATCCCGCAAATCTCCACCGGCGACATGCTGCGGGCCGCCGTGAAAGCCGGCACGCCGTTGGGCCTGGCGGCCAGGAAAGTCATGGATTCGGGCGCATTGGTGAGCGACGACATCATCATCGGACTGGTAAAGGAGCGCATCACGCAGCCCGATTGCGCCAACGGGTTCCTGTTCGACGGCTTCCCGCGCACCATTCCGCAGGCCGACGCCATGCGCGCCGCGGGCGTCCAACTCGATTACGTGCTGGAGATCGACGTGCCGTTCGAAGCGATCGTCGAGCGCCTGAGCGGCCGCCGCTCGCACCCGGCGTCCGGGCGCACGTACCACGTGAAGTTCAATCCGCCCAAGACCCCGGGCAATGACGACGTGACCGGCGAGCCGCTGATCCAGCGCGAGGACGACAAGGAAGAAACCGTCAAGAAGCGGCTGGACGTGTACGCCGCGCAAACCCGGCCGCTGGTCGAGTACTACTCGAAATGGGCCGCGACCGATCCAGCCCACGCGCCCAGGTACCGTTCGATCAACGGCACCGGGACGGTGGAAGAGATCAAGGAACGCGCGCTAAGGGCGCTGTCGGCCTAGTTGGCAGGGTGGGCAACTCGTTGCCCACCGTTCATTTACCGAAGCAGCAGCTCGAGCATCAGCGCGATGCGCGCCTTCACCGGCGACAAGCCTGTGGCGATCGGCAGCTTGTCGTCGGAGCGCGCCAGCACCGGTCCTTGGGGGCAGCGCGTGGATCGGACGACCTTCACGCCCGCATCCTGCGCCTGCGTCAGCGCCTCCTGCAGGTCCCGATGCAGCGAGCCGTTGCCGGTGCCTGCCACCACAAGGCCATCGACGCCCTGCGAGACCAGCGCCTGCACGATCGCGCCGCCCGCTCCGGCATGGTTCATGACGATCTCGACCCGCGGCCATGGATCTTTCGCGGGCAATTTTCCCAGCGCCAGTGCGGCCGCGCGATCAGCAGCGGGCCAATCGCGCAGCAGCCGCAGCCTGCCCTCCTCCACATAGCCGATCGGGCCGGCGTCACCCGACGTGAACGCGTCCAGCCGGTACGTGTGCTGCTTCGCGACATCGTGCGCGCCGTGGATCGTGGCGGCGCAGACCGCGACCACGCCGCGCGCGCCATCGGCCGCGGCCACCGCCAAGGCATCGAGCACGTTCTGGGGACCGTCCGGTGCCAGCGCCGTCGCCGGCCGCATGGCGCACGTCAGCACGACCGGTTTGGCCGGCGCGAGCACGGCCTGCAGGAAGTACGCGGTTTCCTCCAGCGTATCCGTGCCGTGCGTGATCACCACGCCGGCGACGTCCGGCTGCGACAGCCAGTGGGCGCAGCGCAGCGCGAGCTCGCGCCACACGGCGAAGGTCATATCCTTGCTGTCGATCTGCGCCACCTGCTCCGCGACGACGCTCCAGGCACCTATGCCGGGAATCCCCGCCAGCAGGTCCTGTACACCCACTTGGGCCGCCGTGTACCCGATGTTGTCCTGTGGGCCCGAGGCACGCCCCGCGATCGTGCCGCCGGTGGCCAGCACTGCAATTTTTTTGCCGATCACTTGCATAGTTTCAAAAACTGTTTAAAAATACAGCTACTGGATATTAAGCCAGTGGGAGTCACCGCCATGCTCGACACACCCAAGCTCACCGCTCGCCAGCAACAGATTCTGGACCTGATCCAGAGCGCCATCGCGCGCACCGGCGCCCCGCCCACCCGCGCGGAGATCGCGGCGGAACTCGGTTTCAAGTCGGCCAACGCCGCCGAGGAGCACTTGCAGGCTCTCGCCCGCAAGGGCGTGATCGAGCTTGTCAGCGGAACGTCGCGCGGCATCCGCCTGAAGAGCGAGGCCCTGCGGTCCATCAACGAATCGCGCAACAAGCAGTTCTCGCTGCCGCTGCAGAACCTGGCGCAACTGGCGCTGCCTTTGATCGGCCGTGTGGCAGCCGGCTCGCCGATCCTGGCGCAGGAGCATGTCGACCAGACCTATTACGTGGAAAGCAGCCTGTTCCAGCGGCGGCCGGACTACCTGCTCAAGGTGCGCGGCATGTCCATGCGCGACGCCGGCATCATGGATGGCGACCTGCTGGCGGTCCAAGCGACGAAGGACGCGAAGAACGGGCAGATCATCGTCGCTCGCCTGGGTGACGACGTGACCGTCAAGCGCTTCCGCCGCAACAAGCACCTGATCGAACTGCACGCCGAAAACCCCGACTACCCGACCATCATCGTGGAGCCGGGCGAGCCGTTCGAGATCGAAGGGCTGGCGGTCGGCCTGATCCGCAACACGATGCTCATGTAAGTCCCGGGGCCGGCGCAGGTGGCGGGCGTATGGCGCAGTGGCGCCATCACCCTGGGCCGGCTTCCCTCATGTCAATCCTGCCTGTGTCCAACCTCTGAAGTTCAAGGAGAGTCGCATGGGAATCGCATTGTTCGGTCTCGATGGATTGACGGCGCCGCTGCGCAGTCTGCTGGGCTGGCTCGTGCGCGCACCTGGGGCGCGGCGCGCCGCCGGGCGCGCGCGGGCTGGCAAGCTCGGTGCCGGCGGACCGGCAGCCTCTGGCTCCAGGCCCGCCAATTCCCTCCACGCGCCAGCGGCGCCGAGACGCCCGTTGCGCGTGGTGCGGGTGGTGGAGGCTTCGCGTCCGGCGGCCGGCGCCGGACGCATGTTCATCTCCGGGCGGATGGCGGATGTGTGCGCCGAACTCGACCGGCTCGCGGCCATGGAAGCAGCCGCGGGTTGAGCCGCACCTGCGCGCAACTTCGGCTCAGGAGCGCCCGCCGGTCAGGTAGTCGGCCTTGCCGAGTTCGACGCCGTTGTGCCGCAGGATCGCGTAGGCCGTCGTGATGTGGAAGAAGAAATTGGGCAAGGCCCAATGTTTGAGGTACGCCTCCGCCTTCATCGTGCGCGTCTTCTCGCGGCCGACTGGAAAGGTGATCTCCTTGTCCTCGGTGCCATCCAGCCGCTCGGCAGGCACGGTGGCGAGGTAATCGAGCGTTTTCTGGATCCGGGCCTTCAGCTCGGGAAGCGTCGATTCGGTGTCCTCGAATTTCGGCGCTTCCACACCCGAGATCCGTGCCACGCCATTCTTGGCCGCGTCGCACGCGACCAGGATCTGGCGCGTGAACGGCAGCATGTCGGGCGCCAGCCGGTAATTGAGCAGCACCGCAGGATCGAATTTTTTCGCCTCCGCGTGCGCTTGGGCCTTGTCCAGAATGTGGCTCAGATTGCCGAGCATGGCCCTGAACACGGGCAGGCTGGCGGAAGACATCGACATGGTCATCGGAGAACTCCTCGGTAACAGAACGAAACGACGCCCGATGCTAACGGTACAGCGCCGGGTTTGCTGGCGGCCGCCGGTCGGGGCCGAGGCACAATCAGCGCATGAACATTGTGATCCTCGACGATTACCAGGACGCGGTGCGCAAACTTCGCTGCGCCGCCAAGCTGGAAGCGTACCCCGCCAAGGTCTACACCAACACAGTCAAGGGCATCGGCCAGCTGTCCGTGCGGCTGCGCGACGCCGACGTCATCGTCCTCATTCGTGAACGCACGCACATCACGCGTCAACTGCTTGAGAAACTACCCCGGCTGAGGCTGATCGCGCAGACCGGCCGCGTCGGTGCCCACATCGACCTGCAGGCGTGCACCGAACGCGGGATCGCTGTCGCCGAGGGTGTCGGCTCTCCGGTCGCACCCGCCGAGTTGACCTGGGCGCTGATCATGGCCGCCATGCGCCGGCTGCCGCAGTACATCTCCACTCTCAAGCACGGTGGCTGGCAGCAGTCCGGCATGAAGTCGGCTTCCATGCCGCCCAACTTCGGCCTGGGCGTCGTGCTCAGGGGCCGCACGCTGGGCCTCTGGGGTTACGGCAAGGTGGGCCAGCTGGTGGCCGGCTACGGCAAGGCGTTCGGCATGAAGGTGATGGTCTGGGGCAGCCAGGCGTCGCGCGAAAAGGCCGTGAGCGACGGGCTGCAGGCGGCAAACGGCCGGGAAGAGCTGTTCGCGCAAAGCGACGTGCTGAGCCTGCATGTGCGGCTGAGCGACGAAACGGCAGGCATCGTCACGCTCGAAGACCTCGGCCGGATGAAGCCAACCGCCCTGCTGGTGAACACGTCGCGCGCCGAACTGGTGGAGCACGACGCGTTGATCGCCGCGCTGAACCGCGGCCGGCCGGGGATGGCGGCCGTGGACGTTTTCGAGAGCGAGCCGATCCTGCAGGGCCACGCCCTGTTGCGGCTGGAGAACTGCATTTGCACGCCCCACATCGGGTATGTGGAGTTGGACACGTACGAGATGTACTTCGGCGCCGCATTCGATAATGTGGTCAACTTCATCCAGGGAACGCCGACCAACATCGTGAACCCCGGCGCCTTGCAGGTGCGCCGCTAGTAGTGAGCCTACCCCCGAAGCGGCCTGCGGGCGCCTCCCCCTCGAGGGGGCGCCGCCAGCGGCCCGGCACCGGATCCGCGGCGGCCCACGAAAATGCAGGCAAATTCGGGCACCAGTAATCAGCGATGCCCACCCTGAGCCCCTCCTCCCTCGCTGCGGCGGCGCGGCCCGCGTTGCCGGCAGTGCTCTGGCCGCTGCTGTTCGGCAACTTCGTGATCGGCAGTGGCGTGATGGTGGTCGCCGGCACGCTCAACGAGATCAGCAGTTCGCTGCAGGTGTCGGTGCCCGAGGCCGGCCAATTGATCTCCGCAGGCGCGCTGCTCATGTGCGTGGGCGCGCCGCTGTTCGCCGCCCTCGTGGCCGGGTGGGACCGCAGGCGGCTGCTGGCCCTGTGCATGGTCTGGTACGGCGCACTGCACCTCGCGTGCATGGCCGCACCGACCTTCGCGACCCTGTTGCCGCTGCGGGTGATCGCCCTCATTCCGCCGGCGATCTTCACCCCGCAGGCGGCCGCTTGCGTGGGCTTGTTGGTGCGGGCGGAACAGCGCGGCCGCGCCATCACGTTCGTTTTCCTCGGCTGGTCCGTTGCGTCGGTGCTGGGCATGCCGATCGGCGCCTTCGTGGGCGGCTCCCTTGGCTGGCAAAGCGCCTTCGGCCTGGTGGGCCTGCTCAGCCTCGCGAGCGCCTTCTGGGTATGGCGCACCATGCCGGACGGCGTCAAGCCACCAGCCTTGTCCAGGGCCGCATGGCGCGAAACCTTCCGCTCGCGCGCGCTGATGCTGTGCGTGGCGGTGACGGTGATGTACGCGGCCGGGCAGTTCGTGCTGTTCGCCTACCTCGCGCCGTACTACAAGCAGAAGATCGGCGTCACCCCGGGTGAGCTGAGCCTGCTGCTGATGTGGTTCGGCGCGTTCGGCTTCGCGGGTAACGTCGTGATGTCGCGCAACATCGACCGCGTCGGCGCGTCCCGTGCGGTCATGACGGGCATCGCCGCGATGTCCGTAAGCTTGCTGATCTGGCCGCTGGGCACCAGCATGGCGCTGGCGGCGCTGGTCGCGATTCCGTGGGCGCTGGGCTGCTTCGCCTCGAACTCCGCGCAGCAGGCACGGCTGGTGGGCATCGCGCCGGCGCTAGCCAGCGGTTCCATCGCGCTGAACACGTCGGCCATATACGGCGGCCAGGCGATCGGCGCCGCCAGCGGCGGGTGGCTGATCGCCCACGGCTCGATGGACCTGCTGCATTGGGTCGGCTTTGCGATCCTGCTGCTGGCGATGGCGGCGAGCGCGCTCGCAACGCGCTACCAGGGCACCCACCGCGCCTGACGCGCAACGCCGCCCCGCTTGCCGCTACCGGATAATCGCGGCATGACTCCGATATACGAGACCGTGGGCGTGGTGGGCGCGGGTGCCATGGGCCGCGGCATCGCGCAGATCGCCGCGCAGGCAGGCAGCACCGTGAAGCTGTACGACACCCAGCCGCAAGCGGTTGCGAAGGCCCGCCAGGAGCTGCTCGCCCAATGGGACCGGCTGCTGGAGAAGGGCCGCATGGATGCCCCGGCCGTGCAGGCGTGCAAGGATCGGCTGCGGACGGTGGGCGGCTTGCACGACCTGGCGGACTGCGCGCTGGTGATCGAAGCCGTCGTCGAGCGCCTCGACGTGAAGAAGTCGCTGTTCGCGGAACTCGAATCCGTCGTGGCGGCTGGCGCGGTGCTCGCGACCAACACGTCGTCGCTTTCCGTCACCGCCATCGCGGCCGGCCTGAAACAGCCGCAGCGCGTCGCCGGGTACCACTTCTTCAATCCGGTCCCGTTGATGAAGGTCGTCGAGGTGGTCGCGGGCCTGAAAACCGACCCGGCCATCTGCACGGGCTTGGCCGATTACGCGCGGCAGATGGGCCATACACCGGTGCAGGCGCAGGACACGCCCGGGTTCATCGTCAATCACGCCGGCCGCGGCTACGGCACGGAAGCGCTGCGGATCGTGGGCGAAGGCATCGCCGATTTCGCGACCATCGATCGCATCCTGAAGGACCAGGCCGGCTTCAAGCTCGGCCCGTTCGAGCTGATGGACCTCACGGCCCTGGACGTGTCGCATCCTGTGATGGAATCGATCTACCGCCAGTACTACGACGAGCCGCGTTTCCGGCCCAGCGTGATCACCGCCCAGCGATTGGCTGCGGGCGTGGTGGGCAGGAAAGCGGGCGAGGGCTTCTACCGCTACCAGGACGGCAAGGCGCAGGTGCCGGCCGAGCCGGCGGTGCCGCAGGTCGCGCAGTTGCCGCCGGTGTGGGTTTCGACGCGCGCGGCCCGGCGCTCCGAGCTGTACCAGTTGCTGAAAGACCTGGGCGCCACCATCGAGACCGGCCAGTCGCCCTCGCTGCATGCGCTGACGCTGGTCGCGCCGCTGGGCTTCGACGTGACCACGGTGGCGGTGGTGGAACGGCTCGACCCGGCACGTACCGTCGGCATCGACATGTTGGTCGAGGATGCGGCCACGCGGCGCCGGGTGCTCGCGACCAACCCGGCCACCCGCGCCGACATGCGCGACGCGGCGCATGCATTGTTCGCCCGCGACGGCAAGGCGGTGAGTGTGATCCGCGACTCGGGCGGCTTCGTCACGCAACGCGTGGTGGCCACCATCGTCAACATCGCGGCCGACATCTGCCAGCAGCGCATCTGCAGTCCGAAGGACCTGGAAACCGCCGTCACGCTCGGCCTGGGCTACCCGCTCGGCCCGCTGGCGATGGGCGACCGCTGGGGCCCGGCGAATATGCTGGAGGTGCTTTTCAACATGCAGACGGTCTACGGCGATCCGCGCTACCGCCCCAGCCCGTGGCTGCGCCGCCGCGGCGCCATTGGTCTTTCACTCCTTCACGATGAACCCTAAATCACAAGGACAAGGCTGCGCAGCGGCCTTGTTATCGTCTGTCATATGCCTGCCGAGTTGAAGAGCACCAGCCGGGGCCGCACGATGGTCCTTGCCATCAGCAACCCCGAGCACCG
>JAGRPN010000003.1 GCA_019449555.1 Ramlibacter sp.
ACGTCGCGCTTGCCGGTCTGGAGGACCTCCTCGCCGGGGCCGTGGCCCTGCACGTCCGCGGAGGGCGAATAGATGCGCATCAGCTCGAACGGGAGCCGGAAATGGGCGCCGTCGGAAAAGGAGACTTCGAGCACGCGCGACTGCCCGTGGACAGTCAGGGATTGGGGGGTCGGGGTATCGGAATTCAGGCCAGCCATGCGGCGAGTTTATGTCCCTCGGGCTAGAAACGCACCGACAGGTTCACATAGACCCTTTCGTCGCCTTTTTGCGGGGCGGCGGAGTTGAATGCCGGATCGACGCGGCTGCCGCGGACCAGGCGCCCGTAGTCGAGCGACAGCGCGAACGGCTCGGCCGCGTAGCGCAGGCCGACACCGACGCTGGCCAAGCGATCGGTGCCTGGTTTCGTCGTGCCGTTGGGGCTGTTGTTGGCCAGCCAGCCAGCGTCGAGGAACCCCAGCAGGCGAAGACCGGTGGCTAGTTCCGGCGTGGTGACCTCGAAAGTGGCCGCCACGCCTTTGTCGGCGGTGACCGGGCGGTCGATCGTGGTGCCGCGCACCGAGCCGAGGCCGCCCAAGCCGAATTGCTCACCGGAAATCAGCACATCGGGGCTGTATTGGTATTGCGCGCGCGCCGACCAGATCCAGTTCTGCGCAAATGGCGCCGAGTAGCTGACGGCGCCATGCACGGCCTTCCAGTGCACCGTGCTGATGCGCGGATCTTCGTTCCGGTATGAAACCAGATCGTTGTTGCCGCCAGTCGCGGTGTTGGCCGCAAGGTCCAGGTTGTAGCCCCAGGACGCGGTGTCGGAATCGGTGTGGGCGCTGTAGCCCAGTGTGAGCGGACGGCTGCGGCGGTCGGAGCCGACCGGCGTGTCGTTGATGACGGTGGCGTCGAACACCTTGTCGTCCAGGCCGAGCGTGACGAAACTGCGGCGCCCGCCCTGCGGCGGCAGGTACATGGTGTAGCTCGCGCCGAGAGTGTGGCCAGCGCCGGTGCTCGTGAAGGTGCCGAAATTGCCCACCACGTCCGAGCGCGTGTAGCTGGCGCCGACGACCGCTCCGAGGCCGTACAACGGCGCCTTGTACGCCAGGCCGACCTGCTTCACGTCGTTGGTGCGCTCGACGGAAGTGGTGTACGCACCGATGAACTGGTGGTCCAGGTTGAACAGATTGGTGTGGCCGCCCGAGACCGTGACCCGGTCGCGACCCGATGAAGTCGAGCCGGCGTTCGACGCGCCGAGACTCAGCGTCCACGGCCGGCTCTCCTTGACCGTGATGGTGGCCTCGATCTTGTCCGGCTCGTCGGCTTCGCGCAGTCCCACCTGCACCTGCTTGTTGGGGTTCTCATTGGCGATCGCGGTCTGGATAGCCAGCCGTTTGAAGTTCGGGCTCTCGCCCTCCCTCAGCTCAGGCAGCGTGCGCCGCACGTTGCCTTCGTCGTAGATGCTGCGCCCTTCGATCAGGACCCTGCTGACGCTGAACTTGACGATGTTCAAGGTGACGACGTTGCCGACCTCCTGCGGCGGCAACGCCACCCGGTGCAGGCCGAAGCCTTTGTCGCGCAGCGCCGTCTCGAGCGCCGCGGTGGCCTGCTGCAGCGTGTCCATGGTGGCATCGGCGCGCACGAACGGCGCCAGCACGCGCTGGGTTTGCGCTTCCCCCAGCGGGTTCTCACCCGTGACGTTGAAGCCCTTGACGCTGAATACGGGAGTCGGCGCGGCGGCCGGCATCGGCGGCGGCGTGGGCGCCTGGGCCCAAGCCGCGGCGCTTGCCGCGAATGCTGCGGCCGCAAGTAAGGCCAGGCGGGGGCGGCGACCCCGGCCCGGCCTGGGTGCACAAAACCCAGTGACCATGTTGTCCCGCCCCTCTTGTTCACTCCGGATGAGCAGGAATTGTCTCACCCGGGGCGATGTTCTGTCACGCTCGCAAGGCTATTTGCATTGGTTGTTGGGCGCCATGCCTGTTTCCGCGAGCACGCTGACCAGCAACGGGTTCTTGGCCGTCGGCAGCGGCAGCCGGTCGAAATCGATGAACTTCGGAATGGTGATGGGCCGCTTCGTCTCCCCGGTTTGCCCGGCGAAGCCTGCTTCGCCCCGGCCCAACTGGAGGACCTCGCCGGCCGTCGCGATTTCGATGTGCCCGTCGCGCACGAAGACGAACAGACCCTGGTCGGTATCCGCGACCGCGTCGTTGGAAAACAACTTCGGCGGCACCGGCACCGTGTCCGGGCGCGGCGTGTCGATCGGCGGCTGGCTCGCGATCGCCTGGATGCCGCTGGGCGAGATGAAAAGGCCCTGGCCGGCCTGCAGCGCCTCCAGCGCGGTTCCGCCGGTCGGGGTCACGACGATGGATCCCAGCCAGGTGAATAGCGTCAGGCCGGCACCCGAGTCGCCCGGCTCGCCGGCACAAGCTCCGGTGCAGTTCAGGTCCAGGCCGGTTCCGCGAACTCCAATCGTCGCCGTGGCGGTGCTGAAGCCGACGTTGCGGTTGTTGGCTTTCGCGATCAATCCGGTCAGGGCGCGCACCGACCCTTTGAGCAAGGACACCAGGAAGCGGCCCTCGGTCGCGTTCCTGTCGTCGTAGATGAAGTTGTCCACCCGGAAACGGGTAGCGGAGCCCAACGTGATCCGCGTGTCGTCGCGAAAGGCGAGCACGGCCTGGGTGGCGGGAGCCGTCTCGACCATGTCACCCGGGTAGATACTGCCGCCGTCCACCAGCCGGCGGCGCTGGCCGCTCGCGTCCACGGCGTTGACCTCGCCTCGCGCGGACACCACCTTGGCGCTGGCCAGCACCGCATTCGGCCGCGCGTTCGCCGCGACGCGCGACGATTCGGTCCCGCACTCGGTCGTGCACAGTCGAGCGTCGAAATCGGTGCCGCGGATGCCGATCGTGGCCGTGTTCGTCTGGATGCGGGCGGCGTTCGGCGCGTTCTTCGAGATCAGCCCCGTCACGGCGCGGAAGCCGCCCCGCACCAGCTGCATCAGCATGCTGTTGTCCGGCGCGTTTTCCTTGAAGCGGTAGTGCTGCAGGATCAGCTCGGAATTCGGCCGCACCGTCATTCGGGTGCCGTCCTCCAGCTTGATGATGGCCGAGGCACCCTCGGCAGTGGTCAGGCGGTCGCCTTCGCGCAGCGCCAGACCCTTGCCGAGCGTGCGCGGCGTCTGGCCGGGCGTTTGCGCGAAGCCCACGCCGCGTGAGAACTCGACCTCGCCGGCCAGTTGCGCGCTGGCCCCGACGGCGGCGAGCAACAGCCCGAACCCCAACGCCGCATGGGCGAGGAGCGATTGTCGTTCGTATGGGGCGAGCATGGCTTGACCTCCAGACCCTCTTCTTCCTCTTGTATACCTCTGCCTTAGCGGGGTTATACACGGTTGTGCTGGCGTGATCCATGCCCGGAGTGCGCCAGCCGCGGGGTTCAACGTGCGGATATCACGGTGGCTCGGCATTTCCAGCCCCCTTGGCGAGGGTCTGGGCCAGGTCGCTTTCGAGTTTCGGCCGCAGTCGTTCGATGGCGGCAAGCCGCTCGGGCGGGGCTGCGCGCTGGGGCGCGGCCCATACGGCGCCGGGGAAATGGCTGTCCCACTCGAAGCGCGCCACGATGTGCCAGTGCAGATGCGCCACCGCGTTGCCCAGGGCCGCCAGGTTGATCTTGGCAGGCTGCAGGCGGGCGCGCAGGACGCGCTCCACCTGTGCCACCGCGTCCATGCAGAGCCCGCGATCGCCGGACCCAAGGTCCGAGAACTCGCTCACGTGCTCGGACCAGACCAGGCGATAGAAGGCGGGAAAGCCTTGCTCCTGGGCCCGTATGAGGCGAAACCGCTTGCCCTCGAAAACGAGAACGCCGCCCGGTGCTTCGCACAAGGGACAACCCGCGAGCTTCGCTTGGGATCGGGTCACATCGCGCCCTAGACCAGCACGCGTTCGATGCCGCCGCTGTTGGCGGCGTGCACGTAGTCGGCCATCCAGTTCTCGCCGAGGATCTGGTTGGCCATCTCGACCACGATGTAGTCCGCTTCCAGCAGTCCGTTCTGCAGGTCGTTGCCGTAGCGCGTGAGCCCCTGCAGGCAGCTCGGGCAGCTGGTCAGGATCTTGATGTTCTGCTTCTCGCCCACGGCGCCGCTCGCGCGCAGCGCGGCCTCGTCCTTGCGCAGCTCCTCCTCCTTGCGGAAGCGCACCTGCGTCGCGATGTCGGGGCGGCTCACCCCGAACGTACCGGACTCGCCGCAGCAGCGCTCGGACTTGCGCACCTTGTCGCCCAGCAGCCCCTTGACGGTCTTCATCGAGTCGCCGAGCTTCATCGGGTTGTGGCAGGGCTCGTGGTACATGAAGCCACCCTGCCCGGCCGGCAGGGTGATGCCCTTTTCCAGCAGGTATTCGTGGATATCGATCATCCGCGAGCCGGGGAATATCTTGTCGAACTCGTATCCCTGCAGCTGGTCGTAGCAGGTGCCGCAGCTCACCACCACGGTCTTGATATCCAGGTAATTCAGCGTGTTGGCGACTCGGTGGAACAGCACGCGGTTGTCGGTGATCATCTTCTCGGCGTTGTCGAACTGGCCGGAGCCGCGCTGCGGATACCCGCAGCACAGGTAGCCCGGTGGCAGCACCGTCTGCACGCCCGCATGCCACAGCATCGCCTGGGTCGCGAGCCCCACCTGCGAGAAGAGGCGCTCGGAGCCGCAGCCCGGGAAATAGAACACCGCCTCGGTATCCGCCGTGGTCGCCCGCGGGTCGCGGATGATCGGGACGTACGCCTTGTCCTCGATGTCCAGCAAGGCGCGGGCGGTCTTCTTGGGCAGCCCGCCGGGCAGCTTCTTGTTGACGAAATGGATCACCTGCTCCTTCACCGGCGCTCTTTCGTGGGTCGATGGCGGCCGCGTCACCTGCTTGCGTGCGAGGCCGCGCAGCAGGTCGTTGGCCAGCCGCTGCGCCTTGAAGCCCACGCCGACCACCGCGCCGCGCAATAGCTTGATCGCATCGGGGCTGGTCGCGTTGAGCATCAGCATTGCCGCCGCGTTGCCCGGCCGGAAGCTCTTCTGCCCCATCTTGCGCAGCAGGTTGCGCATGTTCATCGACACGTCGCCGAAGTCGATGTTCACGGGACAAGGTGGTTCGCACTTGTGGCAAACCGTGCAATGGTCGGCCACGTCCTCGAACTCCTCCCAGTGCTTGACCGACACGCCGCGGCGGGTCTGCTCTTCGTACAGGAACGCCTCGACCAGCAGCGACGTGGCGAGAATCTTGTTGCGCGGGCTGTACAGCAGATTGGCGCGCGGCACGTGCGTGGCGCAGACCGGCTTGCACTTGCCGCAGCGCAGGCAGTCCTTGACGCTGTCGGAAATCGCGCCGATGTCCGACTGCTGCATGATCAGCGACTCGTGGCCCATCAGCCCGAAGCTGGGCGTGTACGCATTGGTCAGGTCGGCATAGACGATGCCCTCGCCCCGGCCCTCTGCCCCTTCCCCGCTTGGGGGTGAGGGTCGGCGCAGCAGCTTGCCGTTGTTGAAGCGCCCGTCGGGATCCACCTGCTGCTTGTAATCGGCGAAGGGCTGCAGTTCCTCGTCCGTGAGGAATTCGAGCTTGGTGATGCCGATGCCGTGTTCGCCGGAGATCACCCCGTCCAGCGAGCGCGCCAGCAGCATGATGCGTTTGACGGCGGCGTGGGCCGTCTGCAGCATCTCGTAGTCATCGCTGTTCACGGGGATGTTCGTGTGCACGTTGCCGTCGCCGGCGTGCATGTGCAGCGCGACCCATACCCGTCCCTTGAGCACGCGCTTGTGGATTGCGTCCGCCTCGGCCAGGATGGGGCCGAACGCCTGCCCGGCGAAGATGTTGCGCAGCGGCGCGCGGACCTGCGTCTTCCAGCTGGCCCGCAGCTCGTGATCCTGCAGGCGCGGGAACAGCTGCTCCACGTTGGCCAGCCAATCGCGCCAGAGCGCGCGCACCTGGCGAACTTGATCCAGCGCCTGGCCCACGCGGTCTTCCAGCAGTTCCGCCGAGGGAATCTCGCCGGCGTCGTCGTGCCGGCCGAGCGGCAGGTCGCCGCGCGTGAGGAAAGCCTCGAGCTCGTCGGCCAGGCGGATCTTGTTGGCCAGCGACAGCTCGATGTTGATGCGCTCGATGCCGTCGGTGTACTCCGCCATGCGCGGCAGCGGGATCACCACGTCCTCGTTGATCTTGAACGCGTTGGTGTGTTTGCTGATGGCGGCCGTGCGCTTGCGGTCCAGCCAGAACTTCTTGCGCGCCTCGGGGCTGATCGCGACGAAGCCTTCGCCGCTGCGCGAGTTGGCGATGCGCACGACTTCGGACGCGGCCCTTGCCACCTGGTCGGGGTCGTCGCCGGTGATGTCGCCGACCAACACCATCTTCGGCAGCACGGCCCGCTTCGATTTGGTCGAATAGCCGACGGCCCGCAGATAGCGGTCGTCCAGGTGTTCGAGACCGGCGAGCAGCACGCCCGAGCGGCCTTGCTCCGCGAACATGAAATCCTTGATTTCCACGATGCTGGGCACCGCGTCGCGGGCGTTGCCGAAAAACTCCAGGCACACGGTGCGTGTGTGCCGCGGCATGCGATGCACGACCCAGCGCGCGCTGGTGATCAGGCCGTCGCAGCCTTCCTTCTGGATGCCCGGCAGGCCCGACAGGAACTTGTCCGTCACGTCCTTGCCCAAGCCCTCCTTGCGGAAGGTGCGGCCCGGGATGTCCAGCCGCTCGGTTCGCACCGCTGTCCTGCCGTCGGCGCCCAAATAGCGAAGCTCGAAGCTCGCCATCTCGGCATCGTGGATCTTGCCCAGGTTGTGATCGAGCCGGGTGACTTCGAGCCACTGCGCCTGCGGCGTCACCATCCGCCAGGACACGAGGTTGTCCAGGGCCGTGCCCCACAGCACGGCCTTCTTGCCGCCGGCGTTCATCGCGATGTTGCCGCCGATGCACGACGCCTCCGCCGAAGTCGGGTCGACGGCAAACACATAGCCGGCGCGCTCGGCCGCGTCAGAAACCCGCTGGGTCACCACGCCGGCCTCGGTCCAGACCGTCGGGACCGGCTGCTCGCGCCCGGGGATGGCGACCAGCTCCACTTCGCTCATGGCCTCGAGCTTCTCGGTGTTGATCACCGCGCTCTTCCACGTCAGCGGGACCGCGCCGCCGGTGTAGCCGGTGCCGCCTCCGCGCGGGATGATCGTCAGGCCCAAGTCGATGCAGCCCTTCACCAGCCCCGCCATCTCGGCCTCGGTGTCGGGCGTGAGCACCACGAACGGGTATTCGACGCGCCAGTCCGTCGCGTCGGTGACGTGCGAAACACGGGACAGCCCGTCGAACTTGACGTTGTCCCTCGCTGTGTACCGGCGCAGCGCGCGCAGCGTGCGGCGGCGCAATTCCGCCATGTCGCGAAAACTCGCGTCGAACGAGCGCACGGCGTGTTCGGCGGCTTGCAGCAGTTCACCGACGAGCGTGTCGCGCTCCGGGTCCGTGTCCGGGGTGCGGCGCTTGCCCACCTCCGTCAGCCGGTGGCGCAGCGCGTCCACCAGCAAGCCGCGCCGCTTCGGGTTGTCCAGCAGGTCGTCCTGCAGGTACGGGTTGCGCTGCACGACCCAGATGTCGCCCAGCACCTCGTACAGCATGCGGGCCGAGCGTCCGGTGCGGCGTTCTTCGCGCAGCCGATTCAACACGTCCCACGCGTGCGATCCGAGCAACCGGATGACGATTTCCCGGTCCGAGAACGACGTGTAGTTGTACGGGATCTCGCGCAGGCGGGGTGCGCCGTCGCCGGCGGCGGCCACGAGCTGGTTGAGCGTTGTCGGTGCGTTCATCGTGAGGCAGAATGTCAGCCAAACGAATACGACGGCGGCTGAAGAGGGATGTTACCGCAGTGCAGCAATCCTGCAGTCCTTGTGGAAACCCCAGTGGTGGGCAATACGGCCACCCGGTCAAATCGGCTGTCACCCACGGTTCATAACGTCGAGCCTTCAATCCAGGAGAACCCATGAAACTGCAACTTTCCGCCGCGGCGCTCGCGGTCGTCCTAGCGCTGCCCGCCCAGGCCGCGACCCAGATCCAGTGGTGGCACGCCATGAGCGGCCCGCTCGGTGACTGGGTGAACGATCTCGCCAAGGACTTCAACGCGAGCCAGAAGGACTACGTGGTCGTTCCCACGTACAAGGGAAGCTACGGCGACTCCTTCACGGCCGCCATGGCGGCGTTCCGTGCCGGCAACGCACCCGACATTCTGCAGGTCTACGAGGTGGGCACGGCGACGATGATGGCCGCCAAGGGCGCCGTCAAGCCCGTAGGCGAAGTGATGACGATGGGCGGCGCGAAGTTCGACTCCAAGGTCTACATCCCCGCCGTGGCAGGCTATTACACGGCGCCCAGCGGCCAGATGCTGAGCTTGCCTTTCAACAGTTCGACAACGGTCTTCTACTACAACAAGGACGCCTTCAAGGCGGCGGGGCTGGACCCTGAGAAGGCGCCGAAGACCTGGCCCGAAGTGGTGCTCGCGGCGGCCAAGCTGAAGGCGAGCGGCCATAAGTGCCCGTTCACGACCAGCTGGATCAGCTGGACCCAGCTCGAAAGCTTCTCCACGTGGCACAACGTCCTGTTCGCGACGCAGAACAACGGCTTCGGCGGCCCGTCCGCCCGGCTGGCTTTCAACTCGCCGCTGCACGTGCGGCATTTCGAGAACCTGGCCAACATGGCCAAGCAGGGCCTGTTCGTGTACAAGGGCCGCGACAACAAGCCCGATGTCGCCTTCCCGTCCGGCGAATGCGCGATGCAGACCGCTTCGGCGGGGCTGTATTCACGCGTCAGCAAGGAAGCCAAGTTCGCCTACGGCATCTCCACGCTGCCGTATTACCCGGACGTCGAAGGCGCGCCGCAGAACACCATCATCGGGGGCGCGAGCCTCTGGGTCATGAACGGCAAGAAGCCGGAGACGTACAAGGGCGTGGCCTCGTTCTTCAAGTACCTTTCGCGTCCGGACGTCCAGTCCGAGAGCCACAAGCGCACGGGCTACCTGCCCATCACCATGGCCGCTTATGAACTCACCGAGAAGTCGGGCTTCTACAAGAAGTACCCAGGCACCGACGTCGCAGTGACGCAGATGATCCGCAAGACCACCGACAAGTCGCGCGGCATCCGGCTGGGCAACTTCAACCAGATCCGCACGATCATCGACGAGGAAACCGAGCAGATCTGGACCGGCAAGAAGGCGCCCAAGGAGGCCCTGGAAGCGGCGATCAAGCGCGGCAACGAGCAGCTCGAGCGCTTCCAGAAGGCCAATAAGTCCTGACGGACTTATTGGCCGCTGGCCGCATTGACGGCACCCCCTTCCCTGCCCTCCCCCGCCGAGCGGGGGAGGATGGCCCTTGATGCGCGACAATAAGTCTCGATGGAAAAGCGCGTTCTCTTCCACTCCCCGTGGCTGCCATGGCTGCTGCTCGCACCGCAGCTGGTGGTGATCGGCGTGTTCTTCTTCTGGCCCGCCGGCCAGGCGATATTGCAGTCGTTCCAGCTGCAGGACACCTTCGGCATGTCCACGGAGTGGGTCGGGATGGAAAACTTCGATACGCTGTTCTCCGACACGGCGTATCTGGAGTCTTTCAAGGTCACTGCGCTGTTCTCGGTGCTGGTCGCCTTCCTGGGCATCAGCCTGTCGCTGGTGCTGGCGGTGTTCGCCGATCGCATCCTGCGCGCGGCGATGTTGTACAAGACCTTCCTGATCGTGCCCTATGCCGTGGCGCCGGCCGTGGCGGGCGTGCTGTGGCTGTTCATGTTCTCGCCCACGCTGGGCATCGTGGCGTACGCCCTGGCGCGCGTCGGCTTCGACTGGAATTACCTCCTGAATTCGAACCACGCGTTGTTCCTGATCGTCATGGCGGCGGTGTGGAAGCAGATCTCGTACAACTTCCTGTTCTTTCTCGCGGGCCTGCAGTCCATCCCGAAATCGCTGATCGAGGCCGCCGCCATCGATGGCGCGAGCGCCTGGCGGCGCTTCTGGACCATCCAGTTCCCGCTGCTGTCGCCCACGACGTTCTTTCTGCTCGTGATCAACATGGTGTACGCCTTCTTCGACACCTTCTCGATCGTCGATGCCACCACCCAGGGCGGCCCGGGCCAGGACACGATGATCCTCGTGTACAAGGTCTATAACGACGGCGTCAAGAACGGTGACCTGGGCGGCTCGGCCGCGCAGTCGGTCGTGCTGATGGCGATCGTCGTCGCGTTGACCGTCATCCAGTTCCGTTACATCGAAAAGAAGGTGCAGTACTGATGGTGCCGCGCAACCATGGTTGAACGCAATCGCACGCTGGTCGTGCTGAGCCATCTCGTGATGGTGCTCGGGCTGGTGATCGTCGCGTTCCCACTGTACGTGGCGTTCGTGGCGTCTTCCCACACGGCGCAGGACATCGTGCAGGTGCCGATGCCGCTGCTGCCCGGCGCCAATCTGGTGGAAACGTACAAGACGGCGCTGTTCGGCGGCGGCGCGGGCGCAGGCTCCACCGCCCCCGTGGCCCGGATGATGTGGATCAGCCTGGTGACCGCGCTGGTCATCACCTTCGGCAAGATCGCGATCTCGCTGCTGTCCGCGTTCGCGATCGTGTACTTCCGCTTCCCGCTGAAGAACTTCTTCTTCTGGGCCATCTTCGTCACACTGATGCTGCCGGTGGAAGTGCGGATCATGCCCACGTACAAGGTGGTCTCCGACCTGGGGATGCTCAACACCTACGCAGGCCTGACCGTGCCGCTGATCGCCTCGGCGACGGCGACCTTCCTGTTCCGCCAGTTCTTCCTCACGGTGCCCGACGAGCTGGTCGAGGCCGCGCGCGTGGACGGGGCCGGTCCGATGCGCTTTTTCAAGGACATCCTGCTGCCGTTGTCGAAGACGTCGATCGCGGCGCTGTTCGTGATCCAGTTCATCTACGGCTGGAACCAGTATCTCTGGCCGCTGCTGGTCACCACGAGCGAGGACATGTACCCGGTGGTCATCGGCATTAAGCGCATGATCGCCGGCGGTGACGCGGCCAACGAATGGAACGTCGTGATGGCCACTGCCATCCTAGCCATGCTGCCCCCGGCGCTGGTGGTCATGCTGATGCAGAAATGGTTCGTCAAGGGCCTG
>JAGRPN010000362.1 GCA_019449555.1 Ramlibacter sp.
CACCGACGACCGGATGGTCCGCGTCGAGGTGATCGACGACGGCCACGGGCTGGGCGGCGAGCACGCACGCGCTGCCGGGCACGGGCTGGCCAACATGCGCACGCGCGCATCGCGCGTGGGCGCGCGCCTGGACATCGCCGACCGCAACCCCGGCGTGCGGGTGTTGCTGGAACTCGAGCTGGAGCGGCAGCACGCGCTTGTAGCTTGAACACGGGATTGGCAAGGCGAGGCGGTGGCGCGCACCATCGCGCTCGCTCGGCCCACTTCATCCAACGAGAAAGCGGCCGACGCCTGGGCAGGGCGGACGGCAGTGAGCGACGCCCGCCGCGCCCCGAAGCTCCATCACGCTCAAGGAGTCGGAACATGAATCGCAATCTCGCATCCGCGCTGGTCATCGCTTCGACCGCTGCCGCGGCCGTTGCGCTGGCGGCCTTGTCGCCGGCCAACGCCTACGCCGACGACATCACGATCGAAAGCACGCCCTTCAAGGGCAGCCGCAGCCGCGCCGAAGTGCTGGCCGAACTGCAGGGACAGGCGGCGGTCGTCAGGACCGGGGCCACCGAGTGGTCGCTGCAATCGAACCGGCCGCTCAAGCGGCAAAGCGTCCAGACCAGCGAGCAGGCCAGGACCGAATACAAGGCGTCGCGCGATTACGTGCGGGCCCTGAACGCGGAAGACAGCGGTTCGGCGTATTTCATCAAGTCCACGCCGCGGGATCGTTCGAACCCCGGCGCGACGATGGGCGGGCCGGCGCGCTGATCGGCGCATCGGCGGCCGCCGGTGCGGCCGCCGACGGCGAACATGGCAACCCGATCGGGCATGCGCGGTTCAGAACGTGTCGATCTGCGGACTGGGCTCGACCACCCGGCCCGCGAAGACGCCGGCGGCGTCGGGCACCGACGGATCGGTGCCCGACTGACTGCCTGCCACGGGCGCGGCGTCCGGGAGCGGCGCCGTCTGGGCGTGCGCCGCGCCGGACAGCTCCGGCCAGTTCGCGATCAGCGCGAATCCGAGCACCAGGACGATGACCCCCACGAAGCGAACGACGATCGGAAAGACGCCGGGTTCGCCACCGGCGACGTGAAACTGCTGGCTGCTCATTGGGGGCTCCTTGCGGGGAATACGAAGGCGCGATGGTGCCCCCGCAGCGCCGCGGTGCCCATCCCGTGTTCAGGCTACGGCCGCGTGAAGCCGAGCCATCACCGCGTCATTTCAGGTGCCGGCTGATCTGCTGCGCGTCCCGCGCGAATTCCACTGCGCTGATCTTTCCTTCGTCGAACTTCAGCACCGTGACGGTGCCGGGTTTCCTGGGCAGCACGGCGGCGTTCTTCTCGTCCCTGACCAACGCGACCGGATAGGGCAATTTCTGCAACCGCGGCAGCGCGACGATCGTGGTGAAAATCGCCGGCATGCCGCTGATATCGGCTACATACACGGCGCTCTTGTCTTGCAGCGCCGTGCGCGGCAGCGCATCCAGGGTCCTGGCCATCAGCCGGCTGCCGCCCATCTCGGAAGTGAAGAAGACCAGTTTCGTCTCGCGCGGGATGGCCAGCGGTTTCCCGTTCTGGTCTTGCAGGCGGATCACCGGCAGCGGTTCGCCGGGCTGCAGCACGGCGGCCGCGGCCCCTTGCGCCGCGACAAGCAAAGACAACAGGAGCCATTTCATCGGATGCTTTCCTCTTTCCCGCCCAACACGACGGGTCATGGAGAGAGGCTAGCGCCCGCGCGGGAGGGCGCGCTTGACGTGGATCAGCGGCGATCGAGCCACAGTTGAGGTGGCGCAATGCCGCGCGATCCGGGTGCGCGCATCCTGTGGACTTGCATGTGGCCGCGGGCGTCTTCGCCGGAGCCATTCCAACCCCGCGGCGGGAAGGTCCGCGGGGTTTTTTTCGCGCGCTACTTCTGCTGCTTGGCCTTCGAATTCGCGTATGCGTCGTCCATGCGGCGCTGGCGGGCGCTGTCCTGCGACGACGATCCGGCGGCGCCCATGCTGCTCGTGTCGCTCTTTGCCTTCGCGTTGGTGTCGTCGCGATCGGTGGATTTGCGGGTGGCGTTGCGGATCTTGTCGCCGAGCCGTTGGAAGGCCTCCTTCGTCTTTTCAATAAATCCGCCGGTTTTGGCGCTGCCGGATGACGTGTCGCTCGAGACCGCAGCGGCCTGGTTGCGGCTGGCCGCCGCATCGCGATCGGATGAGCCGCTGCCGTATTGCGGGGCCGCCAACGCGGTGCCGCATGCGAGCGCGAGCGCGGTCAGCAAAGCTGGGATCTTCATTTCGATTCCCCTGAAGAGTGAAAAAGCCCATCAAAGCGCCGCGCCCGCCGGGGTGCTGTCGGACAAGCCTGCAGCCGTGCGTAGGAACGCGCATGAAGCGTGCCCGGGCTACAGCTTCAGTTCGCCGGTGCACAGGCTGAGCCGCTGCACGGCCGTGGCGCCCTGCGACGCGCCTCGCTTGGCCGAGAGCCCCGACAGTTTGCGAAATGTCATGGAAACTGCGCGACAGGAGCCTAGAAATGAATTGGCGCGTCCAAGGAGGTTGCAATGAAGTTTGGGTCATGGCATGGCGGCGGCAGCTGGTATCTCTACCCGTCGCCGGTGTATCCGTATCCCGATCCATGGCTGCCGCCGGCGTATGTGCTGGCCAATCCGCCCGCGGTCGCCGTGCCGCCCGGCCCGCCGGTCCAATACTGGTATTACTGCGAGGCCGGGCGCACGTACTATCCGTATGTCGCCACCTGTCCCAGCGGCTGGCAGCAGGTGCCGGCCACGCCGCCGGATGCTTCGTCCGTTCCCCGTTAAGGAGCCGCCGTGTCTTCCATCTCCATTGCGCCGCTCAGCGTGCAATCACCGTCCCGGGGCGCGCTTGCCGGCGCACTGGCTGCGTCCTTGTTGCTTGCGAGTTGTGCGCCCATGCCGGTGGCGCCCACCGTCGCCGTCATGCCCGGCGCCAACAAGCCGTTCGAGGTGTTCGTGCAGGACGACCAGTTGTGCCGCGGCTGGGCCGCGCATTCGGTTGGACAGCCAGGCTACGATGCCGCCGCGCAGCAGATGGTGGGTTCGACGGTCACCGGTGCGGTGATCGGCGCGCTGATCGGCGCGGCGGTCGGCGACCATCACAGCGCCGGTGTCGGCGCCGCGATGGGCACGGTGATCGGCGGCTCAGCCGGCGCCAACCAGAGCGCGGCGATCGGCTGGAATGCGCAGCGCTCGTATGACATCGCGTACCAGCAATGCATGTACTCCAAGGGCAACGTGCTGCCGCAGTACCGTTACGGGCCGTCCACCTATCCAGCGCCCCCGCCCGCGCCGCCCCCGCCGCAGCGATAGCGCCGCCCGTTCGCAGCCCGCGGGCGAGCCGCAATCACCCGCGCGGCCGCTGCTCGATCGAATCGACCCGGCTGGGGTAGAAGGCAAGGTGCTCCCCGATCGCGGCCACGGCGGGGTAAGGCGCCTCGTAGGTCCACACGGCGTTCACCGAGCGCGCCCCGCCCGCGGGAATGCTGTAGTACGCGCAGTCGCCTTTGTACGGGCAATACGTCGCGTGATCGGTGCGCTGCAGCAGCGACATGTCCACGTCCTTGCGCGGGATGTATTGCACCGGCGGCAGGCGGGCTTCGCGCAGCGTGAGCGCTTCCACGCTGTCGGCGACCACCCGTCCGGCGACGGTGACCACGACGCGGGCCGGATTGCGCTCGACCGTGATCGGGTGGTCCGGCCCCGGAACCCTGATCTGCTTCGGCTGGCCGTCTGTTTCGCTCATGGGCCCATTGTGGAAGCGTTCGCGAATCCCTATCGCCGTCGCGCCCACCCGCCCAGCCGGATCGCCGCCGCCATCGTCACCGCGTAAACCACGAAGCTGCCCGCGACCACGAAGAAGAACCCGGCGGCCGGCGCGTGCAACAGGTGCACGCAGGCCCAGCCGGCGCCCGCCACCACCACCAGCCGGCCGGTGCTGGCCACCAGCGGCCACATCATCCGGCCCGCTCCCTGCGAAGCGAAGAGCAGCGCCAGCCCCAGGCCGAACAGGCTGTAGCAGCCGCCGACGATGTTGAGGTAGAGCGATCCGAAGCTGCGCACCGCGCTGTCGGCGGTGAACAGGTTCATCCACAACGCCGGCGCCAGCGCTGCCGCCAGGCCGATGCTGCCGGTGACGGCGGCCACCACGGCCGCGCCGGCCCACGTCACCCGCATTGCGCGCTCCGACTGGCCGGCGCCCATGTTGGTGGCGACCATCGCGGTGAGCGCGGAACCGAACCCGAACGCGATCGGCACCAGGATGTACTCGAGCCGCGCCGCCACGCCGAAGCCGGCCAGCGCGGCGGTGCCGTAGCTGCCGACGAACGCCGTGGCCAGGGCGATCGACAGGTTGCTGATCACCGGGCTGATCGAGGCGGGGATCCCCACGCGCAGGATATCGCGCAGCACGTCGGCGCGGAGTTGCCAGACCACGCGGCGCAGGTAGAGCGTGCCGTCGGGGCGCAATAGATGCGCTGCCATGAGCGCGGCCGACAGCGCATTGGCCGTGAGTGTGCTGGTGGCGGCTCCGGCGATGCCCAGTCCCTGCACCGGGCCCCAGCCGAACACCAGCAGCGGACACAGCACGACGTGCACGAGTGCGGTGCCCAGCAAGGCCAGCGAGGGCAGCAGCATGTTGCCCGAGCCGCGCACGATGCCGGCCAGGACATTGGTCAGCCAGATCACGACGGCGCCGCCGAACAGGACGTTCGAGTAGGCCAGCGCCTGGCCGAGCGCGCCGCCCCGGCCGCCCATCACCGCGTACACGGCGCGTCCGAACCCCGCCTGTGCGAGCGTGAACAAGGCAGCCGCGATCGCCGCGACGAACAGGGCGTGCTGCGCCAGCCGGGTGGCATCGGCGCTGCGGCCCGCGCCCAACGCGCGCGCCACGGCCGCCGTGGCCGCCCCGCCGATGCCGCCGGCTGACATGTGCAGCATCAACATCGACAGCGGCAGCACCAGCGCGATGCCGGCCAGCGCGTGGGCGCCGAGCTTGCCGAGGATGAAGCCGTCGTAGCCGATGGTCAGCGTCATCGCGGCGAGGCCGATGATGTTCGGAGTGGCCAGCCGGAACAGGGTCGCGACGACGGGCGCATGCAGCATCTGGCGCGTTCTCGTCTCGCCGGGGTTGGCGGCGGGTCGCGCGGGACTTGCGGTTGATGTGAGCGTGTTCATGGCAGGGGCGGAGGGTGGGTCGCGGGAGGCGTCGGGCGCTCAGGCGGCCGGCGCGAGGAGATAGACGCCCGGCTCGGCGGACAGGCCCTGCTTGACCTGGCGCGTCATGTCGTCGGCCAGCACTTCCTGCGCGCCCGCTTCCAGCGCGTCGAGCGTGCGGCGCACGATCACCTCGGGGCTGGACTTCGGGAAGTCCAGGCCGCGGGTCAGGTCGGTATCGACGAAACCCACGTGCATGGCGAGCACCTGCGTGCCCTGCGCGTGCAGTTCGTGGCGCAGGCTGTTGGTGAGCGCCCAGGCGGCCGACTTGGTGGCGCCGTAGATGCCCAATAGCGGCCGGTTGATCCAACTCGCGATCGAGAGCACGTTCACGATGGCCCCGCCGCCGTTTGCGGCCAGCACCGGCGCAAAAGCCTGGCTCAGGCGCAGCGGGCCGAAAAAGTTGGTTTCGAGCTGCTGGCGCGCGGATTCGACGCTGCCCTCGGCCAGGAAGCCGCCGACCGAGGCGATGCCGGCGTTGTTGATCAAAAGCGTCACGTCGGCGCAGCGCTGCGCCGCAGCCGCGACGTCGTCCGGCCGCGTGACGTCGAGGCGGATCGGTTCCACGCCGGCCAGCGTGACGTTGGCCGGATTGCGCGCGCCCGCATAGACCTTGCGCGCGCCGCGGGCCAGCGCCTCGCGTGCGAAGGCCAGGCCGATGCCGCGATTGGCGCCGGTGACGAGGACGGTGGCGTTGTCGAGTTTCATGGGGAGTGCTCCTTGCGATGGGA
>JAGRPN010000363.1 GCA_019449555.1 Ramlibacter sp.
ACTTGCAGAACCAGTGGCAGGTGTGCTGCATCAGGAGCAGCTCGGCGGACATCGTGAAGGCCTTCGCTTTGGCCGACCGCTCGCCGCCGCCGCCCTCGGCAGCCCGGTTGATGCCGCGCGCATGGATCGCCACTGCCTGGCGCATGTCGAAGGTGAGCTTGGGCAGCAGCCTGGCCGCGAACGGAAGGTAAACCGGCAATTTGCTCACGCGGGTGTCGGCCTCGTCGGCGCGCGAGAAGGCGGCAGCGAATCGGTTGAACTGGTCGCGCAGCTCCTGTTCGGTGGAGCGCAGCATGTTCCAGATCGGCTCGCTGCGTTGCGGATCGTCTTCGCCGAGCGCGCGCAGGTAGCCCTGCGTCAGCGTCTCCAAGTGCTTTTCGATCTGGTACTTGGCGAGATGGCTGCCTAGCAGGGCGATCCGGCGGCGCTGGTCCCACGCTTTGAGCGCCCAGGCGGAAGAGGCGACGAGTATCGCCAGCAGAAACAATTCCATTGATGCGGTCTGGTTCGGGGGAAAGGTGCGCCGAGTGTAGTCAGGCGGCGACCGGGCTTTGCATTGAAGCAGGTCAGCCCGTCGCTACCAGCCGTGTGCGTTGATGAACTCCTGCACCTTCCTGGCCACCAGCACCGAGCCCTCGTTTCTGAGATGGATCTCGTCGTAGCGCAGGGAGCTCGGCACCACATCGTTCTGGTGATCGATCACGTCCTGCGGCTGGGCGGGGTCGTACTGGCTCACGAGGTACGACCTGATGTCCAGGTAGTTGTCGGGATAGATCGCGCCGAGCTCGGCGTCGAGTTGCACGATCGTCTGGTACTCGGGTGTGCCCTTCAGCTCACTGGGAATGCCCTTGTTCAGCACCGCCATGATGATGAACCGCGAGTTGCCGGGCGCCAGCGCGGCGACGCTGGCCGCGATGTCGGCCTTGATCTGCTCCGGTGCGGTGTCGTTGTTGTGGCCGGCCCAGAACACGGTGATCCACGAATGGCGATCCGTGTCGGCAATCAGCCGCGCCGCCACCTGGGTCGAGGTTTCGCCGATGCCGTTGCCGTCATAGACCACCCGATCGGGAAACAGCACCTGCAAGTTGGCGGCGAACGGCGAGATCAGCGAATCGCCCCAGACGGCGATGTTCGGCGACAGCGCAGCGGGGCCGCAGTTCAGCGGCAACACCACGCACGTGAAGTCCGACAGCGGCGCGATGCGCTTGAGCTGCCAGGCCGCCACGTTGCCATAGACATAGACCGCCACGTCGGCTGCGCCGGTCGAGACGGCCACGAAGTTGCCGGTGAGCGGGTAATAGCGGTAGGCGTACGGCGCCAAGTAGTTCTCCGACTTGCCCGCCGCGGGAAACAGATCCGGGTAGCGGCCCTCGGCCCAGTCCATGAGCTGCGCCGGCGTGAGGGCGGCCGCCGCGAGGGCCTGTTTGGCAGGCGCGCCCGCCAGCGCCGCTGCGTTCGCGGTCGGAGGCGCAACAACATCCGACTCCATTCCGCCCCCACACGAGCCGAGCACGAGCAGCGCCGCGGCGGCGACGAAACGAGCTGCCCATTGGGCCGCGACAGCAACGAGCTTCATTCAGCGACTCCTTTTCATCGCACCACGGCTGCCGCCTCAGCGTGTCGGTGGCGGTGCCACCCGCCAGACCACGTTGCCCACATCGTCGGCCACCAGCAGCCCACCTTTGCCATCCATCGCCACCCCCACCGGCCGGCCGTACGCCTTGCCGTCCGCGGTCACGAACCCGGTGAGAAAGTCGATCGGCTCGCTCGCGGGTCGCCCGCCCTCGAACGGCACGAACACCACCTTGTAGCCGCTGCGCGGCTTGCGGTTCCACGAGCCGTGCTCGCCGATGAAGGCGCCGCTGGCATAGTTCTGCGGCATGCTGCGCGCGTCGGAGAAAGCCAGCCCCAAGGCCGCCACGTGCGAGCCCAGGCCGTAGTCGGGCTTGATGGCCTTGGCCACCCTATCGGGCTGCTGGGGCTTGACCCGCTCGTCCACCCACTGGCCCCAGTAACTCCAGGGCCAGCCGTAGAACGCGCCCTCCTTCACCGAGGTCAGGTAGTCGGGTACCAGGTCGTTGCCCAGCTCGTCACGTTCATTGGCCACGGTCCAGAGCACCTTGGTGGCCGGCTCCCAGCCCAGGCCGTTCGGGTTGCGGATCCCGGTGGCGAACAGCCGCTTGGCGCCGCTGGCGCGGTCCACTTCCCAGATCGCCGCCCGGCCTTCTTCGGCCGCCATCCCGTTCTCGGCCACGTTGCTGTTGGAGCCCACCGTCGCGTACAGCTTGCTGCCGTCCAGGCTGGCGATGATGTTCTTGGTCCAGTGATGGTTGATCGGCCCGCCGGGCAGGTCCGTGAGCTTCACGGGCGTGGCCGCGATCCGCGTCTGTCCGCTCTGGTACGGCACCTTGACGATCGCGTCGGCATTCGCGATGAACAGCTCGTTGCCGACCAGCGCCATGCCGATCGGCGAGTTCAGCCCCTGCAGGAAGACACTGCGGGTTTCGGCCACGCCGTCGCCATCCGCGTCGCGCAACAGGGTGATGCGGTTGGCGCTCGCCACACCGGCGCCGGCTTTCTTCATCACCTGCTTCATCACCGCGCCCCGGATGCCCTTGGCGTCTTCGGGTTTAGGCGGCGCGTTGCTCTCGGCCACCAGCACGTCGCCGTTGGGCAGGACATAGACCCAGCGCGGGTGGTCCAGGCGCGACGCGAACGCCGTGACGCGAAATCCCGCGGGCGCCGTGGGCTGCGTGCCTTGGGGCCAGCCCACGGCTTCCGCGATGCTCACCGTGGGAATCAGGCTCTTCTCGGGCGCGGGCAATTGCGGGTTCGGGCCGATGCCCGCATTGGGCGCCGATCGCGCCACCGCGCCGCAGCCGATCAGCGCGGCCAGCGCAAGCGCGCACAGAAGCGCGAACGATGAATTTCTCATAAGCCGGAAGTGTGTTCGTGGGCCGCCGGCGCGGAGGTAGGCCAAAACCGCGAAAATACCCCGCATGACCCAAGAGCTCTTCCGCGCCGACTCGTATCTCAAGGACTGCACCGCCACGGTGGTCGGCATCGATGAGCAAGGCATCGTGCTGGATCGGACGGTGTTCTATCCGCTGGGGGGCGGCCAGGCGGGCGACAGCGGCGTGCTGGTGCTGGCCGACGGCAGCGAGCTGGCAATTGCCGACACGCGCAAGGGTAAGGATCCGGAGGGCCGGCCGACTCATCGGATATGCCATCTGCCCGCGCCCGGCCAGGACGACCGATTGATCCAGCTCAAGCCCGGTGACGCTGTCACCGCTAAGGTTGACTGGCAACGTCGCCACAAGCTGATGCGCTTTCACACCACCACCCACCTGCTCTGCCACCTCGTGCCGCAATTGGTCAACGGCTGCTCGATCACGCCGGACTATGCCCGGCTAGACTTCAACATGACCGACCCGCTGGACAAGGAAGTGCTGACGGCGGGCATTGCCCGGCTCGTGGCCGCCGCCCATCCCGTCGCGGTCGGCTCGATCGCCGAGGAAGAACTCGATGCCAACCCGGCCCTCGTCAAGAGCATGTCGGTGCAGCCGCCGCGCGGCACCGGACGCATCCGCACGATCCGCATCGGCGGCGACACCGCCATCGACTTCCAGCCTTGCGGCGGCACCCATGTGGCCAGCACGGCCGAGATCGGCGCGGTGGTCGTCACCAAGATCGAGAAAAAGAGCGCCACCACCCGGCGCGTGGTCCTGGGCTTCGCCTGAGGAACTTCGCCCCAAAGCCGAGCTCCCACTTGTCACGATGATCTCCCGCGTCCTGTCCGCTGCCTTCCTCGCAGCCACCCTGCTGTCGCCCGCGGCCGCCTCGGCCCAGGGCGCCGCCAGGAGCGTGGTCACCACCGAGCGCGTGCGAGCCGAGTTGATCGCGCATGCGCCCGACGGCGTGGTGCCCGGCAAGCAGGTCTGGGTCGGCCTGCAACTGACGCACCAGCCGGAATGGCACACCTACTGGAAGAATTCCGGCGACTCGGGCCTGCCCACGCAATTGCAGTGGACCCTGCCGCCCGGCGTGCAGGCTGGCGACATCGCGTGGCCGCTGCCCAGGAAGATTTTCATCGGCACGCTGGCCAACTACGGCTACGAAGGCACCGTGCTGCTGCCGGTGCCGCTGACGATCACGCCTGACTTCAAGCCGTCGTTGCTGGCCGGCGACCTGGACGTGAAATTGAAAGCGCAATGGCTGGTCTGCCGCACCGAATGCATTCCGGAAGACGGCGACTTCACGCTGAAGATCCCCGTCCGGAGCACCACGGCCGCCAATGGCGCGGCGTTCGACGCGGCCTTCGCGGCGCAGCCGAAACCGTTGCCCGGACCGGGCAAGGTGCAGGTCGAAGGCAATGCGATCAACGTCAGCCTGAGCGGCCTCCCGGCCTCCGTGCGTGGCAAGAACCTGGACTTCTTTCCCGAAACGAGCGAGGTCATCGAAACCGCGGCCAAATGGACCCAGGCCTGGGATGGCGACACCTGGACCGCCCACGTGCCGCTGTCGCCGCAGCGCGCCAACAGCCCGGCGCTGATGCCGCTGGTGGTCGCGCTCGGGAACAACGGATGGCGCGCCGAAGCGAAGGTGAGCGGTGAATGGCCGGCCGTCGCGGCCGCCCCGGAGGCGATCTCTCCTGCCCTGCAGGCGGCCCTGCGCGGCGGCGCGGGCCCAGGCGCACTGGCCGCGCCCGCCACGCCTTCGCTCACGCTGGTCGCGGCGCTGCTCGGCGCCTTGCTCGGCGGGCTCATCCTCAACCTCATGCCGTGCGTGTTCCCGATCCTCGCCATCAAGGTGGTGGGCTTCACGCGCCACGCCAACGACCGGCGCGGGCATCGCATCGCCGGCATGGCCTACAGCGCCGGCGTGATCGCCTCGTTCGCCGCGCTGGGCGCTCTGATGCTGGCCCTGCGCGCGGCCGGCGAACAGCTCGGGTGGGGCTTCCAGTTGCAGTCGCCGGTCGTGGTCGCCGCGCTGGCCGGGCTCTTCACGCTGATCGGCCTGAACCTGGCCGGCCTGTTCGAGTTCGGCACCTTCCTGCCATCGAGTGTCACTTCCCTGGAGGCGCGCCATCCGGCGGTCAATTCGTTCCTGTCGGGCGTGCTGGCGGTGGCGGTCGCCTCGCCTTGCACGGCGCCGTTCATGGGCGCCTCGCTCGGATTCGCGATCGGGCTGCCGGCGATCGACGCGATGATGGTCTTCGTGGCCATCGGCATCGGGATGGCGGTGCCGTACCTGGCCGCCAGCTGGGTCCCGGCGGTCGCTGCGCTGCTGCCGCGGCCGGGCGCCTGGATGGGCACCTTCCGCCGCTTCATGGCGTTCCCGATGTTCGCCACGGCGGCCTGGCTGGTGTGGGTGCTGGGACAGCAAAGCGGCATCGACGGGGCCGGGGCGCTGCTGGCGCTGCTGATCGCCATGAGCATGGTGGTGTGGTCGCTCACGCTGCACGGCCGCGCCCGCGCCGTGATCGCCACGATCGCGGTCGCTTGCCTGGTGTTGGTGGCCTGGGCCACCGGGCCCAACATCACGCGCTTGCCGGTGCAGCAGGCCGCCGCCGGCGAGGGGCCGTGGCAACGCTGGGAGCCCGGGCGCGTGGACCAGTTGCTCGCCTCCGGCCAACCGGTGTTCGTGGACTTCACGGCCGCCTGGTGCGTGACCTGCCAGTACAACAAGAAGACGACCCTGGAGCAGCCCGACGTGCTGGCCGATTTCGCCGCGAAGAAAATCGCGCTCTTGCGCGCGGACTGGACCCGGCGCGATCCGGCGATCACCGCCGCCCTGGCGCAGTTGGGCCGCAACGGCGTGCCGGTGTACGTCGTGTACGCGAAGAACCGGCCCCCGGTCGTGCTGTCCGAAGTGCTGAGCCCCGACGAGGTGCGTTCGGCGATTGCCCGGCTCTGACCGGGCGGCGCGCCGGCTTGCGTACACTGGTGCGCATGAACGACATCGCCACCTTGCGCCGCATCCTGGGCACCTGCAAGACGGTCGCCGTGGTCGGCCTCTCGCCGCAATGGCACCGGCCGAGTTTTTTCGCGGCCAAGTACCTGCAGGCGCACGGCTACCGCATCGTCCCGGTGAACCCCACCGCCAGTGAAATCCTCGGCGAGCGCTGCTACCCCAGCGTGAGCGCAGCCGCCGCGGCGTTGGGTGCGCGCGGCGAGAAGATCGACCTGGTCGATTGCTTTCGCAGGAGCGAGGACATTCCGCCCATCGCCGACGAGGCCATCGCGATCGGCGCGCGCTGCCTGTGGATGCAGATCGGCGTCATCGACGAGCAGGCGGCCGCCAAGGCCCGCGACAGCGGCCTGGACGTGGTGATGGACCGGTGCGTGAAGATCGAGCATGCGCGCCTGTTCGGCGGCTTGAACTGGGCCGGCGTCAACACCCGCGTGATCTCCTCGCGGCGGCCGCAACACCTGCCCTACTGATGAGCCAGGAACCCAAACCCGCGGGCCGCCCGGCCGCGATCGCCGATCACGAATACGGCTTCGGCACGCGCGCCATCCATGCCGGGGCCACGCCCGACCCGGTGACCGGCGCGCGCGCCACGCCGATCCACCAGACCACCAGTTTCGTGTTCGACTCGGCCGAACACGCCGCGAGCCTGTTCAACCTGCAGACCTTCGGCAACGTGTACAGCCGCATCAGCAATCCCACGGTGGCGGTGCTGGAGGAGCGCGTGGCCTCGCTCGAAGGCGGTCGCGCGGCGCTGGCTTGCGCCACCGGCATGGCGGCGCAGATGACCGCGCTGCTGGCCATCGTGAAGGCGGGCGACCATATCGTGGCGGCCTCGACGCTCTACGGCGGCAGCGTCGGCCAGCTCGGCATCGGCTTCTCGCGCCTGGGCATCGAGACGACCTTCGTCGATCCGCAGGATCCGGAGAATTTCCGCGCGGCGATCCGGCCCACCACGCGCGCGCTGTACGGCGAGACCCTGGGCAATCCGCTGGTGAACGTGCTCGACATCGAGAGCGTGGCGAAGATCGCGCACGAGCACGGCCTGCCCCTCATCGTCGACAACACCGTGCCGAGCCCCTACCTGTGCACGCCGTTCGCGTTCGGCGCGGACATCGTGGTGCACAGCGCCACCAAGTACCTGGGCGGGCATGGCACGACGATGGCGGGCGTGCTCGTCGAGTCGGGCAAGTTCGACTGGGGCTCGGCCCTGTCGAAGGACAAGTTCCCGGAGATGCTGGAGCCCAGCCGCGCCTACCACGGCGTCAAGTTCTACGAGACGTTCGGTGACTTCGGCTACACGATGAAGGCGCGCATGGAGGTCAACCGCACCTTCGGCGGCGCGCTCTCGCCGCTCAACGCGTGGCTGATCCTGCAAGGCATCGAGACGCTGCACCTGCGCATGCAGGCGCATTGCCGCAATGCCCGCCGGGTGGCCGAATTCCTGCGCGAGCACGCGCTGGTGAGCTGGGTCAATTACCCGGGCCTCGCCGATTCGCCGCACCATGCGCTGGCGAAAAAGCAGTTCCGCGGCATCGACGGCCAGCCGGGCGCGTCCGGCATCCTGACTTTCGGCATCAAGGCGCGCGACGCGGCCCGCGCCGGCGAGCGCTTCATCGACGCCTGCGAATTCCTGAGCCACCTGGCCAACATCGGCGATGCCAAGACGCTGGTGATCCATCCGGCTTCCACGACGCACCGCCAGCTCAACGAAGAGGAGCTGGCGCGTGCCGGCGTGCGCCCCGACATGGTCCGCCTGTCGGTGGGCATCGAGGACGCCGACGACATCCTGTGGGACATCGACCAGGCGCTGCGCCAGGCGGTCCGGTAAGAACTGGTCAGGCTGTCCCGACCGCCTGCAGGCACACGTACAGCCCCGGGATCGGCTCGCGCTGGTCCTCCCTGATCGGAGCCCGCGAGATGGCCTGGATCTCGAAACCATGGCGCAGGGCGAGCGCGCGCAGGTAGCGCTCGGAGTGGGCATAACGCTGGCTGGGCCGCAGCACGAAATCGCGATCGTCGGGTGCCAGTTCCACCGAAAAGCAGAAGCTGCCGCCCGGCTCCAGCACCCGCGAGACGCCGTCGAATACGTCTTCGAGCGCGCCCACATAGATGAACACATCGGCCGACACCACCAGCTCGTAGCGCTGGCGCGTGGTCTCCAGGCAGTGGACGATATCGTCCTGCACCAGCCCCTCGTACAGGCCGAGGCTTGCTGCTTTCGCCAGCATGTTGGCCGACAGATCGACGCCGTCCAGCACGTCGGCCAGCGGCTTGACCAGCGCAGCGCACAGGCCGGTGCCGCACCCCAGGTCGAGCGCGCGGGAGAAAGTGCGCCCCAGGCTCGCCAGCTGCGCCGCCAGCACCCGGGGCGCCTGGTAATTCAGCACCTGCACCAGGTGTTCGTCGAACTTGTCGGCGTAGCCGTCGAACAGGAATTCGACGTACCGCAGGGGCGTTCTGGCGGGCTGCTCGCGCCCGTTCAGGGAGGCGAGGAAATACCGATTCAACTCGGGGGCGTCGCCGTGGTCGATCGCCTGCTGGAAGGCCGCCGCGGCTTGCTCGAAGCGGCCGAGATCCTTGAGCACGCCGCCGCGGCGGCTCCAGGCCTGGCCCAGTGCCGGATCACGCGCCAGCGCCGTGTCGTACGACGCCAGCGCCGCCTCGAGGCGCTCCAGCTCCTGCAGCGACTCGCCTTGCAACAGCCATGCTTTTGCGTCGGCGGGCCGCAACGCCAATACGCGCGACCAGTCGGCCAGCGCATCCTCGTGGCGTCCCAGCATGCCCAGTGCGAGGGCGCGGTGCTGCAGGGCATCGACCGCATCGGCTTCCCGCGTCAACGCCTGGTCGAGCACCTGCAGCGCCTCCTGCGCCTTGCCCAGTTTGAGCCGGGTGGCACCGAGATTCGCCAGCGTGGAGGGACGCCCCGGCAGCAGCGCCAGTGATGCCTCGAATTGCCGCTCCGCCTCGGCGAAGCGGCCGGCCTCATGCAGTCGCACGCCGTCGATGAAGAGGTCCCGGGCACGTTCGAACGATTCGCTCATGGGGATCGATTGTGCGGTCAGCAGCGGGCCCGGTTCCGCCGCTGCGGCTGGCTGCGACAATGGAGGCCATGAATTTCGCACTGCTCCAAAACGACACGTTCCTGCGCGCCTGCCTGCGCCTCGAGACACCTTACACACCGGTGTGGCTGATGCGCCAGGCCGGCCGCTACCTGCCCGAATACCGCGAAACGCGCGCCCGGGCCGGCAGCTTCATGGGCCTGGCGACCAACGTCGACTATGCGACCGAGGTCACGTTGCAGCCCGTGGACCGCTATGCGCTGGACGCCGCGATCCTGTTCTCGGACATCCTCACCGTGCCCGATGCGATGGGCCTGGGCCTGAGTTTCGCGCTCGGCGAAGGGCCGCGCTTCGCCACGCCGGTGCGCGACGAAGCCGGCGTCAGCGCGCTGCGCGTGCCCGACATGGAAAAGCTGCGCTATGTGTTCGATGCGGTCACCTCCATCCGCAAGGCCCTCGCCGGCCGGGTGCCGCTGATCGGGTTTTCCGGCAGCCCCTGGACGCTCGCGTGCTACATGGTCGAGGGCGCCGGCTCGGACGACTATCGCCGCGTCAAGACGATGCTTTACAGCCGGCCCGACCTGATGCACAAGATCTTGCAGGTCAACGCCGATGCGGTCGCCGCCTACCTCAACGCGCAGATCGAGGCGGGCGCGCAAGCCGTGATGATTTTCGACAGCTGGGGCGGCGTGCTGGCCGATGGCGCGTTCCAGGAATTCAGCCTGGCCTACACGGCGCGCGTGCTCGGACAGCTCAAACGCGAGCACGACTCGGCGGTCATTCCACGCATCGTGTTCACCAAGGGCGGCGGCTTGTGGCTGCAGGAAATGGGTGACCTCGAATGCGAGGTGCTCGGGCTCGACTGGACCGTGAACCTCGGCCGCGCGCGTGCGCTGGTGGGTTCGCGCAAGGCGCTGCAGGGCAACCTCGACCCGAACGTGCTGTTTGCCAAACCGGAGCAGATCGATGCGCAGGTCGCGCATGTCCTCGACAGTTTCGGTGCGCCGCACGTGGGCGCGGGCGCTGCGGCGGGGCACATCTTCAACCTCGGCCACGGCATCAGCCAGCACACGCCGCCCGAGAACGTGCAGATGCTCGTGGATGCGGTACACGCGCGTTCCCGAGCGATGAGAAACCGGCCAAGCGCCTGATCAGGGTGTTCGTCATCGGGGTGTTCCCTAGCCACAGGCTCTGCAAAAAGTTTGCCAGACACTTGACTTATGCACAAAAGCTGTGTCGCGGGGCACAAGAATCGCCGGGCGCTGCTACAAAACCGATAGCGCTCGTAAGTGCTTGATTGTGAACGGTTTTTTTTGCCGCGCTTTTTTGCGGTTTCCCAGGCAAGGCCTTGATTTTCCTGGGTCCGGGGCGCATCCGGGGGGTCCTATCAACAAACTTATCCACAGATTTATGAAACGCCCGGCAAACTGCTGTGAAATCAAACACTTAAACGGTGTTTCGGAAATCAACCTGAACACAATCGGCTAACCCGATCTTTCCATGCCGCACCGGGTCGCCGTCGTGGTCCCCACTCCCGCGCACAGCTCGATCGCCGGGCCGTTGAGCTACCTAAGTGAGCTTCCACTCGTCGCCGGCACGCTGGTGCGCGTGCCCCTGGGCCGGCGCGAGGTGCTGGGTGTCGTGTGGGATGCCAGCTCGACAGTAGAAGAGCGCGACGCCGCCGTGCAAGAACGGCCGGTCACGAGCTGCCTCGACGCAGTCGCACCGATGAGTTCGCCGTGGAGACAACTAGTTACTTTTTCATCGAATTATTACCAGCGCAGCCTGGGCGAAGTTGCCCTCGCCGGCCTGCCGCCGCAGTTGCGCGACCTCACGCTCGAGCAGCTCGCGCGTCGGCTGAAACGCCCCGCGGCGGCGCCGCGCGAACTGCCGAAGCAACGCGGTCCGCAGCTCACGGGCGAGCAGCTCGAAGCGTTGGCGCAAATCGAAGCGGCAGCCGGCCCGTTCCTGTTGTTCGGCGCCACCGGCAGTGGCAAGACGGAGGTGTATCTGCGGGCCGTGGAGCGGATGCTGGAACGCGACGCGCAATCGCAGGCGCTCGTGATGGTGCCCGAGATCAATCTCACGCCGCAGTTGCAGGAACGCTTCATCGCGCGCTTCGGCGCCGGCAGCGTGGTGGCGATGAACAGCGGCATGACGCCGGCGCAACGCTTGAAGAGCTGGCTCGCCGCCCACAGCGGTGCCGCGCGCATCGTGCTCGGAACACGGATGGCAGTGTTCGCGTCGCTGCCCCGGCTGCGGCTGATCGTCGTGGACGAAGAGCACGACCCCAGCTACAAGCAGCAGGAAGGCGCCCGTTATTCGGCGCGCGACCTCGCCGTCCTTCGCGGCAAACTGGAGCAGGCGAAGGTGGTGCTCGGCTCGGCCACGCCTTCGCTGGAGAGCTGGCAGGCAAGCGAGAAAGGGCGCTACCGGCGGCTGGTGATGGCCTCGCGGGTGGGGCAAACCGGCGCGTGCACCGGCACGGGCGCGCGCGGTAGCACGGCGGGAGCGTTCCCCGCCGTGCGGCTGGTGGACATGAACCTGCAGCCCAAGCAGACGGTGTTCTCGCCGCAGCTGCTGGCCGCCATCCAGCAGCGCATCGAGCGCGGAGAGCAGTCGCTCATCTTCCTGAATCGACGCGGCTATGCCCCGGTGCTGGCGTGCACCGCGTGCGACTGGAAGAGCGAGTGCCCTCATTGCACGGCCTTTCGCGTGTTCCACAAGATCGACCGCACGCTGCGCTGCCACCATTGCGGCTATACCGAGCGGGTGCCGCGCGCCTGCCCGGTTTGCGGCAACGTCGACATCGCGCCGGTCGGCCGCGGCACCGAACAGCTCGAAGAGCAGCTCGCGGCGTTGCTGGCCGACGTGAAGCTGCCGGACGGGCAGCCGGTGCGCATCGCGCGCATGGACGCCGACAGCACGCGCTTGAAGGGCGCGCTCGAGCAGCAGCTCGCGCGCATGCACGCGGGCGACGTGGACGTGCTGGTCGGCACGCAGATGGTCACCAAGGGCCACGACTTCCGGCGCATCACCCTGGTCGCGGCGCTCAACCCGGACGCAGCCCTGTTTTCCAGCGACTTTCGCGCGCCCGAACGGCTGTTCAGCCTGTTGCTGCAGGCGGCGGGCCGCGCCGGCCGCGAGCAGGCGCGCGCGGGCGCCAGCGAGATGTGGGTGCAGACCTGGCATCCGCACCATCCGCTGTTCACGGCCTTGCAGCGTTACGACTACGCGGGCTTTGCCGCCCAGCAGCTGAAGGAGCGCGAGCAGGCCGGCATGCCGCCGTTCGGGTCGCAGGCGCTGCTGCGCGCCGAAGCGCGCAGCCAGGAGGCCGCGCAGGCGTTCCTGCGGGCGGCGGCCGCGGCAGCGACGGACCTCGAAGGCGCGGACCGGGTGACGCTCTACTCGGCCGTCCCGATGACGATCCAGCGCGTGGCCAATGTCGAGCGCGCGCAGCTGTTGGTGGAAAGCAGCTCACGCAGCGCGTTGCAGCGCTTCCTGGCCGGCTGGCAACCAGTGCTGCAGGCGACCCGCGAGAAAGGCCTGATCCGCTGGGCCGTGGACGTGGACCCGCTGGCCATCTGAAGCCCCGGCGACAGCGCCGCCGGTGGGCGGCAAGCGCCGGCCGCCGTATCGCCCATGCAGGCGATTCCCGACCGGCGTAGTCGATGCCACAATCGCCCCCTTCTTCTCCGCGTTGCGGGAGGGCTCGATGCGAACCAGCGTGCTGATCGTCGAGGACGAGCCGGAGTTCTTGCTGCGGTTCTCCAAGGCGGTGTGGGCCGATCCGGCATTGAACCTGGTGGCTGCCGTGTCGACCGGGCGGGCCGCTCAGGCGATGCTCGACGCCGAGTGCCCGGACGTCATGCTGATCGACCTCGGGCTGCCGGACTCCAACGGTGTGGACATCATCCGCTACGCCGCCGCGCACCATCCCGCATGCGACGTGCTCGTGGTCACGATGTTCGGCGACGACCAGCACGTGCTGGCCTCCATCGAGGCGGGTGCGACCGGCTATCTCCTGAAGGATGCGATGGCCGAACACATCGCAGCGAGCATCCACGAAGTGCGCGCCGGCGGCTCGCCGATCAGCCCGGGCATCGCCCGGCGTGTGCTCGCGCGGTTCCGGGTAGTGGCGACTCCCACGCCGAGCCCCGAACCCGATCATGCAGGAAAGCCTTCGCCCCTGACCGAGCGCGAGACCGAACTGCTGCGCCTCACCGCGAAGGGGCTGAGCTTCGACACCATCGGTGAGCTGATGGGCATCTCGTCCCACACCGTGGTGGCGCACGTGAAGAAGATCTACCGCAAGCTGGCGGTGCATTCGCGTGCCGAGGCGGTGTACGAAGCCGGGCAGTTGGGGCTGTTGTGAGGCCATTGCATGCTGTCGCCGGGGCGGCGCGGTGGGCGCGGGTCATCGCCGCGGCCCTCGGTTTCGCCTGCGCCGCAACCGCTGCGCCAGCCGCCGTGATCGAGCCGGCGCAAGCGTCGATGCTGACGGCGCCGGACACCGCGCCACCGGCGCGCGAGCGCCCGTGGAAGACGGCGGCCCTGCCAGACATCTGGCGGCAGGTGCGTCCCGGCGTGCCGCCGGCAGTCACGTGGTACCGCATCGATTTTCCCTACCCCGCGAACGCCCGGCCGGGCGAACCCTGGGGGCTGTACCTGCCTTACCTGTACGACGGCGGCGAGGTCTGGCTCAACGGCGCGCTCGCGGCGCAGATCCAGCAAAGCTCGCCGGCCGTGCACATCCGCTGGGCGCGGCCGCACCTGGTGCCGCTGCCCTCTTCGCTGCTGCGCGCCGGCAGCAACGAACTGGCGGTGCGCGCCGCCTTGCCGCGCGAGGGCGCGGCCGTGGGCTTTCCGCGCGCGAGCGTGGGCCCGCTGGCCGAACTCCTGCCGCTGTATGAACGGCGCTTCTTCTGGGTGCACATCACGCCGCAGATCAGCGCGTCGGTGTGCCTGCTGGTCGCGGGCTTCGTCCTGTTCATCTGGTGGCGCCGCAGGAGCGAGGTGCTGTACGGCTTGTTCGGCCTGGCCGCGGGCCTCTGGGGAATCCGGACGCTGACGTTCGTGGTCGAGGCGGTGCCGCTGGAACGCTGGCTGCTCTGGCGCATGACGTACCTGGGCGCGACCGGCGGCTTCATCGTCGCGATGGCGATCCTTGCCTTGCGTTTCGCCGGCCTGCGCTACGTGTGGACCGAACGCGCACTCGTGCTGTACTGGCTGGCCGGCCCCGTGTGGCTGCTGGCGGGCGGCGCCGCGGTCGAGCCGCTGGTGAACCATTACTGGATCGGCGGTTTCCTGCCGATCGGCATCGCCATCGTGCTCGTTTCGCTGCACACAGTCTGGCGGCAACGCACCTTCGCGGCCGCCGTGCTGCCGGTGGCGATGATCCTGGCGGTGCTGGCGGGCCTGCATGACTACCTCGTGAACTGGAGCGTCGGGGGCATCGCGCAGTGGCTCATGCCGGGCTGGGCCGGCCATCGCATCTTCCTGCTGCACCATGGCGCGAATCTGGTGCTCGTCGCGATGGGCGGCGTCCTGACGGCGCGCTTCATCCAGGCGCTCGGCTCGCTCGAAGCGCTGAACCAGACGCTCGAATCGCGCGTGGCCGATCGCGAGCGCGAACTGGCCGCCAATTACGCGCGCATGGCGGACCTGCAGCGCCGGCATGCCGCAGCCGAGGAACGCCAGCTGATCATGCGCGACATCCACGACGGGCTCGGGTCGCAGCTGTTCGTGTCGCTGTCGCGGGTGGAGCGCGGCGACATGCAGGGCGCCCAGATCGCCGGCGCGCTGCGCGCCTGCATCGCCGACATGCGGCTCGCGCTCGACACGCTCGCGCCGGACGACAACGACTTCCGCTCCAAGCTGGGCGACTTCCTGTTTCGCTGGCGCACCCAGCTCGAAGCCGCCGGCGTCCACGCGGCCTGGACGATCGACGTGCCCGAAGGCGCGCTCGACATCACGCCGCACGCCGCGCTGCAGCTGCTGCGCATCGCGCAGGAAGCCTTGACCAACGTGCTGAAGCACGCGCAGGCCACGCGGGTCGAGGTCCGGCTGCGGCAAACCGGCGAGCGCCTCGAGCTCGAAGTGCAGGACAACGGCCGCGGGGCCGAAGCGCCGGCCGCAAGCGGACGCGGCATCGGGAACATGCGCGCGCGCGCGCGGCAACTCGGCGCCGAGCTGCAGGTGCGCGCGAGCCCGGGGGGAACCTGCGTCGCGCTGCAGGTTCCCATGAACGCGGTACGCGCCTGACGCCGCCGCGCCGCGCGCGCCGCCGCATCCCGCGAAGGCGCGACGGTCAATCGCGGAGGCGCTATTTTCGCGGGCGCGGTCCTTTCCTAGATTGAGCACACGCCGGCTTGGCGTGCAACGCTTCGAGCAGGAGGCCCCCATGAATCTCCCACGCAATATTCCGAAGGAAACGGGTGAACTCGGCGCCGTCTGGATCGCCGTTCCCCTGCTTTGGGTGGTCGCCGCGATCGCCGGCCTGCTCATCGTGACGAGCTGGCCGACGCTGCTGGCCGACCCCCTGCCGGCTGAGATCGGCTCCGCCTCGAGCACGCTGGCGGCCGCACCCGCTCCCGACACCGATCCGTCGGTGCCGGCGGCCAGCACCGTGTTCACGCAGCGCACCTGGGAAGTCAGCGAGCCCGTGGCTCAGTTCTGAGCGCGGCGCGGCGCGCCCACGTTGCTAGCCAGGCGGCGATCCCGCGGCCGCTGACCTCATCTTCAGCGCCGCGCCATAGAGCTCGTTGCGCGAAGCGCCGGTGATTTCGGCCGCCAGCTTGACCGCGCTCTTGACCGGCAGCTCGGCCAGCAGCAGCCCCAGCACGCGCAGACCCTCGTCCGGCTGCGGCGCTTGCGGCGCCGGGTGCAGCACGAGCGCGAATTCGCCGCGGCCGCGCTGCGGATCGGCCGCCAGCCAGCCCGGCAACTCGCCGCAAGCCAGCGTCGCGACCTCCTCGAACTGCTTGGTCAATTCCCGCGCCACGGTCACCGCGCGCGCGCCGAGCGCCGCGAGCGCAGCGGCCAGCGCGTCGATGCGGTGCGGCGCCTCCAGCAGCACGACCGCCCGGGTCTCCTGCGCCAACCGGGCGACCGCGGCCTGCCGTTCGCCCGCCTTGGCCGGCAGGAAACCCGCGAACACGAACGCGCCTTCATCGCCGGCCGCGCCGGCCACGCTCAACGCGGCCGTCACGCTGCTCGCGCCGGGCACCGGCACGACCCGCAAGCCGGCTGCGCGCACCGCAGCCACCAGGCGCGCCCCCGGGTCGCTCACCGCCGGCGTGCCCGCGTCGCTGGCATAGGCCACCCGCTGCCCTTGCTGCAGGCGCTCGATCACGCCTTGCGCGCTCGCGGCTTCGTTGTGCTGGTGCACGGCCAGCCATTGCGCCGGCGCCTTGTCGATGCCATAGGCGCGGAGCAGCGCCTGCGTGTGCCGCGTGTCTTCGCAGGCGATCGCATCGGCCAGCTGCATTACGTGCAGCGCGCGCAAGCTGATGTCGGCCAGGTTGCCGATCGGCGTGGCGAGGACGTACAGGGCCCCTTGCGGATAATGCTGCGAGGCCGCCGCGTCGCGTGCGGCGTTCAGGGCTGAAGCAAAAGAAGCGCTCAATGGAATCCCCTCGCAACAAGAATGGCGGCGCGCCGTCCGCCACCAGCAAGCAGGCGGGCGACGCGGCCGAGGACCGGGCGCTGGCGCACTTGCTGGCCGCGGGGCTGAAGCTGCTGGCGCGCAATTATCGGACGCCCGGACGCGGCGGCGGCGAGATCGACCTCGTCATGCGCGATGCGGGCGGCACGCTGGTGTTCGTCGAAGTGCGCCAGCGCGCCAGCCGCTCGTTCGGCGGCGCCGCGGGCAGCATCAGCGCCACGAAACGCCGGCGCATCGTCTTTGCCGCCCGCCATTACCTGATGCGCTCGCCCCAGCCACCGCCCTGCCGCTTCGACGTGGTCAGCGTCGAAGACGACGCGGTCGAGTGGCTGCGCGCGGCGTTCGACGCCTCCTGAGCCGGCTGGCCGCTCCCTGCTGTGTCAATGGCCGGTCGGCCCGACCGCCGGCAGCAAAGAGATCGGGTCCGGGCGGCTCGACCTTGCGGTGGTCCGCGAAGACAGCGAAACGAGTGTGCAATGGCTCGAAGCCAGCTCGGTCGCCCGGGCCTGAGGCGGCGCGGCTCGCGGCAACGCAGGCGCGCGCGCGGCGCCGGCCGGCGCGGGGCGTTATCATCCCGGGCCATGCTCGAACTCCGGATCCAACAGCATTTCATCGACAGCGCGGACCTCAAGTACCAGGCCGCCCAATCCCTGAGCAAACCGATCGCCGCCGCCGTGCAGGCGGTGCTCGCCTGCGTCACGAGCGGGGGCAAGGTGCTGGCCTGCGGCAACGGAGGATCGGCCGCCGACGCGCAGCATTTCTCGGCCGAATTCGTCGGCCGCTTCGAGCGCGAGCGTCCCGAGCTGGGCGCGATCGCCCTGACCACCGACAGCTCGATCCTCACCGCGATCGCCAACGACTACGACTTCGAGCGCATCTTCTCGAAACAGGTGCGCGCGCTCGGGCAGGCCGGCGACGTGCTGCTGGCGCTGTCCACCAGCGGCAATTCGGCCAACGTGCTGGCGGCGATCGAGGCCGCCCACGAGCGCGAGATGACGGTGGTGGCGCTCACCGGGCGCGGCGGGGGCAAAATGGCCAACGCCCTGCGCGAGACCGACGTGCACATCTGCGTGCCGCACGAGCGGACGGCGCGCATCCAGGAAGTCCACATCCTCGCGCTGCACTGCATCTGCGACGGCGTGGACGCCCAACTTCTCGGAGAACAGGAAAACCCGACATGAATCAGAAACGCAAATCGATGCTGACGCTGCTGGCCGGGGCGCTCCTGGCCGGCGCCCTGGCGGGCTGCGCCCCGCTCATCATCGGCGGCGCCGCCGTGGGCACCATGGTTGCGTTCGACCGGCGCACTTCCGGCGCGCAGCTCGAAGACGAAACGATCGAACTGCGCGCGGCCAGCAACCTGCGGCAGGCGCTGGGCGAGCGCGGCCACGTGAGCGTCACCAGCTACAACCGCCAGGTGCTGCTCACCGGCGAAGTGCCGAATGCCGCCGACAAGCAGACGGCCGAACAGGTGGTCTCGCGCGTCGAGAACGTCAAGGGCATCGTCGACGAACTGGCCGTCATGGGCAATTCGTCGCTGGCGCAACGCTCTTCCGACGCGCTGGTCACGGGCAAGGTCAAGGCCTCGCTGGTGGACGCCAAGGACCTTTATGTCGGCGCGTTCAAGGTGGTGACGGAGCGCGGCACGGTGTATCTCATGGGCCGCGTCACGCAGCGCGAGGCCGACCGGGCGACGCAGATGACACGCAACATCGGCGGCGTGCAGCGCGTGGTCCGCATCTTCGAGATCATCAGCGACGAGGAGCTGCGGCGCATGGCGCCGGACCAGGCGCCTGCCGCGCGGCCGGCGGCGGCACCGGCGACTGTTCCAGCGAGCGCCGCTCGCTAACGGCGCAGCCGCTCAAGGACAAGGGCTCTCGCGGCCCTTGTTTTCACGTTTGCGCAGCCTTACCGCAACCGCTTGATCAGGCTGGACGTGTCCCAGCGGCGGCCGCCCATCGCCTGCACCTCGCCGTAGAACTGGTCGACCAGCGCCGTCACGGGCAGCGTGGCGCCGTTGCGCTTGGCCTCGTCCAGGCACAGGCCCAGGTCCTTGCGCATCCAGTCCACCGCGAAACCGAAATCGAACTTGCCCTCGATCATGGTCTTGCCGCGGTTGTCCATCTGCCAGCTCTGGGCGGCGCCCTTGCCGATGACTTCGAGCACCTGCACCATGTCCAGCCCGGCCTTCTGCCCGAAGACGATCGCCTCCGACAGCCCCTGCACCAGTCCGGCGATGGTGATCTGGTTGACCATCTTGGCGAGCTGCCCTGAACCGGCAGCGCCCAGCAGGGTGAACGCCCGCGCAAAGGCCATGGCGACCGGCTTCGCGGTGTCGAAGGCCGCGGCGTCGCCGCCGCACATCACGGTGAGCAGTCCGTTCTGCGCCCCCGCCTGGCCGCCCGAGACCGGCGCGTCGACGAACTGCAGGCCGCGCCGGCGGGCTTCCGCATAGAGTTCGCGCGCTACGTTGGCCGAAGCCGTGGTGTGGTCGATCAGGATGGCGCCGGGCTTCATGCCGGCGAACGCGCCGTCCTCCCCGAGCACGACCGAGCGCAGGTCCTCGTCGTTGCCCACGCAGCAGAAGACCAGGTCGCGGCCGGCGCAGGCCTCGCGCGGCGTCGGCGCGGCGCGGCCCTTGAATTCGCCGGTCCACGCCTGCCCCTTGGCGGGGCTGCGGTTGTACACCGTCACGTCATGGCCGGCCAGCGCCAGGTGCCCGGCCATGGGAAAGCCCATCACGCCCAGGCCAAGGAAGGCGACCTTGCGTGCAGGGGTGGATTCGTAACTCTTGGGATTGGTTGAAGCCATGCCGCACTTCTCCGGTGTTGAAACCCGCCGATTCTAGGCGGCGCGCACCTGCGGGGCTGCGCCCCTAATGCAATCCTGATGTGCGCGGTGGTAGTCTGCCGCCATCATGAGCGAACAAGCCGTTGCAGCAGGCAAGGCCCGGGGCGTCAATCACTGGTGGGTCGTTTTCGGACTGCTCGCGGTGGCCACCGTCGCCGGCCTCGTCTTCGACCGGTACCTCACGCTGACCAGCCAGGCGATGCTGTTCGTCCTCGTGGTCGTGCTGGTGTCGTACACCATGCCCTGGGTTCCTTCCCTGTTCTGTGCGGTGGCGGCCGTTACGCTGCTGAACTTTTTCTTTATCCCGCCGCGCCTGACCTTCGAGGTCGATGCGCAGGAAAACGTGATCGCGCTGTTCACGATGCTCGCGGTAGCGCTGGTCATCAGCCATCTAGGCACTGCGCTGCGGAGCAAGACGGAGGCGGCCCACCTGAATGCAAAGCGGGCGCGCCAGCTGCAGGAACTCGCGGTCGAGCTGGGCGGAGCCAACCTGCCGGCCGAAGTCCTGCTGCTGGCCCAGCGCTTCCTGGGCCGGGCGTTCACCGGTCCTTGCGTGGTCGCCCTGGTCGTGGACGGGCAGCTTCAATTGAGCGAGGAGGAAGCTCCGCTGTACCGGGACGGCATGCAGGCGTGCATGCGCGAAGCCGCGACCCTGGGGCCCGGAACCGGCCGCTGGCCAGGCCTCGATGCGTGGTACATCCCGCTGGGCGTCAAGGGGCAGATCGGCGGCGCCGCCTGCGTGCGCAACGTCTCTTCCTACGACCACAGCGGCCGCGAACACGCGCAGGCCTTGTGCAGCCTCGCAGGGCAGGCGTTGTGGCGACTGAAACTGACGGCCTCCATGCAGGCCGCGCAGCAGGAATCGCAGCGGCACCTGGTGCAAAGCACGTTCCTCGCAGCCATTTCGCACGACTTTCGCACGCCGCTCGCGGCCATCGTCGGCGCGGCCTCCTCGCTGCAGACGCAGCGGGACAAGCTCGCGCCGGCGGAGCAGGATCGCCTGGTGCGCAGCATCGTCAGCGAGGCGCAGTACCTCTCGACATTCGCGGAGAACACGCTGCAGCTCGTGCGGCTCGGGAACCTCGGGCAGTTGAACCTCGACTGGCAGTCGATGGAGGAAATCGTGGGCTCCGTGCTCGCCCGCGTGCGCCAGCGGGACCCGGCCCGCCGCATCAAGTCCAGGGTGCCGCCCGACCTGCCGCTGATCAAGGCCGACCCGGTGCTGCTCACGCAACTGCTGGAGAACCTGCTGGACAACGCGCTGAAATACAGCTCGGAGGCGATCGAGCTCGTGGCGGGCCGGGGCGACCACCACCTCGAAGTCGCGGTGCAGGATCGGGGGCCGGGCATCCCGCCGGAACTGGAGCACCTCATTTTCGAGCCCTATCGCCGCGACGACCACTCCGGCCAACGCGGCGCGGGCCTGGGGCTCGCGGTGTGCAGGGCCATTGCGCGGGCTCATGGCGGCAGCCTCGTTTTCCAGCGGCGCGAGGGCGGCGGCAGCAGCTTCGTGCTGAGCCTGCCCATCGAGGTGGTGCAGCCCGCCCGTGAGGCCGCATGAAGCGAAGGGCGAGGCAGCGCCGGAGCGTGGCGCCTCGGTACGTGCGCAGTGGAGGCGCTGCGATGATTCGGCTACGCGGAGCAGCTACGCAGGCTCTGCCTCTGCGCCGAATCCCCGCTTGCGGGGATCGACCAGCGCAATGCGGCCACAGCCTCCGACGCCAGGACTGCCGGGAGGCCAGCACAGCACCGGAGGAGGCGGCATGAGCCTGCGCGTGCTGGTGGTCGAAGACGACCGCGAGTTGCGCTCGATGATGCGCTCGACGCTGGCCGTGGAAGGCTTCGAAGTGCAGACAGCGGTCTCCGTCAGCGAAGCGCGCGCGCTGCTGCGGCATGCCACGCCCGACGTCATCCTGCTCGATCTCGGCCTGCCGGACGGCGACGGATCGGAACTGGTGCGGGAAGTGAGAAGGCAGCACTCGCTGCCCATCCTGATCGTCTCGGCCCGTCACCAGGAAGCCGAGAAGATCAAGCTGCTCGACGCCGGTGCGGACGACTACCTCACGAAACCGTTCAATGTCGGCGAATTGCTCGCGCGCATCCGGGTGGCGCTGCGGCATCGGGGCACCGCACTCGCGGCAGGGGAGACCACGCACGAAGTAGGCGACCTCCACGTGGACCTGAACGAACACCTGGTGGAGGTGAAAGGCGAGCCGGTCCACCTCACACCGACCGAATTCAAGCTGCTCGCCCGGCTGGTGCGCAGCGCCGGCAAGGTCGTCACGCATCGCCAGCTGCTCGCGGACGTGTGGGGCTCCGAATTCACGGAGCACACCCACTACCTGCGCCTCTACATGGGGCAACTGCGCGCCAAGATCGAGGAAGACCCCGCCGAGCCCAGGCACCTGCTGACCGAAACCGGGGTGGGCTACCGGCTGGCAGCCGCCTGAGCCGTGTTCCATATGCTTTCCTGATGCGGCATCAGCCAGACTGCCGCCTTGTCTGGCTTCGTGCGGAAGGCGATGGCAACAACAATGACCGTGGCACGGGAAAGCCGCGCCGCCATGACGATAGGCGCCCTCGGCGTCGTCTACGGCGATATCGGAACGAGTCCCCTGTACACCATGAGGGAGGTCTTCAACCCCGAGCACGCGGTTGCGCTCGACCCGCAGCACCTCATCGGAGCCGTTTCCGTCATCTTCTGGGGCCTGATGCTGGTGGTCACGCTGAAATACGTGATCCTCATCCTGCGCGCCGACAACCGCGGCGAGGGCGGCATCATGGCGCTGACGGCGCTGGCCTCCAAGGCGGCCGGCGCCACGCCGAAGCGCCGCATGGTGCTGCTGCTGGTGGGCGTCTTCGGAGGCTCGCTCTTCTATGGCGACAGCGTCATCACGCCGGCGATCTCCGTGCTCAGCGCGGTGGAAGGCCTCGAGGTGGCGACGCCCGCGTTCAAGCCTTACGTGCTGCCGATTTCCATCGGCGTGCTGATCGGCCTGTTTGCGGTGCAACGCTTGGGCACCGGCGTGGTCGGCAAGCTGTTTGGTCCGGTGATCGGCCTGTGGTTCGTCGTGCTGGCCACGACGGGGCTGGTCCAGATCACCGAACGGCCGGAAATCCTGGCCGCACTGAATCCGCTGCACGCACTCGGGTTCATGCGCGAGCAGGGGTTGCATTTCTTCGTCGTGCTGGGATCGATCGTGCTGGCCTTCACGGGCGCCGAGGCCCTGTACGCCGACCTCGGCCACTTCGGCAAGCGGCCCATCCAGATCGCCTGGATGGGGCTCGTGCTGCCGGCGCTGGCCATCAACTACATGGGCCAGGCGGCGCTCCTGATGCGGGACCCCTCGGCCCTGGAGAACCCGTTCTTCCGCCTGTTCCCGCCGGTGCTCCTGATCCCGGCGGTGGTGCTGGCGACGGTGGCCACCATCATCGCCTCGCAGGCGGTCATCACCGGCGCGTACTCGATGACCAAGCAGGTCATCCAGCTCGGATTGCTGCCGCGGATGCACGTGCTGTACACGTCGGAAAAGGAGATCGGCCAGATCTACATCCCCCTCGTGAACTGGCTCCTGCTGGCGGCCGTGCTGCTCGCCGTCCTCGGCTTCGGCAGTTCGTCGGCGCTCGCCTCGGCTTACGGCATCGCCGTGACCGTCACGATGTTCACGACCACGCTGCTCACGTTCTTCGTGCTGCGCTACGACTGGCGCTACCCGGTGTCGTTCGCGCTCGCCGCCACGAGCGTGTTCCTCGGCCTGGACCTGGTGCTGGTCATCGCCTGCTCCCTGAAATTCCTGCAGGGCGGCTGGTTTCCGCTGGCGCTCGGGATTGCCCTGTTCACCGTGATGGCGAGCTGGCGCCGCGGCCGGGAGCTGCTCCTGGAGAGCATCGGCCAGGGCGACCCCGACCTCGTTCCGTTCCTGCAGGCGCTTGCGGCCGAAGACGTGAAGCGCGCCCAGCGCACGGCCGTGTATGCGGTTGCAAGCCCGAACACGGTGCCGCAGGCGCTGCTGCACAACCTGAAGCACAACGAGGTGCTGCACGAGCGCAACCTGATCCTGACGGTGGTGTTCCACGACGTGCCCTGGATCGGCGAGGCGCACCGCGTTTCGGTCGAAGCGCTGGCCCCGGGTTTCTGGCGCGTGCAGGTGAACTACGGGTTCAAGGACACCCCGGACATCCCGAAGGCGCTGGCGAGCTGCCGGTCGGAGAAGCTGCCGATCGACCTGTTCGAGACCACCTACTTCCTCAGCCGCGAAACCATCATCCCCACCCGCAAGGCAGGCATGGCGCGCTGGCGCGAAGGGCTGTTCGCCTTCATGTCGCGCAATGCCGGGAACGTGGCGGACTTCCTTCGCCTGCCGAACAACTGCGTGATCGAGCTGGGAACGCGCGTGCAGATCTGACTCGCAGCGCTCCCCGGTATCAGACGATGGCGAAATGTTCCGTGCCGGCCGACAGGTCCTGCGACTTGGCGCGCTGCGAATTGAGCTTGATCTGCAGGCGCAGGTCGTTGAGCGAGTCGGCGTTGCGCAGCGCGTCCTCGTACGTGATGATGTTGCTCTCGTACATGTCGTAGAGCGCCTGGTCGAACGTCTGCATGCCCAGGTTGCGGCTCTTCTTCATGATCTCCTTGATCTCGGACACCTCGCCCTTGAAGATCAGGTCCGACACCAGCGGCGTGTTCAGCATGATCTCCACCGCGGCGGCGCGGCCCTTGCCGTCCTGCTTGGGCACCAGCCGCTGCGACACGAAAGCCTTGAGGTTGAGCGACAGGTCCATCAGCAGCTGCGCGCGCCGCTCCTCGGGAAAGAAGTTGATCACGCGGTCGAGCGCCTGGTTGGCGCTGTTGGCGTGCAGCGTGGCCAGGCACAGGTGGCCGGTTTCCGCGAACGCGATCGCGTGCTCCATGGTTTCACGGTCGCGGATTTCGCCCATCAGGATCACGTCGGGCGCCTGGCGCAGCGTGTTCTTCAGCGCCGCCTCCCAGCTGTCGGTGTCCAGGCCGACCTCGCGTTGCGTCACGACGCAGTTCTTGTGCGGGTGCACGAATTCCACCGGGTCCTCGATCGTGATGATGTGGCCCTGCGAGTTCTCGTTGCGCCAGTCGACCATGGCGGCCAGGCTGGTGGACTTGCCCGAACCGGTCGCGCCCACCAGGATCGTGAGGCCGCGCTTGGTCATGACCACGTCCTTGAGCACCTGCGGCAGCCCCAGGCCGTCGATGGTCGGCAGCACCTGCGGGATCACGCGCAGCACCATGCCGACCTTGGCCTGCTGCACGAACGCGTTGACCCGGAAGCGGCCGATGCCCGGCGGAGAAATCGCGAAGTTGCACTCCTTGGTGCGTTCGAATTCGGCCGCCTGCTTGTCGTTCATGATCGAGCGCGCCAGCGCCAGCGTGTGGCCGGCGTTGAGCGGCTGCGGCGACACCTTGGTGATCCTGCCGTCGACCTTGATCGCGGGCGGGAAGTCGCCGGTGATGAACAGGTCGCTGCCGTTGCGACTGACCATCAGCTTGAGCAGGTCATTGATGAATTTGGTGGCCTGGTCGCGTTCCATGACGGTCCTTCACGTGCGTTGCTCGGGGGCTCGATTCTGCCGGTTGTCGCTGTTCGGGCCTCAGCCCGGGAAGTTCTCGGGGATCTTGGCCTTGCTGCGGGCTTCGGCGGCGCTGATCACGTTGCGCTTGACGAGGTCCAGCAGGTTCTGGTCGAGCGTCTGCATGCCGAAGTTGTTGCCGGTCTGGATCGCCGAATACATCTGGGCGACCTTGGCCTCGCGGATCAGGTTGCGGATGGCCGACGTGCCGATCATGATTTCGTGCGCCGCCACCCGGCCGCTGCCGTCCTTGGTCTTGCACAAGGTCTGCGAGATCACGGCCTGCAGCGATTCGGACAGCATCGCGCGGATCATTTCCTTTTCTTCCGCGGGGAACACGTCGATGATCCGGTCGATCGTCTTGGCCGCACTGGACGTGTGCAGCGTTCCGAACACCAGGTGCCCGGTTTCCGCCGCGGTCATCGCCAGCCGGATGGTCTCCAGGTCGCGCATTTCACCCACCAGGATCGCGTCCGGGTCTTCGCGCAGCGCGGACCTCAGTGCGGCGGCGAACGACAGGGTCATCGCCCCCACTTCGCGCTGGTTGATCAGGCATTTCTTGGATTCGTGCACGAACTCGATCGGGTCTTCCACCGTGAGGATGTGGCCGTATTCGGTTTCGTTCAGGTAATTGACCATCGCGGCCAGCGTGGTGGATTTGCCCGAGCCGGTCGGCCCGGTCACCAGCACCATGCCGCGCGGCTTGAGCGCCAGCTCGCCGAAGATCTTGGGCGCGTTCAGCTGCTCGAGCGTCAGGATCTTGGAGGGGATGGTGCGGAACACCGCGCCGGCGCCGCGGTTCTGGTTGAAGGCATTGACACGGAAGCGCGCGAGGCCCTCGATCTCGAACGAGAAGTCCACTTCCAGGAATTCCTCGTAGTTCTTGCGCTGGGTGTCGTTCATGATGTCGTACACCATGGCGTGCACCTGTTTGTGGTCCAGCGGGTCCACGTTGATGCGCCGCACGTCGCCGTGCACGCGGATCATCGGGGGCAGGCCGGCGGACAAATGCAGATCGGACGCCTTGTTCTTGACGCTGAATGCAAGCAGCTGGGTAATATCCACGAGTCCCCTTTTTTTGTAACGCGTTCAGGTTCGCCGGTTAATTATGACCACGATTGCAGACAAGCTCCAGAGCGTTCACCAGCGCATCGCGGCGGCTTGTGCGCTCGCGCACCGTGACGTGAACGAAGTCACGTTACTAGCCGTATCGAAAACCTTCGGCCCGCAGGCGGTGCGCGAGGCCTTCGCGGCGGGGCAACTCGCCTTCGGGGAGAACTACATCCAGGAGGCGGTCGAGAAGATCGCTTTGCTGCGCGAGCTGCCGCTGCAGTGGCATTGCATCGGCCCGATCCAGAGCAACAAGACCCGGCTGGTGGCGACGCAGTTCGACTGGGCCCACACGGTAGACCGCCTGAAAACGGCGCAGCGCCTGTCGCAGCAGCGGCCCGAGGGGATGGCGCCGTTGCAGATTTGTATCCAGGTGAACATCGACGGCGGCCCCACGAAATCGGGCGTGCCGCCCGGCGAGGTGCTGCCACTGGCGCGGGAGATTGCCCGGCTGCCGCGGCTCGCATTGCGCGGCCTCATGACGATTCCCGAGCCGGCGCCCGACTTCGCGGCCCAGAAAGCGGTGCACCTGCGCGCCAGGGAACTGTTCGAGTCCCTGCGCGCGGCGGGGCTCGCGCTGGACACGCTGTCGATGGGGATGACCGCCGACCTGGAGGCCGCGGTCGCGGCCGGCAGCACCATGGTGAGAATAGGCACCGCGATTTTCGGCGAGCGCTTCAAATCCCCTGCCCCTCCGGGGGAGTAAATCACTTCTGCGGCATGGTGACCTGCCTAGTCCTGCGTCGCCTGTCGCACCGCATGTTCCCAGCGCGCCATCAGTTCGGCGGCGCGGCCGCTGTCCAGCGCGGGCTCGAAACGGTGCTGGGCCTTCCACAGCCCGGACAGCTCGCCGGTGCCGCTGTACACGCCGCTGGCCAGCCCCGCCAGCCACGCCGCCCCGAGGGCGGTGGTCTCGGTGACGGCGGGCCGCACGACGGCGATGCCCAGCAGGTCGGCCTGGAACTGCATCAGCAGGTCGTTGACACAGGCGCCGCCGTCCACGCGCAGTTCGGCCAGCGGCGCGCCACCGGCAGCAACCGCGTCCCGGCTCATAGCCTGCAGCAGCGCGCTGCTCTGGTACGCAATGCTCTCCAGCGCCGCGCGCGCGATATGGGCCATCGTGGTGCCACGGGTGAGGCCGGTGATCGTGCCGCGGGCGTCCGGCTTCCAGTAGGGCGCGCCCAGGCCGGTGAACGCCGGCACCATCATCACGCCGCCCGAATCGGCCACGCTTTCCGCCAGCGCCTGCACCTCGCCGCTGGCCCTGATGGCGCGCAAGCCGTCGCGCAGCCACTGCACGACCGCCCCGCCCACGAATACGCTGCCCTCGGTCGCGAACTCCCGCCCCGCGGTGACCTGCGCGGCGCTGGTCGTCAACAGCCCGTTGGACGAGGTCTGGAACTTCGAGCCGGTGTGCATCAGCATGAAGCAGCCGGTGCCATAGGTGTTCTTGGCCATGCCCTCGCTGAAACACGCCTGCCCGAACAGCGCGCTCTGCTGGTCGCCGGCCACCCCGCCGATCAGGATGGGTGCGCCAAGCAGCGCCGCCTGCGTTTGGCCGAAGTGGGCGCTCGAAGGCAGCACCCGCGGCATGAGTTGTTCCGGGATGCCCAGCAGCGCCAGCAGCTCGCCGTCCCACTGGTTGTCGTGCACGTTGAACAGCATGGTGCGCGAAGCGTTGGTCACATCGGTGGCGTGCAGGGCGCCGCCGGTCAATTGCCACAATAGCCAGCTGTCGATGGTGCCGAACGCGAGCTCCCCGCGCTCGGCCTGCGCCCGTGCCCCGCCCACCTGATCCAGCAGCCATTTGATCTTCGTGGCCGAGAAGTAGGAATCGATCAGGAGCCCGGTGCGCGACTGGATCAGCGCCGCATGCCCCGCCTCGCGCAATTGCGCGCAAACGGGCTCACCGCGCCGGTCCTGCCACACGATCGCGTGGTGGATTGGGTGGCCCGTCTTGCGGTTCCAGATCACGGTGGTCTCGCGCTGGTTGGTGATGCCCAACGCGCTGATGTCGCCGGCCTTCAGGCCGACTTCGGCCATCGCCTGGCGCGCCGTCGCGAGCTGGCCGCGCCAGATCTCCATCGGGTCGTGCTCGACCCAGCCGGGACGCGGATAGATCTGCGGCAGTTCCTGCTGGGCCACCGACACCGGATGGCCCTGCGCGTCGAACACGATGCTGCGCGAGCTGGAAGTTCCCTGGTCGAGTGCGAGCAGATAGGTCATGCGAGTCTCCCACGAGCGCGCATCCTAACGCGCCCACCGTGACGGCGAGGCTCCGGAAGCTGCGTTACGGCCTGCGCCGCGCGCCTTCGTCGCCGGGCTGGCGTTCCCCGGCTCGTTCGCTCGCGGCTTCGCGCCGCGCCGATGCGGCGCGTTCGCGAGGCTGCGCTCGTTCGTCGCGCTGCTGCGCAGAGGCGGCGGAAGCACTGGGAGCGGCCCGCGGCGCTGCGGCGGGAGCCGCCGCGGCGGCACGCGGCGGCACCGGGGGCACACGTGGAGCGGCGGCCGCCGGCGCGCTCGCGGGAGCTTCAAGCTGGCGTGGCTGCGCTCTTTCGCTCGCCGCGGCGCGCGGCCGGGCTTCGGGCGGGGCTTGTCCGCCCTGCCGGGCTTCGCCCGTTTCGGGTCGCTCGTTCGCTGCCCGGCCCATTGGGCGAGCGCCCGGGCTGGGCGCCTCGCCGGTGGGCGCGCCCGAAGGCACGGACACCGCAGGCGGCGCGCGCCTCGGCGCGGCTGGCGCAGCCGGTGCTTCGCTGGCGGGCGCCGCCGGGGCGGAAGCGCGCGCTGCCCGGGATGCCGCCGCGGGGGGCGGGGAGACCGCCGGCGCGGGCGCCGAGGCGCGGGGGGCGGCAAACGCGGGCGGGCGCGCCGCTTCCGGCATCGGCCTGCGTGGCGTGGCCGGCGCAGGCGTAGCGGCTTCGGCGCTGGCCGGCCTGGCGCCCGGCTGCGCTGCTTCGGGTCCCGAAGCAGGTGCGGGGGCGGATGCAGCGGGCGCAGTTCGTGGAGGTGCCAGCGCCGGTCGCGGCGGCGCAGCCGGCGCAGAGGCCGCAGCGGGTGCGGCTCGCGCTGCGGGTGGCGGGCTGGCCGCGGGTGCCGGCGCAGGCGCGGAGGCGGGCGCCCTGGCGGCGGGCGGCCGCGCCGATGCCGCTGCGCTGGCCGGCTTCGCGGGCGGCGGGGCCGCCGGCTTGGTCGGCTGCACGACCTTGACGGCGGGGGCCGGTGCGGAGGCCGACGGTGCCGGCTTCAGGGCTGCTGTTGCGGCTGCGTCCAGCGGCTTGCCCGGGTTCGCGGCGAGCGCGCTCTGCCTGGCCTCGAAGGGGACCGGCGGCGGCGGCGGCGCCACCTGTGCAACCACGGGCCGGGCCTGCGCGGGCTGCGGCGGCTTGGCGCTCGCGGCCGGCGCGGCACCCACCACACTGGCGCGCACCGGCGCGACGGGCGGCACGGCCATGGCCGGCGCGCTGGCCGCCATTTCGCGCGTGACGTTGATGGTTTCCTTCGCGACCGGCTTGGATTGCGAGAACACCGCCGCCAGCACCGCGATCATCGCGCCCGGAAGCTGCTGGTTGGCGTACGTCACGTTGGCGGGCCTGCTGTTGCCATACAGGTTGGTGACGGCCGTCCGGTTGACCACCGTGTTGCTGATGTTGACGTTGGTGAAGTACTCGCGGCTGGCCGCATAGGCGGGGCGGTACACCTCGCGCGGGGCCAGCGGGAACCACGCGATCGCACGATCGCCGCCCCCGCCGCGCGCGCCGCCGGTTCCGACGAAAGCAACCAGCGCCGGTGCGTACACGGCCCGGGCGGTGGTTGGCCCGGGGACCCAGGCCCAGGTCCGGTCCACATACGCCCAGCGCCCGTAATGGGAAGGAGCGAACCCCCACGGCGCCGCGTCCACCCAGGTCCAGCCCCACGGCTCCACCCAGGCCCAATGCCCCTCGCGATAGGGTGCCCAGCCGGCCGGGACCCGGTTGGGGATCCAGACGAACCCGTACGCGTCGACCTTGCGCCAGGTGCCGTACTGGTCCAGGTCCTCATAGCCGATCACGTCCGGCGCGACGTAGCGGCGCGACACCGCCCCGTCCCAGCGGCGGTCGCGTTCATCCGACCAGCGTTCGAGTGCATCCGCGGGCACCACCGCGAAGGTGTCGTAGTCGGTCAGGCCGCTGCCGTAGAAGCGATAGGTCAGGCGCTCGCCGATGACGAACGCGCGCCCTTCGCCATAGACCTCGGCCAGGCCGCTGCGCACCGCGACCAGCGTCGCGTCGCCATTGGGATCGACTTCGATGCGGTAGCGGCCGGGCCGGCGGATCGAGAAGGCCAGGTTCGGCGTGTCGATCTCGAAGGTCTCGCCCCGGTCGAGCCGCCGCACCCGGATGCTGAGCGTGCCTTGCGTCAGTTCCATCTGCACGGTGCGATCGTCCACGTTCAGCAGCGCCAGGCTGGTGGCGCCGCCCGCTCGAATCGCCGCGCTCCCGAGCTGCAATTCCGCTCGTGCGCCGCGATCGACCCAGAGCCGGTCGCCGGTGACCAGCGGGCGATTGACGACCGCGCGGACCCAGTCCCTTTCGCCACCGGGCGAGAAACTCGCGTCGCCAGTGACGTAGGCCAGACGCGCCACGCGCGCCGGCGGATCCGCGTGAGCCCACCCGGCGAGCAGGCATCCCACGAACGCGAACAGCAGCGGGGTGAAGAACTTTCGAACCGAAGTCATGACTGTGTCCTCGTCGGATGGTTGCGCCGCCAGGCACGGCAACGCAGCCACGCAGGAACGCGAGGCTGCGCCTGCAGAGTACGGGCTGCAGCCGACGCGCCGCGCAGGCGGAGGGCGCGAAACTTCGTCGGCGTTCTCCGACTGCCGGGCAGCCGGCCCGCCCGTGCGTTCAGACGCCGAGCGCCAGCCGGGTCGTGCTCTTGACCTCTTCCATCACGGCATAAGTGCGGGTCTCGCGCACGCCCGGCAACTGCCACAGCACCGTGCCCGCGAACTCGCGGTAGGCCTGCATGTCGGCCATCCGGGTCTTGAGCAGGTAGTCGAAGCCGCCGGCGACCATGTGGCATTCCATGATCTCCTCGTGCGCCTGCACCGCGGCCTTGAAAGCCTCGAACACGTTGGGGGTGGTGCGATCGAGCAGCACCTCGACGAACACCAGCATGCCGGCCCCCAGTTTGAGCGGATTCAGGCGGGCCTCGTAGCCCAGGATGTAGCCTTCGCGCGTCAGGCGCTGCACGCGCGCCAGCACTGCCGTCGGCGATAGCGCCACGCTTTCCGCCAGCTTGAGATTGGAGAGGCGGCCGTCGCGCTGCAGGACATTCAGGATTTTCAGGTCGATGCGGTCAACATCGGCTAAAGATTCACTCATCATTAGAGAATTATCCCGTGAAATCGGCTAATTTGGCGTGAAATTCACTGCGAAGCGCGCCACCATCGCAGCATCCGCGTTTCCACCGAGCCACGCCATGACCTCACAGCGCCTGCCCCTGCCGTACCGGCCCGAGGCCGACATCGTCCGCCGCCATTTGCATGCCCTGGGTCCGGGCCTCGATTGGGCGGCGGTCGCGCGCACGGCCCGGCCCTGGGTGCAGGCCGTGCGCGAGCACCCGCCGCCGTTCTGGGCGATGGAAAGCCTGTTGAAGGAGTACCCGATCTCCAGCGCCGAAGGGCTGGCGCTGATGCGCCTTGCCGAAGCGCTATTGCGCGTGCCGGATGCGCAGACCGCCATTGCGCTGACGGCGGACCAGCTCGGGCGCGCGGATTTCGAGGGCACCGGCGACAGCGCGCTGGCGCGCCTGTCGCAGACCGCGATCGCCCTGTCGAAAAGATTCCTGCCCGATCCTTCGACCGGCTCCGGGCAGCCGGCGCATGAGACGGGCCTGTGGGCCAAACTCGGCGCGCGCAGCGTCGTGGCGGCAACCTTGCGCGCCGTGCAATTGCTGGGCCGCCAGTTCGTGCTGGGGCAGGACATGGCCGAGGCGTTGCACGAATCGGACGTGGCCCGGCGCAAGAGCGAGAGCCTGCGCGTTCCGCCGCCGGGCCGCCCCAAGGCGGAACAGCCCCCTCGGGGGGCAGCGCAGCCCGAAGGGCAAGCGTGGGGGCTAAGGTATTCCTACGACATGCTGGGCGAAGGTGCGCGCACCGATCACGACGCGCTGCGCTACCTCGCGAGTTACGAGCACGGCATCGACGCGATCGGCGGCCGCTCCCGCGCCGACCGGCCGGTGGAAGCCAACGACGGCATCTCGATCAAGCTCAGTGCGCTGCATCCGCGCTACGAGGAAGCGCAGCGCGAACGCGTGCTGGCCGAGCTGGTGCCGCGCGTGTGGACGCTCTGCGAGCGCGCCGCCCGGGCCCACATCGGCCTCACCATCGATGCCGAGGAAGTCGACCGGCTCGAACTGTCGCTGGAAGTGTTCGAGGCGCTGGCGGCCCGCGTGGCCGAGCAGCTTCCGCAGTGGCAGGGCTTCGGGCTGGCGCTGCAGTCGTACCAGACCCGCGCCCTGGAGCTGGTCGAGCATGTCGCCGTGCTCGCGCGCCGCTTGCGGCTGCGCCTGATGTGCCGGCTGGTCAAGGGCGCCTACTGGGACGCCGAGATCAAGCGGGCGCAGGAGCTCGGCATGCCGCATTACCCGGTGTTCACGCACAAGCACCACACGGATATCTCGTACCTCGCTTGCGCCCGGGCCCTATTGCAGGCGCAGGACGTGATCTACCCGCAGTTCGCCACCCACAACGCGGGCACCATCGCGGCGATCCTGCAGATGGCAGCGGGCACGTCGCCGACCTTCGAGCTGCAGCGGCTGCACGGCATGGGTGTGGGCGTGTATCGCGAAGTCTCGCGATACGCGCCGCATGTTCCGGTGCGCCTGTACGCGCCGGTCGGGCAGCACCGCGACCTGCTCGCGTATCTCGTGCGCCGCCTGCTCGAAAACGGCGCCAACAATTCGTTCGTGCACCAGCTCGCCGACGAATCGGTCGGCATGGACCGGCTGCTGGCGTCGCCGCTGCGCCTGGAAGCCACGCCGTCGCTGCCCTCGCCCCCACGCATATTCGGCGCGCAGCGCCAGAACAGCACGGGCGTGGACCTCGCGGTGCAAGCCATGCGCGAGCCCTTATTGGCGGCGCTGGAGGCAACGCAGGTCCCCGCCGTGCCTGCCTTCGATGCCGCCCAGGCCGGCGCGGCGGTCGCGCGCTCGGCCTCGGCGTACCCGGCTTGGCGCGGGGCGCCGGTCCGCGCCCGCGCGGCCGTGCTGCGGCAGGCGGCCGATGCCATGGAAGCGCAGTTGGCGCGCCTGTGCGCGCTGCTGTTGAAGGAGGCGTTCAAGACCTGGGGCGACTGCGTGGCCGAAGTGCGCGAGGCGGTGGACTACCTGCGCTACTACGCCAACGAAGCCGAGCGGATCATGCAGCCCATCGCGCTGCCCGGACGCGACGGCCAGGCGATGCTCGGCATCACCGGCGAGAGCAACGAATTGCGCCTGACGCCGCGCGGGCCCTGGGTGTGCATCAGCCCCTGGAATTTCCCGCTCGCGATCTTCACCGGCCAGGTGGCCGCGGCGCTGGCCACCGGCAATACGGTGCTGGCCAAGCCGGCCGAGCAGACGCCCGCCATCGCGCTGGAAGCGGTCAAGCTGTTGCACGCCGCCGGCGTCCCGCGCGACGCGCTGCAGTTGCTGCACGGGCCGGGCGAGACCGTGGGCGCCGCGCTGGTGGCGCAGCCAGGCATCGCCGGCGTCGTGTTCACCGGTTCCACGCAGGTGGCCAGGATCATCCAGCGCTCGCTCGCCGCCAAGGACGGTCCGATCGTGCCGCTGATCGCGGAAACCGGCGGCATCAACGCGATGGTGGTCGACTCCACCGCGCTGCCCGAGCAGGTGACCGACGCCGTGATGCAAAGTGCGTTCCGCTCCGCCGGCCAGCGCTGTTCGGCGCTGCGGCTGCTGTGCGTACACGAGAGCATTGCCGACGGCGTGATCGAGATGGTGCGCGGCGCGGCGCGCGAACTGGTGACGGGGGACCCCGCGCAATTGCGCACCGACGTCGGCCCCGTGATCGACGCACAAGCGTACGAGGGTCTGCAAGAGCAACTGCGCCGGCTGCATGCGCAGGCCCGCGCGCTGCTGCCGCCGGGTGAGTTCCCGCCGGCCACGCGCCTGATCCCGCCGCAAGCGTTCGAGGTCGAGCGCATTGCCGACGTGCAGCAGGAGATCTTCGGTCCGGTGCTGCACATCGTGCGCTGGGGCGGCGACCCGCTGGCCGTGATCGACCAGGTCAACGCGCTGGGCTACGGCCTGACGCTCGGCATCCAGACCCGCATCGACAGCCGCGCGCTCGCGTTGGCGGCGCGCGCGCACATCGGCAACGTCTACGTCAACCGCAACATGATCGGCGCCGTGGTGGGGGTGCAGCCGTTCGGCGGCGAAGGGCTGTCCGGCAGCGGCCCGAAGGCCGGCGGCCCGCATTACCTGTATCGCTTCTGCGCCGAGCAGACGCTCACCATCAACACGACGGCAGCGGGCGGCAACGTGCAGCTGCTGGCGCAGATCGCGTCCTAGCGCGCGGCCCAGCCCCCGGAGACGGGGAATGCCTGCCCGACGAAGCAGTCGGCCGCCTCGCTGCACAGGTAGGCCGCGAACTGCGCATCCTCGCGCGCCGAAACGAGCCGCCCCAGCGGCACCTCGCGCTGCAGCCGCTCCTGGAAACGCGCATTGGCTTGCACCTCGGGCGGGAAGTAGGTCGGGTTGTCGACGAAATTCTGCGCGATCGCATTGACCTGCACGTTGTGCGGCGCGGCCTCGACGCCCAGCGCCTGCACGTAGGCCAATTGCGCGCCGCGCGCTGCGCTGTAGCTGGAAGCGCGCTTCATGCCGCGCAGCGCCGAGGCGCTGCCGATCACCAGGATCTTGCCTTTGCGCCGTTCCATCATCTGCGGCAGCACGGCCCGTACCAGCCGCGGCAGCGGATCGACCAGGTGCGCGAACACCGACCGCCATTCGTCTTCCTGGACTTCGTGCGCCGGCGTGCTGGGCGCCGGCAGCGCGAGGTGCGCGACGAGGATGTCGACCGTGCCGGCCGCCGCGACGATCCGCGCCGGCAGCGCCGGGTCCACCAGCGCACGTTCGTCCTCGATCACGGTCGCGCCCTGCCGGGCGAACTCCGCGCACAGCGCCGGACCCATGAAGTCGCGGCACTGCGTCACCAGCACGCGCTTGCCGGCCAGCGCGGATGCATTCATGCGCGCTCCCGTTTGCGCCGCAGCAGGTCGTCCACCGTCGCGCTCAGTTTGCGCAGGTCGACCGGCTTGGTCATGTGCGCGTCGAAGCCCGCAGCCAAAGCCTCGCGTTCGTCCGCTTCCTGGCCCCAGCCTGTCGCGGCGATCAGCACCATGCGCTTGCCCCATTCGGTGTCGCGGATCTGGCGCGCGACCTCGTGTCCGTTCAGGTCGGGCATGCCGATGTCGAAGATGCCGATGTCGGGCTTCTGACGCCGCGCCTCCCGCAGCGCGTCCTTGCCGCCCTTGACGAGCGCCGTCGTGAAGCCGGCGATTTCCAGCAGCCGCGCAATGCCCCAGCCCGCGTCGATGTTGTCGTCGGCGATCAGGATCAGGCCGCGCTTGCGCGAGGAAGCCGTGGCAGCGAGCGCCATCGATGGCGGCGCGACCGGATGCGGCGTGCCGACCGCCCGCGCAGTGGCACGCGCGGCCGGCAGGATGACGCGGAATTCGCTGCCCTGGCCCAAGCCGGGCGACGAAGCTTCGACGCGCCCGCCGTGCATTTCGACGATGCTCTTGACCAGCGCCAGCCCGATGCCCAGCCCGCCGTGATGCCCGGCCACCGGCACGGCCTGGGTGAACATCTCGAACATGTGCTCGATCTGGCCGGAGTCCATGCCGACGCCCTTGTCGGCCACACTGATCGCCACCTGCCCGTCTTCGAGGCGCGCCTTCAGGGCGATCTGGCCGCTGGCCGGCGTGTACTTGATGGCATTCGTGAGCAGGTTCGAGAGCACCTGGCCGAGCCGCAGCGGGTCCGCGTCGAGCTCTACCGGAAAGGGCGGCAGGTCCACCTTCAATTCATGGCCGGCCGCTTCGAGCAGCGGGTGGGTGGCCTCCAGCGCCGACTGCACGACCGAGGTCAGCATGACCGGCTCGCGCTGCAGCTCGAGCCGGCCCAGTTTCAGGCGCGCGACATCCAGCAGGTCGTCCAGCAGCGTCTTCATGGCGCCGGCCTGCCGCTTGACCACCTGCGCGGCCGAATCGCGGTCGCTGTCCGGCAGCCCTGCCGTCAACAACAGCGCCGCCGCGCTGTCGATGGAGGCGAGCGGGTTGCGCAACTCGTGCGACAGCACCGCGAGGAACCGGTCCTTGGCCGCATCGGCGGCCTGCAACTCGGTGCGCGCCAGCTCGTTCTGCTCGAGGGCGCGCAACAGCTCGGCCTGGCTGCGCTCGAGCGCCTGTTGCGCTTCGCGCGCGGCGCTCTGGTCGCGCAGGATCTTGACGAAGCCCACGGCCTGGCCCTGCGCATCGCGCATCAGCATCATGGCGCCGCTGGCCCAGAAGCGGGCGCCGTCCTTGCGCTGGTGGAACCGGTCATCGGCGGCGCGCCCGTCCGCGAGCGCCGCCTGCATCTCCTTCTCGGGCGCACCGGCCGCGCGGTCTTCCTCGGTGAATATGACGTCCGCCACCCGGCCCAGCGCCTCCTGCTCGGTGTAGCCCAACAGCCGCTGCGCGCCGCTGTTCCAGATGGTCACCCGGCGCTCCAGGTCGGTCGAGAAGATCGCGAACTCCGTCGCGTTTTCCACCACCAGGCGCAGCCGTTCCTCGCTGGTGCGCAGCGCTTCGGCCGCCTGCTTCTGCTGCGTGATGTCGCGCGCGATCGCCGTCGCGCCGATCACCTGGTTCTGTGCGTCGCGGATCGGCGAGATGCTCAGGGCGACATGGATGTCGCTGCCGTCCTTGCGCCGGCGCACCGTCTCGAAATTGCTGATCGGCGTCGCCTCGCGCAAGCGCCTCGTCATCTCGAGCTGTTCGGCGCCGCGGTCCGGCGCGAGCATCGTGACCGGTTGCCCGATGGCCTCGTCGGCGCTGTAGCCGAACATCCGCTCGGCGCCCGCGTTCCAGCTGAGGATCGTGAGATCCATTGCGCAGCTGAGGATCGCATCGGTGGACGAAGCCACCACCGCCGACAGCCACAGGCGCACGTCCTCGGCGCGCTTCCGTTCGGTGATGTCGATGAACGAGACCACCACCCCGCCGATGTGGTCGTCCATCGTCCGGTACGGCAACAGGCGCGAGAGGAACCATTTGCCGTCCGGCAGGCCCACTTCGCGCTCGACCGGCACCAGCCGCTGCAATACGCGCTCGGCATCCGTCCGCAATTGCGGGTAATCGAGCCGGGTGGCCAGATCGGCCAGCGGCCGGCCCAGGTCGGTGGCGATCAGGTTGAACAGCGCCACCGCGGACGGCGTGTAGCGCGTGATGCGCAGTTCGCGGTCGAGGAAGACCGTCGCGATCGCGGTGGCGTCCATCAGGTTGTGGATGTCGCTGTTCGCATGGCTGAGCTCGTCGACCTTGGTCTTGAGCTCCTGGTTGACGGTCGAGAGTTCCTCGTTGATCGACTGCAGTTCTTCGCGGCTGGTCTCCAGCTCCTCGGTGGCCGAGCGCAATTCCTCGTTCATGGCCTGCAGCTCTTCGTTGCTGGCCTTGAGCTCCTCGGTGGACGCGTCGTGTTCCTCGACCGTGTCGCGCAGGTGTGTCTTGAGCCGCTCCAGCTCGCGCTCCAGGTGCCGCGCCACCGGGTCGGCCTTGATGCGCTCGGGCTTGGCCGAAGCCGGCTCCTGCGCGCCGCCCGCCGGCTGGTCGCTGAGCGTGACCATGAACAGCTCGGCGCCGAGATCCTTGACCGGCGACACGCGGACCGCGATGCCCCGGCTCTCGCCCCCCAATTCGACCGGGCTCACCAGCACTTCCGCAGTGGACTGGGTCTCGGCCGCCTGGTACAGCGCGGCGCGCAATTCGATCCGCAGGCTGGGGTGCACCGCGCGCAACAGGTTCTTGCTCGGCTCGCCGCCGCTGTACTGCAGGAACCGGCCGGCGCTGGCCGACAGGTGCACGATGTCATGCTCGCCATCGACCAGGATCGAAGGCGGCGCGAGCGCCTCGAGCAGCTTGAAATGCAGCTCGCCCCACGACGTGCTGCGCCCTTCCAGCGGCAGCCCGCCGCGTCCCACAACGGCGGCCTGCTGAAACGATCGCGCGGAGATGGCCGGGGCGGTGGACGCGTGCTTGTGCGCTTCCAGCGCCAGGGCCAGCGTGCCCGGACCCACCGGGATCGGCACCTCGGCGCGGTGGGTGGGACGCTGCATGAAGATGCGATGCTTCTTGTCCAGCACGGAAAACAGCGCGGTGACGTCCTCGATCGATTCGGACGAACCCAGGAACAGCAGGCCTTGGGGCCGCAAGGCGAAATGGAAGATGTCGAACAGCCGCTGCTGCGCTTCGCGGTTCAGGTAGATCAGCAGGTTGCGGCACGAGATCAGGTCCAGCCGCGAAAAGGGCGAGTCCTTCAGCAGGTCGTGCGGCGCGAACAGCACCAGCTCGCGCACTTCGCGCCGCACCTTGTAGCCGCCGGACTCGCGCACGAAATAGCGGCGCAGCCGGTCCTCGGGCACGTCCGCTTCGATCGTCGCGGGATAGCTGCCTTCGCGCGCCGCCTTGATCGCCTGCTCGTCCAGGTCGGTTGCGAAGACCTGCAACAGCGGCGGCGCATCGAGCTCGCGCGCTTTTTCCGTCAGCAGGATCGCCAGCGAGTACGCCTCCTCGCCGGTGGCGCAGGCCGGCACCCAGACCCGGATGGCGTCGTTCGGGCCCTTGCCCTTGAACAGCTCGCCCAGGTGCGCTTCCAGGCCAGCGAACGCGTCGGCATCGCGGAAGAAATTCGTGACGCTGATCAGCAGGTCCTGCAACAGGGCCCCGGCCTCGCCCGGGCGCGTGCGCAGGCAAGCCAGGTAGGCGGGCATGTCGGCGACGCCGTTGACCTGCATGCGGCGCGCGATGCGGCGCACGACGGTGGCGCGCTTGTAGCAGGAGAAATCGCGGCCGGTGCGGGTGCGCAGGAAATTCAGCACGTCGCGCAGCGCGGCTTCCTCCGGCGGCATGGCCGGCTGCGCCGGCGGCGCTGCCGGGGGTGTGTCCTCCTCCGGCGGCAATTTCAATTGCTTCTCGATGCGGAAATACTGCAGCAGCTGCGGCCCCATCTCGGCGACCGGCAGCACCCAGTCCACCATCCCGGTGGCGATCGCCGAGCGCGGCATGCTGGCGTGCTCGGCCTCCTCGGGATCCTGCGCGACCGTGAGGCCGCCGCGTTCCTTGATGCGCTTGATGCCGATCGCCCCGTCGCCATCGGCGCCCGACAGCACGATGGCCGCCGCATGCGGGCCGTGAGTGTCGGCCAGCGTGCGGAAGAAATGATCGACCGACACATGCCGCCCGCGCGGGCTGGCCGGTTCGTCCGCCAGAGTCAGCGAGCCGTCCAGCGCGCGGATGAGTTTGCCCGGCGGGATGACGTAGACGTTGTTCGGCGCGACGCGCATGCTCTCGTTGACCTGGTGCACGGGCATCGCAGTGCAGCGCTGCAGGATTTCCGGCAGCGTGCTGACGTGCTCCGGCGACAGATGCATGATCACGACGAACGCCTGGCCGGAGTCGGCGGGCATCGCCTTGAAGAAAGCCTGGAGCGCGGGGATGGCACCGGCGGAGCCTCCCAGGCCGACCAGGGGCGTCATCTGGTAGCCCCGCGTGGGCACCACGTTATCGATGAGATCGGCCAGCTCTTCCTCAGCGTGGTCGGGATTCAGTTCGGACATCCTGCCCTCGGTGGGGGAGGACGGATTATGCGCTGTTCATTTCTCCCTCGACAAGCCGGCTGAGCAGGTGCGCCTGATCGCGCACTCGGTCGGCTTGGCGCTGGCCGGCCTGCGCCTGCACCGGGTCGCCGGTGGCCTCGGCCACGGCTGCCATGCGGCGCAGCAGGATCTCGCGTTCCTGCAGCGCCCGCACGCTGCTCCACAGGGCCTGCTCGGCCTGCTCGGTCTGGGCGCTTTCCAGCGTGCCGACCGTGAACGCATGGCCCGTATGGCAGCGGTAGCGCAAGGGTTGCGCCTCGTTGAGTTCCCACAGCCCCCCGCCGCAGTCGGGACAGGACAGCCCCGACGGCTTGCCGGCCGCCGACAGGTTTTCCATGACGTGTTTCCCTTCGAAAAGCGCCTGCTCCCGCTGGAGCTGGGCCGGATGCGGCTGCGCCGGCGCGGCAGCATCCTGGCCTACGAGCTGCACCAAGGTCGCGGCAATCTCCCCGATCGCCAGCGTGTAGTCCACCGACACGTTGCGCAACGCGCTGGCGGGCATGCTTGGTGCCACCGCCGTGACTGGGTCCTGCACGATGGCCGTGCCCCCGCACTGCTTGATCGCCGCCAGCCCGGCCGTGCCGTCGTCCAGGTCGCCGGTGAGGACGACACCGATCGCGCGATCGCACCAGGCCAGCGCGGCCGAGCGGAACAACGGGTCGATCGCCGGGCGCGCATGGTTCTCGCGCGCTCCACGGCCGAGCAGCGCCCGGTCTTCCGTGAACGTCATGTGATGGTCGGGCGGCGCGACATAGATCGTGCCGGGCACCAGCGCCTGCCCGTGTTGCGGATGCACGGCAGGCAAGGCGCCGCGCCGCTCCAGCAACTGCGGCAGGATGCTGTGCCGGCTGCCCACGTGCAGCACGATGCCGATCACCGCGTCCATGGCCTTCGGCAGTCCCGCCACCAATTCGAGCAGCGCCGCCACGCCCCCGGCGGAGGCGCCGATCACGATGGCATGCGGTCGATTCACACGGGGAACTCTTTCTGTGGCCCGACTGATTCTGCGCGGATTCCCGCGTTTTGAAATGCAGAGCAGGTTGCGTAGCCGCCGTCCGACATGGCGCTGCCGCTCCTTCCGACGCCCGGCTCATGCCTCGGGCGCGAGACTGGGCTGAACCACCACGAAGGAACATCGATGGCACACAGCAGCATCCTGGGCGCGGACGTCGCGGCCAGACAACCCAGCGGCCGCGGCGCGGACGTGCTGGGCCCGAGCGACAACTCGGATAGCGGCAGCGACGCCATGGGCACCGACGAACTGCACGAGGACAGCGACGCCGCCGGCACCGGCGAACGCGGCGCGGTCGTCGGCAGTGACGCGCGCGAAGGCGGCGACATCCTGCCGGATCGCGTGACGCGCCTGCCCGAAGGCGACGGTTTCCCGGAAGCGGACCCCGATAGCGAGGAACTCGCGGACGTCGACTCCGAAGACAAGGGCGACGAAGAATCCGAGCGGCGGCGCCGCTGACGGGCTCGCCTACCGCACCAACGTCGAAGCCCCAAACAGGCTCTGCACGAATTCCACCGCGAGTTCGGCAGTGCGGTTGCGCACGTCCAGCGCGGGATTGATCTCGACCACGTCGAGCGAACCGAGCTGGCCCGTGTCGGCGATCATCTCCATGCACAGCTGCATCTCGCGATAGGTGGGACCGCCGCGCACGCCGGTGCCCACGCCGGGCGCCTCCAGCGGGTCGAGGCAATCGAGGTCGAAGCTCACGTGCAGGTGCGTGTCCTCGTCCACGCCGTGCAGCGCTTCGGTCATCGTGTTGCGCATGCCGTGCTCGTCGATGTGGCGCATGTCGAACACCTGCAGGCCCAGGAGCCGGATCGCCTGTTTTTCCTCCGCATCGACGCTGCGGATGCCGATGAAATCGATGTCCTCGGGCGTGATCGCCGCGCGCTGGCCGCTCCAGCCGACCAGCGCGTCGGGCCCGTGGCCCAGCAGGCAGGCCACGGGCATGCCGTGCAGGTTGCCCGAGGGACTGATGGCCTCGGTGTTGACGTCCGTGTGGGCATCCATCCAGATCACCCGCAGGTTCTTCTTCTCCTGGCGGCAGTAGCGCGCGACGGCGCTGATCGAGCCGATCGCCAGGCAATGATCGCCGCCCATCAGCAGCGGCACATGGCCGTTGGCGAGCGACTGCGTGACCGCCTCGAACACCGAGCGGTTCCACGCGACCACTTCGTCCAGGTGGCGCAAGCCGCCGCTGGGCGCGGCCCAGGGATTGGCGGGGCCCGCGAGATTGCCTTCGTCGACCACGTTGAGCTTGTGCAAGCGCAGCGAGTCCACCAGTCCGGCCACGCGCAGCGCGTCGGGGCCCATGCCGGCGCCGCGCACGCTCGCGCCCACGTCGGTCGGCGCGCCGATCAGGCTCACTGTTTTCATCCCGTTCATTTTGGTGTGGCCCAAGCTGTTCCGGGGCTGCGAGCATGCTACAGGATGCATCGCCGGCGCGGCGCGGGAATGCGCCTTGCCGCATCGACTGCTACTCGTCAACAAACAACGGCGCCGTCAGCCGTGCCGCTTGATTCACTAGCTGGTTAAAATTTTGCAGCTGTACTTCGGGATCCCGCCATGAACCTGCCCGCGCGTTTCGACGATGTCGCCCACCTCGAGGAGGTGATGAGCCGGCCCTCCGAGGACCTGGTCACCGAGCTGGAGCGCGCGCCGGGCGACATCATGGTGCTGGGCGTGGGCGGCAAGATGGGCCCGACGCTCGCGCGCATGGCCCAGCGCGCGGCGCCCGGCCGGCGCGTGATCGGCGTCGCGCGTTTTTCGCAGCCGGGCTTGCGCGGCGAACTCGAGCAGCACGGCATCGAGTGCATCGAAGCCGACCTGCTCTCGCGCGACGCGCTGGAGCGCCTGCCCGAGCCGGCCAACATCGTCTTCATGGCCGGGCGCAAGTTCGGCTCGACCGGCAGCGAATGGCTCACCTGGGCGATGAACGCTTATGTGCCAGCCCTGGTGGCGGAGCGGTTCGCGCAATCGCGCATCGTGGCGTTTTCCACCGCGTGTGTTTATCCGTTCGTCGGCACGGCCGGCAACGGCGCGACCGAGGACATGCCGCCCACGGCGCCTTCGGGCGAATACGCGAACTCCTGTGTCGCACGCGAGCGCATGTTCCAGCATTTCTCGCACGAATACGCGACGCCCGGCCGGCTGCTGCGCCTGTCGTACGCGATCGACATGCGCTACGGCGTGCTGCACGACGTGGCGCACAAGGTGCTGCACGGGGAGCCGATCGATCTGGCCATGGGGCATGCGAACGTCATCTGGCAAGGCGATGCGAACGACTGGGCCTTGCGCTCGCTGGCACATTGCGACACGCCGACCTCGCCCTTGAACCTGAGCGGACCGAAGATCAGCATTCGCGACGTCGCGACGCGCCTGGGCGAACGGCTGGGCCGGCCGCCGGTGCTGCAGGGCCAGGAGGCCGCCACCGCCTGGCTGGTCGATTGCAGCGAAGCGTTCCGGCTGTTCGGCCCGCCGCAAGTGAGCCTCGACCGCATGCTCGATTGGACCGCGGATTGGGTGCAGCGCGGCGGCGCCAGCCTGGGCAAGCCGACGCACTACGAAGCGCGCGACGGGAAGTATTGAGACTTTGCGGGACAGATCGAGTTTGAGATCTTGTGGGACAGATCAAGAATTGCTTCAGCAATTTTGCTCTGTCCCCAACACTCTGGGTAGCGAGGGGGCGCCGCCAACGGACCGTCAAACCCGGTTCCGCGGCGACGCTGGAAAAGGCACGTTGATCGGAGATGTACTCTATGCACTGGTCCGAAATTCCTCCCGACTCGCTGGCCGTGCTGCGCCGCGGGGCAGTGATCCCGGCGCACCTGCTGGCGCTGGATGCGAACCGCCGGCTCGACGAGCGGCGCCAGCGCGCGATGACGCGTTACTACCTGGACGCCGGTGCGGGCGGCGTGGCGGTGGGCGTGCATTCGACGCAGTTCGCGATCCGTGAGGTGGGCCTGTACGAGCCGGTGCTCGCGCTCGCAATGCAAACGGCGCGCGAATGGGAGCCGCTGGGCGGGCGCCGGCCGCTGTTCATGGTCGGTGGGCTGGCGGGCAACACGCAACAGGCGGTCCGCGAGGCCGCGATCGCGCGCGGCCTCGGCTATCACGCCGGCCTCTTGAGCCTGGCCGCGATGAAAGGCGCCAGCGAAGAAGAACTGGTAGCCCATTGCCGGGCCGTGGCCGACGTCATGCCGCTGGTAGGCTTCTACCTGCAGCCCGCGGTGGGCGGCATCCACCTGGCGGCTAGCTTCTGGCGCCGCTTCGCCGCGATCGAGAACGTCGCGGCGATCAAGATGGCGCCGTTCAACCGCTATCGCACGCTCGACGTGATCCGCGGGGTGGTCGCGGCCGGCGCCGAGGAACGCGTCACGCTCTACACCGGCAACGACGACCACATCGTGCTGGACCTGCTGGCGCCGTTCACGTTGATGCGCAACGGCCAGCCGGTGACCGTGCGGATCAAAGGCGGCTTGCTGGGCCACTGGAGCGTCTGGACGAAACGCGCGGTGGAACTGCTCGAGCGCATCCACGCCGCCGTCGCGAGCGGCACCGTGACGCCGGAACTGCTGGCGCTGGACGCGCAGGTCACCGATTGCAATGGCGCCCTGTTCGATGTCGCACACGATTTCCACGGCTGCATCGCCGGCTGCCATGAAGTGCTGCGGCGCCAGGGCTTGCTGGAGGGCACGTGGTGCCTCGACCGGGCCGAGGGCCTCAGCCCCGGCCAGGCGGCGGAACTCGATCGGGTACGCGCCGACTACCCGCACCTCGTCGACGACGATTTCGTCGCGCAGCACCGCGATCGCTGGCTGGCGTAGGCGCCGTTGCGGGCTCGACCCGCAAATGCATAGACCCCCGCCGCGCCTGCAGCGCCTTTGCCTTGCGGCAAAAGTTCTCCACGTCCCCGGACTATCATCGTTGACAGCGGCCGCCCCAGCCTCTACGATGGTGCTAATTAACCAATTAGGGAATTAACCTCCGGAGACCTCCATGAACAAGCGCTTTTTCCTGAAGTCCGTTTCGATGGCCGTGATGGCCCTGGGCATCGTGTTGCCCGCGGCCGCCCAGTGGAAACCGACGCGGCCGATCAACCTGATCGTGCCCTGGGCCGCCGGCGGCTCGACCGACCAGGTCACCCGCGTCACCGCCGCCGAACTGGAAAAAGTGCTGGGCCAGACCATCGTGGTGATCAACCAGCCGGGCGCCTCGGGCGCGATCGGCACCAAGAGCGCGCTGGACGCGCCCAAGGACGGCTACACCTGGACGGCGGGCGCCGCGCAGGACCTGGGCACCTACCAGACGCTGGGCTCCCTGAACAGCAGCATCAAGGACTGGCACCTGTTCCTGAACGTCGCCAACATCCAGGTGATCGGCGTCAACCCGAAGACGCCCTACAACACGGCCAAGGACCTGCTCGACGCGATGAAGGCCAAGCCGGGCCAGATCAGCGTCGCGACCGCGGGCGTGACGTCGGCCGGGCACAACGCGATGGAGCTGATCTCGAAGGTGACCGGTGTGAAGTACCGCCACGTGACGTATGACGGCGGCAACCCCGCCGTGGTCGCCACCGTCGCCGGCGAAGCCGACGTCACCACGCAGCTCGCGGTGGAACAGGCCGACATGATCCGCGGCAAGCGCCTGCGCCCGCTGGCGGTCGTGAGCGACAAGCCGCTCGAACTCGAAGGCTACGGCACCATCCCGCCGCTGTCGCAGACGCTGCCCGGCTTCACCGCGCCGGCCAACTATTTCGGCATCTTCCTGCCCAAGGGCGTGCCGGACGAAGTGGTGAAGACGCTGGAGAAGGCCTGGGCCGAGCACATCGTCAAGAGCGAGGCGCTCAAGAAGTACGCCACCAGCCGCGGCGCCTTGTTCAATCCGCTGTACGGCGAGGCCGCGCAGAAGGCGGTGTTCCCCGCGATCCAGGCGAACGCCTGGCTATTGTTCAACGGCGGCAAGGCCAAGGTCTCGCCCGACACGGTCGGCATTCCCAAGCCCTGAAAGAGCAGCGGGCCATCCCTGCCTGACGCATGACCGAGTCCGCAGTTTCCCCGCCCGAATCCAGCGCCAGTGCGCCCGAGGGTGAAGCCCCGATTCACCCTCGCAGCGACCTGAAGGACGGATTGGGCTGGATGGTGCTCGGCATCGCGATCCTGGTCGGCTCGATCCGGATGGACCGGCTCGAGCAGCAGCACATCAATCCGTACACGGTGCCGGGGCTGTTGCCCGGCCTGCTCGGGATCGCGATGATCCTGTTGGGCGGCATCCTCGCTTTGCGCAGCTGGCGCCGCGGCGCATTGCGGCTGGCGATTCCGGCGCCCACCGCCGACCGCCGCGAGGAACGCCGGCGGGTCTGGATCGTCGTCGCCTTGTGCACGGGATACGCCGTGGGCCTCGTCGGCCACGGCCTGCCGTTCTGGTTCGCGTCGGCCATCTACGTGACCGGCTCGATCCTCATCCTGCAAAGCCTCAGCCGCGACGAAGCCGAGCGGCGCTTCACGGTGCGTGCCTTCGTGAAGGCGCTGGTCATCGGCCTCGGTTCCGGCTTGATCACGTCATTGGTCTTCCAGGAGTTCTTCCTGGTCCGCATGCCTTGAACGGGCGCTGAAGTCCCCCCGAAAGCCTCCCATGCTGCAAGGACTGTCCGACCTGGGCCATGCCTACCTCGGCTTTCTGAATGTCACCACGCTGGCCTACGGCCTGGGCGGCGCGTTCGTGGGCATCATCATGGGCATCTTGCCGGGCCTGTCGGCCACGCTGGCGATCGCGCTGCTCACCACGCTCACGATCAAGCTGCAGGCGACCGACGCGATCCTGGTGCTGGTCTGCTCGTACGTGGGCGCGCTGTACGGCGGCTCGCGCACCGCGATCCTGCTCAACATCCCCGGCACCGCGGCCAACGCGGCGTCCTGTGCGGATGGCTATGCGCTGGCTTTGCAGGGCCAGGCCGGGCGCGCGATCGGCATCGCCACGTCGGGCGCGTTCGTGAGCACGCTGCTGGGCGTGCTGTTCCTGGCCACGTTCACGCCGACGCTGGCCGAAGTCGCGCTGTCGTTCGGCGCGTTCGAGTTCTTCTGGCTGTCGCTGTTCGGCGTCACCATGTCGGGCAGCATCGTCGGCAACGACCCGCTCAAGGGCTGGCTGATGGGCCTGCTGGGACTGTTCGTTGCCCAGATCGGTCAGGAAGGCCTGTACGCCTACGACCGTTTCACTTTCGGCTGGGACGAACTGGCCGGCGGCATCGCGCTGATCCCCGCGCTGGTGGGCGCGTTCGGGCTGGCCGAAGTGCTCACCACCCTGGCCGACCCGGTGGAGCGCAAGATCATCGACATGAAGGACTCGGTGCTGCCGCGCTTCCGCGAGATCGTGCAGTACTGGCGCACGGTGCTGCGCTCCGGCCTGATCGGCGTGATGACCGGGCTGCTGCCCGGCGTCGGCGAGGACGCGGGGGCGTGGATGTCGTATGCGGCAGCCAAGGCGGCCAGCAAGGAAAAGGAGAAGTTCGGCAAGGGCTCGATCGACGGGTTGATGGCGGCCGAAACGGGGGACATGTCTTCCATCCCCGGCCACATGATTCCGACGCTGGCACTGGGCATCCCCGGCTCCGCGCCGTCGGCGGTGCTGATGGCGGCGATGATCATCCACGGCATCCAGCCCGGCCCGATGATGCTGATCGAGCATCCGCAATTCGTGTACCAGATGGTGGCGATGACCACGCTGGCCTCGCTCACCATCCTGCTGTTCGGCCTGTTCGGCGTCCGGCCGCTATTGCTGATCCTGAAGGTGAGGCGTTCCGTGCTGATGCCCATCGTGTTCCTGCTGTGCACGGTGGGCGCGTTCGCGAGCGCCTCGCGCCTGTTCGACATCTACGCGATGATGGCGATCGGCATCGGCGCGTTCTTCCTGCGCCGGCGCGGCTATGAGATGGCGCCGCTGGTGCTCGGGCTGGTGCTGGGCCACCTGATCGACAAGAGCCTGCGCCGCGGGCTGGTGCTCTCGGACGGCAGCCTGGTGCCGTTCTTCACGCGGCCGATCTCGGTGGTTTTCGCGACGGTCACCATTTTCACGATCCTGCTTTATGTGCCACCGTTCAAGGCGGCCGTGAGGCGCGTCACCGGCGCGATCGGCGGCGGCCTGCGCTCGCTGTTCGCGCGGCGCACCTAGAACCATCATGCAATTCGCACTCTGCAACGAGGTGCTCCAGCCCCTGCCGTTCCAGGAGCAATGCGCCATGGCCGCGGCGCTGGGCTATGACGGGCTCGAGGTTGCGCCGTTCACGCTCGCCGCCGACCCGATGGACATCACCGACGGGCAGGCCGGCGTGTACCGCCGCATGGCCGAAGACCAGGGCCTCGCGATCTCCGGCCTGCACTGGCTGCTCGTCGCACCGGCCGGCTTGTCCGTCGTCGACGCCGATGCGCAGGTTCGCGAGCGCACGGTCGCCGTCATGCGCCGGCTGGTGGAGTTGTGCGCGGCGATGGGCGGGCGCTACCTAGTGCACGGCTCGCCCAAGCAGCGCACCGTGCCGCCCGGGTCCAGCCGCGATGAGGCGCTGGCGCGAGCCCGCGAATGTTTTGCGCAGGCGGCAGCGACCGCGACCAGCTGCGGCGTCACGTACTGCATCGAGCCGCTGTCCACGCGTGAAACCGACCTGCTCAACACCGTCGCCGAGGCGGCGCGGATCGTGGACGAGATCGCCTCGCCCGGACTGAAGACGATGATCGATTGCAGCGCCGCCGGCCAGACGGAATCGCAGTCCGTCGCCGACCTGATGGCGCAGTGGATGCCCACCGGCCACATCGCGCACGTGCAGGTCAACGACCCGAACCGGCGCGGGCCGGGCCAGGGCGAGATGCGGTTCACGCCGATCCTGCAGGCGCTGCTTCGCATGCAAGCGCAAGGGCATTACCGCGGCATCGTCGCGGTCGAGCCGTTCGACTACGTGCCGGACGGGCCGGGCTGCGCCGCCCGCTCGATCGGCTACCTCAAGGGCATCCTCGAAGGACTGGAGCGTCATGGCTTTCAGGGTGTGTGAGATCGAACTGTACGAGCGCCCGGTCGTGCTGCGCTTGCCGTTCCGCTTCGGCGTGGTGACGCTCACGGAAAGCCCGCAAGCCTTCGTGCGCGCGCGCATCGAATTCGCGGACGGCCGGAGCGCCTGGGGCGCCGCCGCCGAAATGATGGCGCCCAAGTGGTTCGACAAGAACCTGGCGCTCTCGAACGAAGACAATTTCAGGCAATTGCGCGACGTGCTGCGGCTCGCGCGCGATGCCTACCTCGGCGACGCGGCGCCGGCCGGCGCCTTCGGTCATTTCGCGCGGCACTACGACGCTCATCTCGCCGCGGCGCAAGCGAAGGGCTACAACCCGCTGCTCGCGAATTACGGGCCGGCGCTGATCGATCGGGCCGTGCTCGACGCGCTCTGCCGCCATCAGGGCTTGTCCTTCTACGCGGCCCTGCAGGCCAATCTGCCGGGCATCGGCAGCGCGCGGCGCCCCGAGTTCGCGCCGTTCGATTTCAACGGCTTCCTGCGCGGGCTGCAGCCTTGCGCCGACATCGAGGCGCGGCACACGGTCGGCATGGTCGATGCGATTACCGCAGCCGACCTCGCGCAGCGCGTGAACGACGGCCTGCCGGAAACGCTGGAAGAAGTGGTGCGGACTTACGGCCACCGCTATTTCAAGCTCAAGGTGGGCGGCAGGCTGGATGCCGACCTCGCGCGCCTCGAAGCGATCGCCGCCGTGCTGGACCGCCGGAGCGATCCGTACTTCGTCTCGCTCGACGGCAACGAGCAGTACGAGAACGCGCAAGGCGTCGCCGAATTGTCCGCCGCGATCCGCCACCGCCCCGCCCTGCAGCGGCTGTGGGCGTCCACGCTGTTCATCGAACAGCCGATCGCGCGCAAATTGGCCCTGGACACCGACTTGCGCGCGGCCGCGCCGGGCAAGCCGGTGATCATCGACGAATCCGACGGCGAACTCGACACCTTCTTGCGGGCGCGCGAGCGCGGCTATGCGGGGGTGTCGTCGAAAACCTGCAAGGGCCTGTACAAGTCGATCCTCAACGCGGCGCGCTGCGCGGCGTGGAACGCCCAGGAAGCCGGCGCGCGCTACTTCATGTCGGGCGAAGACCTGACGACGCAGGCGGGGCTGTCGGTGCAGCAGGACCTGGCGCTGGTGAACCTGCTGGGCATCCGCCACGTGGAGCGAAACGGCCATCACTACGTCAACGGCATGGCGGCGCAGCCGCGGGCGGAGCAGGACGCATTTCTCGCGGCGCACCCCGACATGTACGAGCGCACGCATGGCGCCGTGCGGCTCAAGATCCGCGGCGGGCGCATCGAGATCGGCTCGCTCGCGTGCGCCGGTTATGCCAGCGCCGCGATGCCGGACTTCGGCGCGATGCAGCCGCTGGCCGCGTAGGCCATGGCGGTGGGCCGCGAATTCACATGTTCAAGAAGATCCTGATCGCCAATCGAGGCGAAATCGCCTTAAGGCTGGTGCGCGCGGTGAGCGATCTCGGCGCGGCGAGCGTGGCACTCTACGCGCAGGACGATGCCGATGAGCCGCACGTGCGGCATGCCGACGAGGCCGTTGCGTTGGACGCCGGCGGCCCGGCGGCCTACCTGGGCATCGCACGAGTGATCGGCATCGCCCGCGACCGCCAATGCGACGCCGTGCATCCCGGCTACGGCTTCTTGAGCGAACGAGCCGATTTCGCGCAGGCCTGCGCGCAGGCGGGGCTGGCGTTCATCGGCCCGACCGTCGAGCAGTTGCAGTTGTTCGGCGACAAGGCCCGCGCACGCGCGCTGGCCGCTCGATGCGGCGTGCCACTGCTCCCCGGCAGCGATGGCGCCGTGACGCTGGAGCAGGCGCAGGCCTTCTTCGCGGCGCAGGCGGGGGCCGGCGTGATGATCAAGGCGCTGGGTGGCGGCGGCGGGCGCGGCATGCGCGCGGTGCTCGATGCCGCGGACCTGCCCGAGGCGTATCGGCGCTGCGCGTCCGAAGCGCGCGCGTTCGGCGTCGAAGGCGTGTATGTCGAGCGGCTGATGCTTCATGCGCGGCACATCGAAGTGCAGGTGCTGGGCGATGGCGTCCATGTAATGAGCCTGGGCGAGCGGGAGTGTTCGCTGCAACGGCGGTTCCAGAAGCTGGTGGAAATCGCGCCCAGCCCGAGCCTGGGCGAGCCGCTGCGCCGGCAAATCACCCAGGCCGCGCTCAAGATGGCGCGCCACACCCGCTACCGCAGCCTCGGCACCTTCGAGTTCCTGGTGGACGAGGGTTCCGGCGAGCTGCCGTTCGTGTTCATCGAGGCCAATCCGCGGCTGCAGGTCGAGCACACGGTGACGGAAGAAGTGACCGGCCTCGATCTCGTGCAATTGCAGATCGCGCTGGCCGCCGGCGAAACGCTGGCCACGCTCGGGCTCGACGCCGACCGGCCGCCGCAGCCGCAGGGCTTTGCGATCCAGTGGCGCATCAACGCCGAAACGCTCGACGCGAACGGCAACGCACGCCCGTCCAGCGGGAGGCTCGAGCGCTTCGACCTGCCTTCGGGTCCCGGCGTGCGCGTGGACACGCATGGCGTGGCCGGCGCGTCGCCCTCGCCGCATTACGACACGCTGCTCGCGAAGCTGATCGTGCACTCGCGCGGCCCGCTGTTCGTCGATGCGGTGCGCCGCTCGCGCCGCGCGCTGGCCGAATGCCGCATCGAGGGGCTTGCCACGAACGTGTCGCTGCTGGCGGCGCTGGCGGCGCGGCCGGAGTTCGAACAGCAGCAGGTCGATATCCGTTTCCTCGAATCGCAACTGCCTCGCCTGCTGGCCGAGGCCCAGGCGCATGAACGCAAGACGCGGCCGCTGCGCCCCGGCGAGCCGTATCCGCAGCAGGAGGAAGGCGTGTTCGCCCCAGGCCTGTCGGCCGTGCGGGCGCCGATGGCCGCCCGCCTGGTGCAGCTCGATGCGATCGAAGGCGAAGTCGTCGCGGCGGGAGACCCGGTGGCCGTACTCGAAGCCATGAAGATGGAGCATGTCCTGCACGCCGCCACGGCCGGCCGCGTCGCCGAGGTGCGGGCCCTGCCCGGCGAGTACCTGCGCGAACACCAGGTGCTGGTCCTGCTCGAGCCGCTCGAAGGCGAGGCGGCCACGGCCAGGGAACATGCCCCTGTCGATCCCGACGCGATCCGTCCCGACCTGCAGCGCGTGATCGACCGGCACGCGTTCACGCTCGACGCCAACCGGCCGCAGGCGGTGGCACGCCGCCACGCGAGCGGCGGGCGCACCGCCCGCGAGAACATCGCCGACCTGTGCGACGAAGGCAGCTTCATCGAGTATGGGGCGCTCGCGATCGCGGCGCAGACGCGGCGCCGGTCGATCCAGGACCTGATCGCCAACACGCCGGCCGACGGCATGGTGACCGGCATCGGCACCGTGAACGCGAAAGAGTTCGGCCCGCAGCGCTCGCGCTGCGTCGTGATGGCCTACGACTACACCGTGCTGGCCGGCACGCAAGGCATGCGCAACCACCACAAGAAAGACCGCATGCTCGGGTTGGCGCACCAGCTCGAATTGCCGGTCGTGCTGTTTGCCGAGGGCGGCGGCGGGCGTCCCGGCGACGTCGACATGCCGATCGTCGCGGGCCTGAACAACCACACCTTCAGCCAGTTCGCCGCGCTGTCGGGCAAGGTGCCGGTGGTCGGCATCGTGCATGGCCGCTGCTTCGCGGGCAACGCCGCCTTGCTTGGCTGCGTGGACGCGATCATCGCCACGCAAGCCAGCAACATCGGCATGGGCGGGCCGGCCATGATCGAAGGCGGCGGCCTGGGCGCCTACAAACCCGAAGACATCGGGCCGAGCGACGTGCAGTCGCGCAACGGCGTGATCGACGTGCTGGTCCAGGACGAGGCCGAGGCGGTGGCTGCGGCGCGGCGTTACCTCTCGTACTTCCAGGGGCCGGTGGGGCGGTGGGAATGCGCCGACCAGCGCGCGCTGCGCCACGCCGTGCCGGAGAACCGGCTACGTGTGTACGACGTGCACACGGTATTGCGCGGACTGCTGGACACCGGCTCGCTGCTCGAACTGCGCGCCGGCTACGGCGCGGGCGTGATCACGGCGCTCGGGCGCATCGAGGGCCGCGCGGTCGGCCTGATCGCGAACAATCCCAAGCACCTGGGCGGCGCCATCGACGTGGAAGCTGCCGACAAGGCGTCGCGCTTCATGCAACTGTGCAACGCGCACGGGCTGCCGATCGTGTCGCTCACCGACACGCCCGGTTTCATGGTCGGCCCCGAGATCGAGGCGCAGGCCCAGGTGCGCCACGCCTGCCGCATGTTCGTGGTCGCCGCGCACCTGTCGGTGCCGTTCTTCGCCGTGGTGCTGCGCAAGGGCTACGGCCTGGGCGCGCAAGCGATGACGGCGGGCGGCTTCGACGCGCCGGTCTTCACCGTCGCCTGGCCCACCGGCGAGTTCGGCGCAATGGGCCTGGAAGGCGCGGTGAAACTGGGTTTCCGCAAGGAACTCGAAGCCGCCGCGCCCGGAGCGGAGCGCGATGCGCTGTACGACAAGCTCGTGGCCCGGCAGTACGAGAACGGGCAGGCGATGAACATGGCCGCGACGCTGGAGATCGACGCCGTGATCGACCCCGCCGAGACACGCAACTGGCTGGTGCGCGGGCTCGCATCGGCGACGCATCGCCAGCCGGCTGGAACGCGGTTCGTCGACAGCTGGTGACGCACCTATCATGCGCGAAAACGCATCCCCCACCAGCGGCAACAAGGAGACCTGCATGTACACCCCATTCGATTTGAGCGGGCGAGGCGCCGTCGTCACCGGCGGCAACGGCGGCATCGGCTTGGGCATGGCGCGCGCGCTGCTGGCGGCCGGCGCGTCGGTGGCGATCTGGGGCTCCAACGCGGAGAAGACCGCGAAGGCGAAGGCGCAACTCGCCGGCGAATGCGGCGATGCCTCGCGCGTGCACGCGTTCGTGTGCGATGTCGCGGACGAGGCGCAGGTGGAGCGCACTTTCGCCGCTTCGGTGATCGCGCTGGGGCGCGTCGATGCGTGCTTCGCCAACGCCGGCGTGTCCGGCAAGGGCACGCTGCTGGTGGACATGAGCCTGGAGGAATTCCGCCGGGTCCAGCGCGTCAACGTGGAAGGCGTGTTCCTCACGCTGCGCGCCGCGGCCCGCCACATGGCCGAGCGCGGCGAAGGCGGATCGCTGGTCGCCACCGCGAGCACCGCCGCGGTCGAAGGCGCCGCCCGCAACAGCCATTACGGTGCATCGAAAGGCGCGGTGACCTCGTTCGTGCGGGCGCTGGCCGTGGAACTGGCGCGCCATCGCATCCGCGTGAACTCCATCCTGCCCGGCTGGATCGTCACCGAGATGACTGAAAAGTCCGTGGCCAACGAGAAATTCGCCGGCGCGGTGCTGCCTCGCATCCCCGCGCGGCGCTGGGGCGGGATCGACGATTTCGGCGGCATCGCCGTGTACTTGGCGAGCGACGCGTCGGGCTATACGACCGGCGAGCAGTTCGTCATCGACGGCGGCTACACGAAGTTCTGACTCACAGGCAGCGCGCCACGCTCACCGCTTCTCGCCGCCGCCGCTGGTGGCGGGCCCCTGCGGCTGGATCCAGAACACCTTGCGGGATTTCTCGCGCTCTTCCAGCAGCGCGGCGAGCTGCTGCTCCAGCATGAGCGTGGCGGGGTCCTGGGGGCCGAACGCCTCGGCCGATTGCCTGATCAGCGTTTGCAGCGACTCGATCAGTGGATCCGCCATCGTTGCGTCCTTGCCGCTGCGATCAGCGCGATTCCATGGCGGCGCGCTGTTGCGCCGCCGTGTACAGGCGGGAACGGATCAGTTGCAGGGCATGGCCCCGGCGATTGCTTTCCGGTGAAACCGTCGAGGTGATCGCGACCACCAGTTCCAGCGGCGGGTGAACCCAGATGAACTGGCCGCCGAACCCGCTGGCCATGAAAGTCTTGCGCGGCGCATCGGATGGCACCACCCACCACATCAAGCCGAAGGGCATCGACACCGGCGCACCGCCGGCATTTTGCGGCTGGGTCGCCGCCATGACGTAGGACTCGGGAACGATCTGCCGGCCGGCCCAGGCGCCCTTCTGCAGGAACAGCTGGCCGAGCTTGGCCATGTCGATCGTGCGCATGTGCAGTCCGCGCTCGTACGAAGGCTCGTCGAAGGCCAACGGCGCGACGAGGTTCAGGCGCGCGAAGTCGGCGAGCGGCATGCCCGTCGCCTTTTCGAGAACGACCGACAGCACGGGCACGAGCGCGTTGTCGTACGCGAACACGCGGCCGGGCGCGGCGCGCAGCGGGCGCGCCCAAGCCTCCCGCGCGCGCCCTGCGGCAGCCGTGCCGGCAGGGTCATTCACCTCGAAGCCCGCGGTCATGGTGAGCAGATGGCGCACGGTGATGGCCGCGGCGAGCGGATCATTGTTGGCGGACGCCCATTCCGGCACCAACGCCAGCACCGGTTGGTCCAAGCCGCTGATCCGGCCCTGTCCCACCGCAATGCCCACCAGTGAGGACAGCGCGCTCTTCGCCACGGATTGCACGTCGCGCAATGCGGTGGACTTGCCGTCGCGATAGAACTCGTAGACGACGCGGCCCCGCAGCACCACCACGGCGCTCTGCACGTCGGCGAGGTGCTGCGTGATCGCCTGGTCCACTCCCTTGAACGCCGCCGTGTCCAGGGCCTGTTCGTCCGCGGAGGATGCGCGCCATTCGCCGGCCGCATGCGCATGCAAAGTTGCGGCAGCGCCGATCAATAAGCCGACCCACAACAGCCACGCACGGCTCACGGCTTTCCTTGGAGTGACAGTGGACAAAGTGTAGCTCGCGACGCTCAGCGCAATTGCGCGACCGATCGAGCGCCGCCTGCAGGCGTTGGTGTTTGTGGCTTGCCGGATAATTTCCCTGTCCCTCAGCAACAAACACCTGCTCAGATGCTGCGCTATCTCACCGTCCCCGTCACTCCCTTTCAGCAGAACTGCTCCATCGTCTGGGACGAGGACAGCCGGCAGGCCGCGATCATCGATCCGGGCGGCGACCTGGACAGCGTGCTCGCCGAGATCGAGGCGCGCGATCTGTTGCCGCAGCAGATCTGGCTGACGCACGCGCACATCGATCACGCCGGCGGCGCCGCGGAACTCGCGACGCGGCTCGGCGTGCCGATCGTCGGGCCGCACCCGGCCGACCAGTTCTGGATCGACATGCTGCCGCAGCAAGGCGCGATGTTCGGGCTGGGCCGCTCCGAGCTGTTCACGCCCGCCCGCTGGCTGCACGACGGCGACAGCGTGGAACTGGCGGGCCACCGGTTCGACGTGCGCCACTGCCCCGGCCATACGCCGGGCCACGTCGTGTTCCATTCACCCGAGATGAACCGAGCCTTCGTGGGCGACGTGCTGTTCGCGGGCAGCATCGGCCGCACCGACCTGCCGCAAGGCGACTACGACACGCTCATCGCCAGCATCGCGCAGCGGCTGTGGCCAATGGGCGACGACACCGTGTTCATCCCGGGCCACGGCCCGGAAAGCACGTTCGGCCGCGAGCGCCGCAGCAATCCGTTCGTCGGCGGGACCTGACGCCGCCAACCTCAAGCGCGCAGCAGGATCCGCCAGAGACCGGTCCAGATCAGCCAGAACCCCGCCAACAAGCCGATGAAAGCGATCGAACTGGCCGGCCAGCCGATCGCAATGAGCCCGGCGATCACGATGGAAAACAGACCATCCGCCAAGACCCAGCCCCAGCCGCTTGCCGGTCTCAGCTTGAAGGCGAGCACGGTGCGCGTGATGCCCCCGGCAAAGAAGAACGCGCCGACTAGCAGCGCCAGCGAAGCCACACCGGCCAGGGGCGCAAACACGATGACCAATCCGAGCACCAGGGTCAGGATGCCCGAGGCGAGCTTCCAGCCAAAACCTTGCTGCGAGCGCGTGTGGATCGCGTAGGCCAGCTCGGAAACGCCGCCTATGACCAGCAGCCAGGCGAACAGCAAGGCCGTCGCAAACGCGGCCACGCCAGGCATGACCATTGCCAGAACGCCGCTGACAATCAGAAGCACGCCCCACGCCACGTGCCATCCGCTCGCGCTCGCGGGCGGCCCGAAGCGCCTCCCACTTTCATGGAGTTCGTTTGAAGTTGCCATATCGGTCTCCTGGACAAGTCCGGCCACCGGTCCACTCGCGCCGGCAACGATTCCTGGCTGAGTCCCCATCATGAGAATGCGAGCGCGACGCAACGCTACATTCGGCTAGATCTGCAAGCGAAAGCAGCTTGTCCGCCGTTGGTTGCAGCTCATCAGCGGTGATTTGCCGGCGGCACCGAGAGCGCCGACGGCGGGTCTTGCTCAGCCTTGACCGGCCATTGATTCCGTGGCGGGCGGTGCGCTGGTGCCGGTCTGCGCCGCGCTGACGGATGGTCCCGCACGCAAACGGCTGGCCGGAAAGCGGATGGCAAAAGTCGAACCGGCGCCCGGCCGGCTCTCGATCGCCAGCTCGGCGCCATGCCGCTGCGCCACGTGCTTGACGATGGCCAGCCCCAGCCCGGTGCCGCCTGTTTCGCGCGAACGGCTGCGGTCCACGCGGTAGAAGCGCTCGGTGAGGCGCGGGATGTGTTCGGGCGCGATGCCCGGGCCGGTGTCGCGCACGGAGAATTCGCCGCGGCCGTCGGGCAGCATGCGCCATGCGACTTCGATGGACCCGCCGGCAGGGGTGTAGCGAACCGCGTTGCTCACCAGGTTGAGCAATGCGCTGGCCAGCTCGCCGGGGGCGCCCGCGAGTTCGTGACCTGCGGGTCGATCGAAGCGCAGCTCGTGCGATTTCCCCAGCGCCACGGACAACGCGCGCGCATCCTGCTCGCATTGGGCCAGCAGCAGGGCGACCGGCGTCCACTCGCCGGTCCCGGGCAAGGGACTGCCCTCCAGCCTCGACAGCGTGAGCAGGTCGCCCACCAGGGTCTGCATCCGCCGGGCCTGCTGCGCCATCAGGTCCAGGTACCGGATGCGCTCGTTGGCTTCCAGCGGAAGGTTCTGCAAGGTTTCCACGAACCCGGCCAGCACGGTGAGCGGGGTGCGGATCTCGTGCGATACGTTGGCGACGAAGTCCCGACGCATCACTTCGGCCTGCTCCAAAGCGGTGACGTCGCGTGACAGCAATAGCCTGCGCCCGCCCCCGTAGGGGTGCAGGTACAGCGACAGCTTGACCGGCAGCGACGGCGTGCTGCGCGAACCGGGGATCACCACCTCGCGCGCGTGGCTGCTGCCGTGGTAATAGGCGGTGAACGAGGGGTCGCGAATCAGGTTCGTCACCTGCTGCATCAGGTCGCGCTTCAGGTCGAACCCGAACTGGTCGGCCGCCGTCTGGTTGCACCATTCGATGCGGCCCTGGGCATCGAGCAGCACCACGCCGTTGGGCGATTGCTGGATGGCCGCCAGGAAATCCTGCAGGCGGCGCTGTGCATCGGTGGCCTGCGACTCCCGCATCCGCAGCGCGCGCTGGACCCGGTCGGCCACCTCGCCCCACGGTCCGCGCATCGCAGGCGCGGCCCCTTGATTTCCTTCGCGCAGCCAGCGCAGCACCGCAGCTGCCCTTACGCTGTCCGCCGCGAGCCATGCGAAGGCGCCCGCGACGAGACCGACCAGCGCCGCGCTCTCGCGCCCCAGCCACCAGCCGAGCAGGCCGCCACCGAGCTGACACAGAAGGAATCCGAGAAAGCGCCAGGCCATGATCGATTGTGACGCGCGCTGCGCGCCTCAAGGCGCGGTGGACACTAGGCCGCCGCGCCGTAATCCACCGCGAACCGGTAACCTGCGCCGCGGACCGTCTCGATCATCGCGCCGGCCCCGCCCAACGCCTCGCGCAGCCGCTTCACATGGACGTCCACCGTGCGCTCCTCGATGAACACATGGTCGCCCCAGACCTTGTCCAGCAACTGCGAACGGCTGTGCACCCGCTCGGGGTGCTTCATGAGGTAGTGCAGCAATTTGAATTCCGTCGGCCCGAGCTTGAGCGCCTGGCCGCGCCAGCTCACGCGATGCGTCGCCGCATCCAGCACGAGTTCGCCGGCGGCCGCCTGGTCGTTCACCTGCTCGGGCGCGCGGCGCCGCAAGACGGCACGGATGCGCGCCAGCAGTTCCTGCGTGGAGAACGGCTTGGTGATGTAGTCGTCGGCGCCGGCATCCAGGCCCGCCACCTTGTCGGGCTCGTCGCCGCGCGCGGTCAGCATCAGGATCGGGATGCCTTTGGTGCGCGGGTCGTTGCGCCACTTGCGCGCCAGCGACAGCCCGCTCTGGCCGGGCAGCATCCAGTCCAGCAGGATCGCGTCCGGCAGCACCGCATCGAGTTCGCGCTGCGCGGCCACGCCATCCTCGGCCCACACCGGCTGGAAGCCGTTGTGGCGCAGGTTCACGCACACCAGCTCGGCGATCGCGGGTTCGTCTTCGACGACCAGGACGCGCGGGCCGTTCTTCATCAGCGGACGACGGACTCGATCTGTTCCATCGACGCGTGCCGCACGTCCGCGCCCTTGACCACGTAGATGATGAATTCGGCGATGTTCTTCGCGTGATCGCCGATGCGCTCGATCGCCTTGGCCACGAACAGCAGGTCGAGGCTGGCCGAGATGGTGCGCGGGTCTTCCATCATGTAGGTGATCAGCTTGCGCACGAACCCGTCGAACTCGCGGTCGATCAGGTCGTCCTCCTTGAGGATCGAAACCGCGACGTTGGCATCCAGGCGCGCGAAAGCGTCGAGGGCCTTGCGCAACAGGCCGGAAGCCAGGTCGGCCGCGACATGCAGTTCCGACGCGGGCAGCGTGCGCGCCGCGCCGCTGCCGATGATGGACTTGACCATGCGGGCGATCTTCACCGCCTCGTCGCCGGTGCGCTCGAGGTTGGCGGTCGTCTTGGAGATCGCCACCAGCAGGCGCAAGTCGCGGGCCGTGGGCTGGCGCCGCGCGATGATGGACGACAGCTCGCGGTCGATCTCCACTTCCATGAGGTTCACGCGGGTCTCGATCTCCTTCACCTGGGCGGCGGCCTCTTCGCTGAATTCGGAGAGTGCGTGCACCGCCATGCGGATCTGGGACTCCACCATGCCGCCCATTTCCATGACGCGGGTGGAAACGGCGCTGAGCTCGGTGTCGAACTGGGTGGAAAGATGTTTGTCATTCATGGCAGGCTCCATTCATCCGAACCGTCCCGTGATGTAGTCTTCCGTCTCCCTGCGCTTGGGCTTGAAGAAGATCTGCTCGGTCTCGCCCATCTCGATGAGGTCGCCGAGGTACATGTACGCAGTGTAGTCACTGACGCGCGCCGCCTGTTGCATGTTGTGCGTGACGATGACGACGGTGTAATCGCTCTTGAGCTCGGCGATCAGCTCCTCGATCTTGCCGGTGGAAATCGGGTCCAGCGCCGAACAAGGCTCGTCCAGCAGCAACACCTCGGGCTTGATCGCGATGCCGCGCGCGATGCACAGCCGCTGCTGCTGCCCGCCCGACAGCCCCGCGCCGCTTTGCGAGAGCTTGCCCTTCACCTCGCCCCAGAGCGCCGCCTTGCGCAGCGCCCATTCGACCCGCTCGTCCATGTCCGCGGCGCTCAGGTCCTCGAACAGGCGCACGCCGAACGCGACGTTGTCATAGATGGACATCGGGAAAGGCGTGGGCTTCTGAAAGACCATGCCGACCTTGGCGCGGATCAGCGCCACGTCCTGCTTCGACGTCAGCAGGTCTTCTCCGTCCAGCACGATTTCGCCCTCGGCGCGCTGGTCCGGATAGAGCTCGTACATCCGGTTGAAGGTGCGCAGCAGCGTCGATTTGCCGCAGCCCGATGGGCCGATGAACGCCGTGACCTTCTTCTCGGCGATGTCCAGGTTGATTGCTTTGAGGGCATGGAACCGGCCGTAATAGAAGTTGAGGTTCCGCACCGAAATCTTCGATCGCGCGTTGCCCGCCGTGAGAGTAGCCATGGGATACCTTGTCAGATCTTGCTGCGCGTGAGCACGCGCGCCAGGATGTTGAGAACCAGCACGGCCAACGTGATGAGGAACACACCGGCCCAGGCCAGTTGCTGCCAGTTCTCGTACGGGCTCATCGCGAACTTGAAGATCGTCACGGGCAGGCTGGCCATCGGATCGGCGAGGCTGGAGGTCCAGAACTGGTTGCTCAGCGCGGTGAAGAGCAAGGGAGCGGTTTCACCGGAGATGCGGGCCACGGCCAGCAGCACGCCCGTGACCACGCCGGCACGCGCGGCCCGCAGCGTGATCTTCGTGATGACCTTCCACTTCGGCGCGCCCAGCGCATAGGCGGCTTCGCGCAGGCCGGCGGGCACCAGCAGCAGCATGTTCTCGGTGGTGCGGATGACCACCGGAATGACGATCAATGCGAGCGCGATCACGCCGGCCCATCCTGAAAAGCTCTTGAAGCGGGCCACGACCACGGCATAGACGAACAGCCCGATCACGATCGACGGCGCGGACAGCAGGATATCGTTGACGAAACGCGTGAGGGATCCCAGCCATCCCTTGGTGTCGTACTCGGCCAGGTAGATGCCGGCCATGATGCCGATCGGCGTGCCGACGAAGGTTGCCAGCACGACCATCAGGAAGGAGCCGTAGATCGCATTGGCGAGGCCGCCTGCTTCATTGGGCGGCGGCGTCATTTGCGACAGCGTGGCCCAGCCGAGGCCGGCGACGCCCAGCCGCACGGTGTCCCAGAGGATCCACACCAGCCAGAAGACGCCGAACGCCATCGCGGCCAGCGACAGCGTGAGCGCCACCTGGTTCACCCGCTTGCGGCGCGCATACAGTTGCTGGCGCACCTGCTCCCGGTCGGCCTGCCGGATCAGGCGCTCACCCGTGCCGACCGCCTTGTTCATGCCTTCGCCCCTTCCCTTTTCCTCAGCTGTACCAGCAGCAGCTTGGACAGCGACAGGACGACGAACGTGATGAAGAAAAGCACCAGTCCCAGGTAGATCAAAGCCGCCTGATGCAGGCCGCTCGCGGCTTCGGCGAACTCGTTGGCCAGCGCCGAGGTGATGCTGTTGGCGGCCTGGAACAGCGAGAGCGTATCGAGCTGGTTGAAGTTGCCGATGACGAAAGTGACCGCCATGGTTTCGCCCAGCGCCCGCCCAAGGCCGAGCATGATGCCGCCGATCACACCGGCCTTGGTATAGGGCAGCACCACCTTGAACACGACCTCCCAGGTGGTGGAGCCCAGCGCATAGGCCGATTCCTTGAGCATCGGCGGCGTCACGTCGAAAACGTCGCGCATCACCGACGCGATGAACGGAATGATCATGATGGCCAGGATGATCCCGGCCGAGAGGATGCCGATGCCCACCGGCGGTCCCGAGACCAGCGCGCCGAGGTACGGCACGTCCGCAAAGAGCGCCTGCAGGGGCTGCTGGACAAAGGTCGCCAGGATGGGCCCGAACACCAACAGGCCCCACATGCCATACACGATGGAGGGGACCGCCGCCAGCAATTCGATGGCCGTGCCCAGCGGGCGCTTGAGCCAGGCCGGAGACAGCTCGGTGAGGAACAAGGCGATGCCGAAGCTCACCGGGACTGCAATGACGAGAGCGATCAGCGAAGTGGAGATCGTGCCGTAGATCATCACCAGCCCGCCGAATTCGCCGCTCACCGGGTCCCACACGCTGTTGCCGATAAAGCCGAGGCCGTATTTCTCGATGGCCGGCCAGGCGCCCACCAGCAGTGAGGCGAGGATGCCCGCCAGCAACCCGAGCGTCACCACGGCGGCCGCTTTCGCGGTCCAGCCGAAGAGCGTATCGGCCCAAGGGCTTCTGCGCCTGGGGCGTGCCGGGGAGGGCGTCATTGCGCGGGCACGCCCCCCGGCGGCAACGGAGGCGGTCTCATGGGCCGCAAGTGTAGAGGACATCACGCGGGCCGATCCCACCTGGCTGCGCCCCTGCCGCCGTCACTTGTACGCGATGGGCTTGCCCGGCGCGTCCTTGATCTCGCCCCAGGCCTTTTCGATCTGGGTCTTCACGACGGCCGGCATCGGCACGTAAGCCAGGTCGCTGGCGGTCTTGTCGCCGTTCTTGTAGGCCCAGTCGAAGAACTTGAGTGCAGCAGCAGCTTCGGCCGGCTTGTCCTGGCTCTTGTACATGATGATGAAAGTGGCCCCGGTGATCGGCCAGGCATCCTTGCCGGGCTGGTTGGTGAGTATCTGGTAGAAACTCCTGGACCAGTCCGCGCCGGCCGCCGCGGCCTTGAACGCCTTGTCCTCGGGCGCCACGAAATTGCCCGCCGAGTTTTGCATCAGCGCGTAGTTCATCTTGCTCTGCTTCACGTACGCATATTCGACATAGCCGATCGAGTTGGGCAGCCGGTTCACGAAAGCCGCAACGCCTTCATTACCCTTGCCGCCCGCGCCGGCCGGCCAGTTCACGGCCGTCCCCTCGCCCACCTTGCTTTTCCAGTCCGCGTTCACCTTCGACAGGTAATTGGTGAAGATGAAGCTCGTGCCCGAACCGTCGGCGCGGCGCACCGGCGCGATCGCCGCGTCCGGCAGCGGCAACGACGGGTTGAGCGCCTTGATCGCCGGGTCGGTCCACTTTGTGATCTTGCCCAGGTAGATGTCCCCGAGCACCTGCCCGTTGAGTTTGAGCTGCCCCGGGGCGATGCCCTTGATGTTGATCACCGGCACGACGCCGCCGATCACCGTCGGAAACTGCATCTGCCCCTTCTTGGCCAGGTCCTCGTCCTTGAGCGGCATGTCGGACGCGCCGAAGGCCACCGTCTTCGAGTCGATCTGCTTGATGCCCGCGCCGGAGCCGACCGACTGGTAATTGACCTTCACGCCGGTGGCCTTGTTGTAATCGGCGGCCCATTTGGCATACAGCGGCGCCGGGAAAGTGGCGCCGGCGCCGGTGATGTCCTCCGCCGCCGCCAGGCCGGCAAAGCAAAGCAAAGCCAGGGCGAGGGTGATTAGCACGTTCATTCTCATCGTTGGACCTTCGGGTTTTGAAACGGAACAAGTCGACTCTAGGAAGGTTTTGTGACAGCGATATGACAAGAGTGCGGTCGGCAAGGTGCTCCAGGTACCGCTTTCCACTGCGCCGGATTCGGGTGAAACCCTAGGCCGCCGAGGTGCCGCAGACGCAACAAGTTTGAGGCAGATCAACACTACATCTGGGGTCTATCGCCTACTCTAAACGCTACATATAGCGTGAGGAGCCGAAACCCCATGTCCCATCCCTTTCCGACCACGACGCTGCCGGCCCAGGTCGTCAAGCGGGGCGGCGAGCGCGTGCGCTTCGACGCCGGCAAGATCGAAGCGGCGCTGGAGCGTGCCGGCAGCGCGACCGGCGAGTTCGGCGCCGACGAAGCGGCCCTGCTCACCGCGATGGCCGTCAAGGTGCTGGCCTGGCGCTTCGCCGGCCAGGCCCCGGCGATCGAGCAGATCCAGGACGTGGTCGAGCAGACGCTGATCGCGGCCAACCACCTCAAGACCGCGCGCGCCTACATCGTCTATCGCGAGCAGCACGCCCGGCTGCGCCAGGACAGCAAGACGCTGGTCGACGTCGAAGCGTCGATCAACGAATACCTCACCCGCGCCGACTGGCGCGTGAACGCCAACGCCAACCAGGGCTACTCGCTGGGCGGGCTGATCCTCAACGTGGCGGGCAAGGTGACGGCCAATTACTGGCTGTCGCACGTGTACTCGCCCGAGATCGGCGAGGCGCACCGCAGCGGCGACATCCACATCCACGACCTCGACATGCTGAGCGGCTACTGCGCCGGCTGGTCGCTGCGCACGCTCCTGCACGAAGGATTGAACGGCGTGCCGGGCAAGGTGGAAGCCGGGCCGCCGAACCACATGTCGTCGGCCGTGGGGCAGATCGTGAATTTCCTGGGCACGTTGCAGAACGAGTGGGCCGGCGCGCAGGCGTTCTCGTCCTTCGACACCTACATGGCGCCGTTCGTGCGCAAGGACGGCATGGCGTACCGCGAGGTGCGCCAGTGCATGCAGGAGCTGGTCTACAACCTGAACGTGCCCTCGCGCTGGGGCACGCAGACGCCCTTCACCAACCTGACTTTCGACTGGACCTGCCCGGACGACCTGCGCGAGCAGGTGCCCGTGATCGGCGGGCGCGAGATGCCGTTCATGTACGGCGAGCTGCAGGCCGAGATGGACATGATCAATCGCGCCTACATCGAGGTCATGACCACGGGCGACGCGAAGGGGCGCGTGTTCACCTTCCCGATCCCCACCTACAACATCACGCGCGACTTTCCGTGGGAGTCGGAGAACGCAAACTTGCTGTTCGAGATGACGGCCAAGTATGGGCTGCCGTACTTCCAGAATTTCGTGAACTCCGAGCTGGAACCCAACATGGTCCGCTCGATGTGCTGCCGCCTGCAGCTGGACCTGCGCGAACTGCTCAAACGCGGCAACGGCCTGTTCGGCAGCGCGGAGCAGACCGGCAGCATCGGCGTCGTCACGGTCAACTGCGCGCGCCTGGGCCACCTGCACCGCGGCCGCGAGACCGACCTGCTGCGCGCGCTCGATGCGCTGCTCGAGATCGGCAAGCGCAGCCTGGAGGTCAAGCGCAAACTGATCCAGCGCCTGATGGACCAGGGCCTGTTTCCGTACACCAAGCGCTATCTCGGCACGCTGCGCAACCACTTCTCGACGCTCGGGGTGAATGGGCTGAACGAGATGGTGCGCAATTTCAGCGGCGACGCCGACGACATCACGACCGAACGCGGTCACGCGCTCGCCCTGCGGCTGCTCGATCGCGTACGCGAACGCATCGTCGCGTTCCAGGAAGAAACCGGGCACCTGTACAACCTGGAGGCGACGCCGGCCGAGGGCACGACCTATCGCTTCGCGCGCGAGGACCGCAAGCGCTGGCCGCAGATCCTGCAGGCCGGCAGCGCCGACAAGCCGTACTACACGAACTCGTCGCAACTGCCGGTCGGCTTCACCGACGACCCGTTCGAGGCGCTGGAACGGCAGGAACCGCTGCAATCGAAGTACACGGGCGGCACCGTGCTGCACCTGTACATGGGCGAGCGCCTGTCCAGCGGCGCGGCGTGCCGCGAGCTGGTGCGCCGCGCATTGACGCGTTTCCGCCTGCCCTACATCACCATCACGCCGACGTTCTCGATCTGCCCGACGCACGGCTATCTCGCCGGGGAACATGCGTTCTGCCCGAAGTGCGACGAGGCGCTGCTCGAACGCAAGCGCCAGGCGCTCGCTTCCCAGCATCCCATTGCCAACCCATTGCCCGAGGAGACTGCACGATGACACATGACACCGCACCGGAAATCGCGATAGCCGAGCGCGCGGCGGCCGAGCCGCAACTGCGCGACGAGGAGCGCCAGCCTTGCGAAGTGTGGACGCGCGTGATGGGCTACCACCGCCCGGTGTCCAGCTTCAACATCGGCAAGCAGGGCGAGCACGGCGAGCGCCGCTTCTTTTGCGAGGCCGCGCTGCCGGGCCGGTGACCGCCCCGTTGCGGGTGGCCGGCCTGACGCCGCTGACCACCATCGACTTTCCGGGGCGGCTGGCGGCGGTCGTGTTCCTGCAAGGCTGCCCGTGGCACTGCGGCTATTGCCACAACCCCGGCCTGATCGCCGCCGATGCTGCGCCTGCCATGCCATGGCAGCAGGTCCGCGCGTTCCTGCAGCGACGCCGCGGCCTGCTCGATGGCGTGGTGTTCTCGGGCGGCGAGCCGACCTTGCAGGCCGGCCTGGGCGATGCCGTGCGCGAGGTGCGGGACCTCGGTTTCGAGGTCGGACTGCATACCGCCGGGATGTACCCGGACCGGCTCGCCGGCTTGCTGCCGGCGCTCGACTGGATCGGCCTGGACGTCAAGGCGCCGCAGCCGGAGCACGACACGCTGACCGGCGTGTCGGGCAGCGCGGCCAAGGCGCGCGCGTCGCTCGCGCACGTGCTGCGCAGCGGCATCGCCTACGAATGCCGCACCACCTGGCACGCGGGCCTGTTCGCGATCGATCGGCTGCTGGCCCTGGCACGGGAGCTATCGGCGGCGGGCGTGACGCACTGGGCGGTGCAGGGCTGCCGCGCCGGGAACCGGCCGCCGCCCACTTCGGCGCCGGCCGAACTCAACGGGATCGCCGAGCTGTTTACCGACTTGCGCCTGCGCTGGTCGTGAAGCCGGCGTGCGCCGCTCAGGAGGGCAAGGCCAGCGACTGCTTCATCTTCTGCACGGCCGCCTCGGGCGGCGTGCTGAACTCGGACTTGCCGCCGACGTCCAGCGCCTTGAGGAGCAGGGGCGTCGGGTTCTTCAGCACCGCAAATTGCGCGACGGCTTTCTTCACCGCGTCCGCGGGGACGTCGGGGCGCACATACAGGCCATAGCCCCAGCTGGGATTGGTGGCCGGCACCACCACCATCTGCACCAGGTGGATGCGCTCGTCCTTGCCATAGTGATTCTTCATCGTCGAGCCCTCGGCCGTCTGCTTGCGCGTGATCAAGCCGGCCCACCGGTCCGGCTGCCAGTAGAACGCCGCCTTGGTGGGCAGGTAGCTCTGGCCGAGCCCTTGCTGCGGCGTGACCTCCTCCACCTTCCCGCACAGGCTCTGCGCCTGCACCAGCGCGGTCGTCACGCCGCTTTTCATGCCGAAGCAGGTGGTGGTCTTCAGCTTGGCGAGCACCTTCGCCTGCTGGTCGGGGGGCAGGCTCGCGAGCGCCACCGGTTTGCCGTCCTTGGTGGTGCCGATGTCGCCCAGGATCAGCACTGCCGACTGGATCGGGTCGAGGTTGACGGCGACCGCCCGGTAGCCCGATGCGAGCCCGACGACCGGGTTGCCATAGACCCAGCACGGGGGCGCCGGGCGCTTGAGCGCCGTCAGGACGTCCTGCGTTTCCCTGATGTTGATCACGGGCGACACCGAGAGGCCGGTCGGCCGGATGAATTCGATCAGCTCCTTGAGCGCGGCTTCGGTCTGCGACGCGCCTTCACCGCGAATCACCTGCGGATTGAGGTAGAGGCCGCCCTCGCAGGATTGCGCCTGGGCCGACAGGCCGCAGGCGGACAGGCAAAGCAGCAACAGCGTTCGTTTCATCGGTGCCCCCATGTTCTGGTTTCCGATGGTAGGTGCAGGGGCGCGAGGCCTTCGTCCCTAGAAACCCTTGATTCGCCCCGGGGCGCCGTGGCGCCAGGCACGCCGGCGTTGCTGCCCGCCTTGCGCGCTCCTATCATGGGCCGGCGGTTCGACAAGGACGGGATCATGCTCAAGAAGGAAGTGGCGCGCGGGCCGGGTGGATCGGTCCTGCTCGTGGACACGATCACGAAGATCGCGCCGGCCGATGCGGGCGCCATCGTCGTCTCGGCGTCGCACGGCGGCGTGAGTTCCGCGCAGTTCGCGCTCGAAGTGCCGCTGAAAGCGGCGTTCTTCAATGACGCCGGCGTCGGCAAGGACGGCGCGGGGATCGCCGCGCTGGCGCTGCTGCAGGCGAAGAATGTCGCGGCAGGCACGGTCGCCCACACCAGCGCGCGCATCGGCGATGCGCAGGACATGTGGGACTGCGGCGTCATCTCGCACGTGAACGAGGCGGCGCTGCTGCTCGGGCTGGCGCCGGGACAGCTCCTGCGCGCCGCGGTGGAGCGGCTGGTCGCCCGCAACCCGATCGGGCCGGCTGACGCAGAGTCGGCCACGCGGCCGGCCCCACCTGACTAGGCCGGCGATGCGCTCAGCTGGAAGCGGAACACGGCGCCCCGGCCCTGCTCCTGCACCAGCCGGATGTCGCTGCCATGCAGTTGCAGGATGCGCTGCACGATCACGAGACCGAGGCCGCCGCCCGAATCGCGCGCGGCGGCCTGGAACGAAGGCCGCGTGAACAGGGTGGCGCGCAGCGGCTCCGGCACGCCCGGCCCGCTGTCGCCGACTTGCACTTCCACCGCGGCGCCTTCGCGGCGCACGCGCACGTCGATGCGGCCCCCGGCCGGCGTATGGCGAATCGCGTTGTCGAGCAGGTTCGTGAGCACGCGTTCGATCATGCCGAGATCGGCCGTGACCCCCGGCAGCCCGGGCGCGATGTCCATCGCCAGTTGCTGCCGCCGCGCCTCGGCCGCCAGCTCGAATTTCTGGAACACGTCCTGCAGCAGTTCGGGCAGCGAGAAGCGTTCCTTGTCGGGTTTCACGACGCCGTATTCGAGCCGCGCCAGTTCGAACAATTCCTGCGCGAGCCGGCCCACCTTGCGGCTCTGCCCGAGGGCGATGTCGAGGTAACGCTGGCGCTCGGCCTGCGACAAGGTGTCGGCCTTGACGCGCAGCGTTTCCAGGTACCCGTGCAGCGACGTCAGCGGCGTGCGCAGGTCGTGCGAGATGTTGGCCACCAGCTCGCGGCGCTGCTGGTCCTGCGTGGTCAGCTCGCGCCATTGGTCGGCGATGCGGCGCGTCATCTGCGCGAATGCGCGCCGCAGCGTCGCGATCTCGTCGCCGCCGCCGGCCGCGGGATCCAGCGGCTGCGGGCCGGGATCGGGCTGGGCGCC